>CAJWPJ010000015.1 GCA_913045115.1 uncultured Gammaproteobacteria bacterium | reverse complement strand
GAAGGATTCGAACCTCCGAATGACGGGATCAAAACCCGCTGCCTTACCGCTTGGCTACACCCCAAATTATCAAGAAAAAATGTCATATGATTCCAGACTACTCACCATTTTAGATCTGTACCTGTCTCCAATTTCCTTATTGGCTTTAATAGCACTTTCGTAACTGTCAAACTCAATATATAGCGTGCTTCCCGTACCGGACATTCTAACCCTACCTAAGGACGAAAGCCAATATTTTGTTTGGTTTAGTTCTGGATATTTTTCCATAACAGCATGCTCAAAAGTATTTAATTTTGATCCCAACAGATTCTCAAGATCTTGCTCATCTGAATAATCTTTTTTAGAAATTAGACTATATATTTCTCTAGTAACAATACTTATATCGGGGAAAATCAGAACATAAAATTTCTGTTTTGACGAAATTTTATTTATAATGTCGCCCCTACCTGATACTTCAGCAGTGCCTCCATTAATAAAAAATGGGACATCTGAACCGACTCTCTCTGCGAAAGATAGCAAATCACCCTGTGATAATTGAATATCATACAGTCTATTAATTGCATGAAGGGTTACTGCGGCGTTAGAACTGCCTCCTCCCAAACCTGATCCAATAGGTATGTTTTTTGTGAGAGAGATATTCAGGCCCATATCAAGATTGTATTTTTGAGATAACACACTACAGGCCTTAATAATAAGATTGTCCTCATTAGTGAGGTTCTTGTTGTTTGTCTCTAAGTTTATACGGTTGCCTTCATTCTTCTCGAAAGTTATGTTGTCATGTAGATCTATAGCTTGAAATATACTTTGGATATTATGATAACCATCCTCTCGACGATTAAGAACATGTAAACATAAATTAAGCTTTGCGTATGATTTACAATGAAGACGCTTCATTACTTTTTCTTTCATCCAAAAGTTGGAGTAAATCATCATTTTCTGGATCAGTTATTAGTGATTTCTGTAAAATGTCATTCGCTTTTTCCGTCAAACCATTCTTTAATAAAATCTGATAATAATGAGAAACTATCTCTGGATCTTGATCTTTACTGTATGCGAGAGATGCATATTTGTACGCATCTTTATATGATCCGTTCAAGAATAATATCCAAGCGAGGCTATCTAGTATCGCTGGGTTGCCGGGGTCGATATTGATCGCTCTTCTTATCAATTCCTCAGCGTAATCAAGTTGTGTGTCATGCAATGATAAACTATAACCATATGCATTCAGTGCAATTGAATCGTATGGATCAAAATCAATCATCTTCTCAAAATCCATACTCATTAAACTGATCTCGCCCTTTTTCTCATAAGCAAGTGCACGCGAGTATAGCGCGCGCTGATTTTCCGGAAATATTTGTAACATCTCTGAAGCTATGTCTAATACTTTGTCAGCATCATAAGGGTCTTGATGTAGTGACATTTTAAGAGAGAGTAGACTTAAAACATCATTATCTGTTTTGATCTTTACCTCTCTCTCAAGATATCTATAAGCTCTAGAGAGATCATGTTGTTTCAGTAATGCCTTTGCAACATTTGCCAGTTTCGTATTAACAAATGTTCCTTGAGTTATTCTATCATAATGAAGCAAAGCCTCATTATATTGCTTTCTCTTGAAATCAATTTGTCCCAAGAAAAAATTTATATTATCAGGTGCATAAGATTTAGAAAGTAGGATATTAAAATACTTCTCTGATAAATCATAATTTTCTTTGTCAAAACAAAGTAAAGCAACTCTGAAAATAAAATCATCATCACTTGGATCTATAGCAATCAAATCATCTATCAAAATTTTCGTTTTTTCATTGCCACTAGATAAATATAATGCCAAAAGATCGTATGATGATTCTCTATCAGTAATATTTTGGGAATTAATATAGTTTTCTAAAACAGAAATTGCCTTAGCAGTGTTATTCAACTTAAATAATGCATTAGAGTATTTTCTTACAAGTGATCTATTTTTTTCTGGATTCATATCTCTTAAATATGACACGGCCAATTGATCTAAATTATTCTTTTGTAATATGTTTACATAGGATATGAGGATGTCCTTGTCATCATATTTACTCAAGTTTTTTTCAAAATAATCAACAATATTATTAATAATAATGTTCCGGGAAAGTATTTCTTCTACATCAATATATGATTTGCTATTATTTTTTTCATACATGTCATAAAGATAATTTAGATGATAATCAGCAGAGGTGAAATCTGCTAATTCAATATAGTTGGAAAACGCAATCTTATGAGCTGAGATATTAGATGAATTAATATCCAGCCATCTTTTCGAAATTCTAGTAATGTCTCTAAATTTCCTTAAGTCACGTGCTTTATTAATCATCCTTAGAAAGTCATCCTCATTTCTAAAGTATTTAATATTCGTACTAAATGTGGTTACAGCCTCGTCATATCGCTTTTTATGGAGTAATAGTTCAATGACTAGTTTGTTATACATGGAGTTATACTTGAAATTAGCATTAGTATCTGAGTAAGGTGCGCTGATCTTAGATTTCAGTGTTTCAGTATCATTTTGAATGCCGCAAGATGCTAAAAACAGCAGCGATAGCGTACCTATAAATTTTAAATTTTCATACATAGATGTATAATAGCATAAGCTAATATGTTAATAGGGAAACATAAATGACCATATCAGTTATAGGGCTAAATCATAAATCAGCTAATATTGATGTTAGAGAGAAGTTTTCTTTTTCTGCTGAAAATGCATCACTGCTTCTAAGAAGGATAAAAAAAATCAAAGATATATCTGAGGTTATTGTAGTCTCAACCTGTAATAGAACAGAAATATATTGTGATAGCAACAATGGCGTTAATGATATAAAAGATTGGCTTTTAGCTGAGAGAGAATACGAGTCTTTTGGTAAATACCTTTATATCCATCAAGAAGAAGATGCTATTGAACATCTATTTAAAGTAGTTGCTGGACTTGATTCTATGGTTATAGGTGAAACTGAAGTATTAGGACAGGTAAAGACTGCCTATAAGATTGCTCTTGAAAATAAATCTATTGATGGAAAATTAAAAAGACTGTTTGAGTACTCATTTTCTGTAGCAAAAAATGTCAGGACCAACACAGATATTGGTGGCAATGCAATATCTTTCATGTATACATCAATTCTTTTAATAAAAAAAATATTTTCTACAGTTGAAGAAAAAAGATGTTTGCTAATTGGTGCAGGAGAGATGACTGAGCTAGCTCTTAAATATTTAAAATCTAATAACGTTAATGAAATAACAATTTGTAATAGGAAAGAGGAAAAAGGTAAAAGACTCGCTGTCGAGAATGGCTGTAAATATTCAAACTTGAATAACCTATCAAATATTATTCATGAATTTGATGTAATTATAACGTCAACCTCTAGTTCTTTGCCATTGATAGGAAAAGGAAATATAGAAAGTGCGTTAATTAAGAGAAATAATGACTCAATAGTAATAATTGATCTTGGTGTTCCTAGAGATGTCGAGTCACAGATTAAGAACCTTGATAACGTTTATCTTTACACTATTGATGATTTAGGACAAATTATTGAAAATAATTACAAGATCAGAGAGAAATCAATTAAGGATGCTGAAGAGATTATTAAATTTAAAATTGTTGAATATAAGAATTGGCTCTCAGAAAATAGTAACACTGAAATAATAAAAAACTATCGAGAATATGTTGATGACATAACCAGTGGGATAGTCATTAAAGCAAAAAGAATGGCGAAAAATTCTGAGGATATAAATGAAATAATTGATTATGTCTCTGAAACTCTAAAGAACAAACTTGCCCACGAAACCACAATGAAGTTAAAAGAGTTATATCCTAACCTTGATGAGGAAAAGATCGAAAAACTTAACAAGCTCTTTAAAGAAAACTAATGAACCCCGATCTGAGAGCAAAGCTTGAGAGTAATCTCTCAAATTATAAAGATATTACAGCAAAGTTAAGTACGCCTGAAATTTATTCTGATAGGGTTCAAATGAAAAACCTCAATCAAGAGCTTACAAAGCTCGAGGCGAGTGTTAAGTTGTATCAGAAATATTTGCAAATAGAAAAATCTATCACAGATACTAAAGAATTGTTAGTCGATGATGACAAAGAGATGGTTTTGATTGCTCAGGAGGAGTTAAAAAAACATAAGGATGATTTGTTTGATGTAGAAACAAAAATTATTGAAGTAACGGTTGAGAAAGACCCTAATGATTCAAGAGACGTTTATATGGAAATACGCGCTGGAACTGGGGGTGAAGAGGCTGCAATATTTGCTGGTGACCTGTTCAAGATGTACTCACGATTTACAGAAAAAAATAAATGGGAAATCGAGGTAATCAATAGCAACATAAGTGATCATGGTGGCTTTAAAGAGATAATATTTAAAGTTGTTGGTAACAACGTATATAGTAAATTGAAATTTGAATCTGGTACCCATAGGGTTCAGAGAGTTCCTGATACAGAAACACAAGGAAGGGTTCACACCTCTGCATCTACTGTAGCTGTGTTACCAATTGTGGAACAAGTAGATGATATAGAAATCAATCCTGCGGACCTTAGAATTGATACTTACAGAGCATCAGGTGCGGGTGGTCAGCATGTCAATAAAACGGATTCAGCTGTCAGAATAACTCACTTACCGACAGGTATCGTATCTGAATGCCAGGATGATCGATCACAACATAAAAATAAAGCTAAAGCACTAGAATATTTACATTCCAGGTTACTGTCTGCAGAGCAAGAAAAGCAAAAAAAAGATACTGATGAAAGTAGAAAAAAACAAGTGGGATCTGGAGATAGGTCTGAGCGAATTAGAACGTATAATTTCCCTCAGGGCAGAATAACAGACCATAGAATTAATCTTACATTGTATAAACTAGAACAAGTCATCGATGGGAATATTGAACAACTAATTGATGCCTTAACAGATGAATCTGCAAAATAATGAAAACTACTGACCTAGTAAAGACTGCTACTAAATTCATCGAGCTTCATACAGATCAGTCTTATCAAGAGTCAAAGATCGAGGCAGAGGAAATATTTATGCATGTATTAGGTATGAGCAAGCCTAAGATGTATTCAAACTCGTCGATTAGTATGACTGAAGATGAGGAAAAACAAATTAGTTATATTCTAAATAAAAGAAAAAACGATAAACCTCTATCTTACATTTTAAAAAATCATTTGTTTTACAAACACAACTTCTATGTAGATGAAGGTGTACTCATACCGAGATCAGAAACGGAGAGCATAATTGATCAAATCTTAGTTAAAGGTGACGAATTATATAAGGAAAATAATAGATGTAGTTTTTTAGATGCCGGTTGTGGTAGTGGTTGTGTAGGAATAACTATTGCAATTGAAAGACCAAAATGGAATGTTGTTTTAAGTGATATTAGTATGGAAGCAATAATAATTTCAAAAAAAAATTCTCAGCTCTTAAATCAAAATAACATCAAACTTGTTTGTGGAGACTGGCTAAAACCATTCAGAGCCAACTCGTTTGACTTTATATTCAGTAATCCACCATATATTTCAATATCAGATCATAGGGTCGATAAGAGCGTATTACATAATGAACCATCCTCTGCTATTTTCTCAGGTATTGACGGGCTGGACGATATCAAAGAAATCATCAAATCCTCAAAAAAGATATTGAGTGATCGAGGAATGTTGTTTATGGAAAATGGTATCAACCAGACCAACAAGATAAGTCATCTCTTAGAATCAAATGAATTTACAGACATATCTATTCACTTAGATTATAATAACCACAATAGATTTACATCATCTCGCAAAAAATAATGGATAAAAACACAATTAACAAATTAACTCATTTATCAAAGTTAAGTATACCTGACAGTGATATTGATGAACTTACTAGCAATTTAGAGAATATTCTTGAACTCATTAGCGAGATTGATGCTGCCCCAACTAATGGCATGGAACCAATGGCTCATCCATTAGATTTCAATCAACCTTTGAGAGAGGACAAATCAATCAAAGATATTAATAGATCAGAAAATCAAAATGATACATCTAAAACGAAAGATGGATACTATATAGTTCCTAGAATTATTGACTGATATGGAGTTTAAATCTGTAAAAGAGATCTTAACAGCGATCAAAAATAAGCATATCAGTGTGGTTGAACTTACAACCAGCTACTTAAATAAGATAATGCAGCATGATGATGAGCTTAATTGTTTTATTACTATGACTGAAGAATTTGCGCTCAATAAAGCAAAAGAGATTGATAAGGAGATAGCAAAAAAAAAATTTAGAGAATTAGCTGGTTTACCTATCGCTCAGAAAGATATTTTTTGCACTAAAGGTGTCAAGACTTCATGTGGCTCGAAAATGCTTGATAATTTCATCAGCCCATATGATGCAACTGTAATTGAAAAACTTAATGATGCAGGCACTATTATGCTTGGCAAGACAAATATGGATGAATTTGCGATGGGATCATCCAATGAGACAAGTTTTTATGGTCCCGTTAAAAACCCTTGGGATACAGAATATGTCCCAGGTGGATCCTCTGGCGGCTCGGCATCTGCAGTTGCAGCAAGAATTTCACCATGTTCAACAGGGACAGATACTGGGGGTTCAATTAGACAGCCTGCATCACTGTGCGGAATCTGTGGGTTAAAACCTACATATGGAAGAGTATCGAGATTCGGTATGATCGCGTTTGCCTCTAGTCTTGATCAAGCCGGCCTGTTTACAACGGATGCACTTGATGCAGCAATTCTATTAAAAGAAATATCTGGTCACGATGAGAAGGATTCTACTAGTTCAAGTGTTGAAGTACCTGATTATCATGCATATTGCTTAGATGATGTTAAGCCCAATTATACCATCGGCATACCAGAAGAGTTTACTAAAGACCTAAATGAGGATGTAAAAAAAGTCTTTTACGATTCAGTAAAGACATTGGAAAAAATGGGCTGCAAGATTAAGACGGTTAATCTTAAATACACAGGTTTAGGCGTTTCAGCTTATCAAGTTGTTGCTCCAGCAGAATGCTCCTCAAATTTATCTAGATTTGACGGTGTGAGATTTGGGCATCGGTCAGGTCACGCATCCAACCTTGAGGATCTCTATAGGGAATCGCGTTCTGAGGGGTTTGGAAAAGAGGTCAAGAGGAGGATACTAGTTGGAACATATGCTTTATCTGCTGGATACTATGATGCTTATTACTTGAAAGCTCAGAAAGTTAGAAACTTAATTGCTAACGATTTCAGAAATGCTTTTAACAAAGTCGATTTAATCATAGGGCCAACAACGCCAGATAAAGCTTTTAAAATTGGTGAAAAGATGAATGATCCAATAGCAATGTATCTATCAGATGTCTATACAGTGAGCACAAACCTTGCTGGCTTACCTGCAATGTCTATACCAATGGGTTTTAAAGATAATATGCCGCTGGGTTTACAAATAATTGGTAAACATTTTGATGAAAAAAATATTCTCAAATTATCTTATCTATATCAAAAAGAAACAGAGTGGCATAAAAAAGAACCAGGAAAGTAAAATATGTGGGAAACAGTAATAGGTCTAGAAATACATGTTCAGCTATCAACTGAAAGTAAACTATTCTCCTCTGCGTCAACAGACTTTGGTGCAGAGCAAAACACGCAAGCTTCAGTAATAGATCTAGCAATGCCGGGCGTACTTCCAGTACTAAATAAAAATGCCGTAGATATGGCAATTAAATTTGGGTTGGCAGTAGATGCAAAAATAGCTAGAAAATCGATATTTGCTAGAAAAAACTATTTCTATCCTGACTTGCCAAAAGGATACCAAATTTCTCAATATGAACTTCCGATAGTTTACGATGGTAAGTTAGAGATAAACGTAGATGGAAGTAGTAAGTGTGTTGGCATCACGCGTGCACACCTTGAAGAAGATGCTGGTAAATCAATTCATGATCTTTATGAGGATGAAAGTGCTATAGATCTCAATCGTGCAGGAACTCCACTTATAGAAATAGTATCCGAACCAGATATGAGGTCTGCAGAAGAAGCAGTAACTTATTTAAAAAAGATACATTCTATTGTTAGAAGTTTAGGAATAAGTGACGGGAATATGCAAGAGGGTTCTTTTAGATGTGATGCAAATGTTTCACTGAGGAAACCCGGTGATGAGTTTGGTATTAGGGCAGAAATTAAAAATATAAATTCTTTTAAGTTTGTAGAGTCTGCAATTAATTACGAAGTGATAAGACAGCAAGAGCTTCTTGAGACAGGAGAGCCTGTAGTCCAAGAAACTCGATTATATGATCCTAAAAAAGATGAAACAAGGCCAATGAGATCAAAAGAAGAGGCGAACGACTATAGATACTTTCCAGATCCAGATCTACTTCCAGTTGAAATATCAGAAAAAAAAATTGATGAAATTAAGTTAACTCTTCCTGAGCTACCTGATGCTAAAAAAAATCGGTATAAAAAAGATTATGGCTTAAAAGATGATGATGCGGAAATATTATCTTTAAACTCAGATTTATCAGACTTCTTTGAAGGTTCGATGAAAGACACAAAATCAGAAGCTCAAATGGTATCGAATTTTATCTTAAGTGAATTAGTAGGTTTATGTAATAAACATAATATGGATATCTCTAATGTAGCAATAAAGCCTTCAAATGTGTCACAACTGATGAATTATGTTAGCGAGGGTAAAATTTCCAGTAAACAAGCAAAAGATATATTAAATGACCTATGGGCTGGTAGTTCAAATATTGATGATATTATTAAATCTAAAAACATTGAACAGGTATCAGATGCCGACATTCTCTCCAAAGAGGCGCAAAAAATACTGGAAAAGCATCCCAAAGAGGTACAAGATTATAAAAATGGAAAAATCAAACTAATGGGTTTCTTTGTTGGACAAATAATGAAAGAAATGAAAGGAAAAGCAAATCCAAAAATATTGAATCAAATTCTTAACAAACTATTAGGGGAGTTATAGATGATCAATTTTATTAAACAAATTGCCGGGATGTTTTCGACTGATATATCTATTGACTTAGGTACTGCAAACACGCTTATTTATATGAAAGGTAAAGGTATCGTACTTGACGAGCCATCAGTAGTTGTTGTAAGGGATGAACAAGGTGCAAACAAAAGAGTAGAAGCAGTCGGGATTGAAGCTAAAAATATGCTTGGAAGGACGCCTGTAGGATTAACAGCAATAAGGCCACTTAAAGATGGAGTAATATCAGATTTTACTATTTGTGAAAAAATGCTGCAGCATTTCATCAAAAAAGTTCATAAAAGCGCTTGGTTTCGTCCGAGCCCAAGAGTCCTAATATGCGTGCCATGTGGAGCAACACAAGTGGAGAGAAGAGCGATTCGCGAATCTGCCTCTGGCGCGGGGGCGCGTGTTGTACATTTGATTGATGAACCTATGGCAGCTGCTGTAGGAGCGGGGATGCCATTGGATGAGCCGAGAGGGTACATGGTTTGTGATATAGGAGGAGGTACCTCTGAGGTTGCCACAATATCACTAAATGGTATTGTTTATGCATCATCAACCAGAATAGGCGGAGATACATTCTCTGAATCCCTAATAAGTTATGTCCGAAGAAATTATGGTTGTGTTATCGGAGACCCAACGGCAGAAAAGATAAAGCATGAAATTGGATCTGCGTATCCAAGTAGCGACTTATTAGAGATTGAAGTTAAAGGAACTAACTTAGCTGCTGGTGTGCCCCAATCCTTCACGATAAATAGCAATGAGACACTGGAAGCTCTACAAGAGGCTCTTCAAGGTATAGTCGCAGCTGTAAAAACAGCTCTTGAGAACACTCCTCCTGAACTCGGAGCAGATATTCATGAGAGAGGTATGGTGCTTACGGGGGGTGGCGCTCTTTTGAAGGATCTTGATATGCTCATCAAAGAGGAGACAGGGATGAATGTTATTGTTGCAGAGGATCCACTTAGCTGTGTTGCAAGAGGTGGTGGAAAAGTTCTAGAAATAATTGATGAGAAAGGAGTAGAATTTCTCTCAATGGACTAAACTGTGTCTTCATCAATTTTCAAGAAAAGCGTAAGCAACTTTTATCTTTTATTGCTCTTAATGGGTCTCTCTATTAGTTCAATCGTTCTCGATTTAAAATATTCAAACTCAAATTACGTTAGAATAATAATAAATGATTTTTTGATTACACCTATTCAATATCTTGCTAGCACTCCATCAACTTTTTTTACAAAATTTGTTGAGGAGAAAAGAACTATAGAAAAACTTGAGCTTCAAATCGAAAATCTTCAGAAACAGAATACAGCAATGAAAATTAATCTCCAAAGAATTGATGTTCTTGAAAATGAGGTGTCTAGACTTAGATCAATAAAAAAGAAAGCAGATGTTAGTTTAAAAAATATTAAAATAGCGCAAATTACACAAATGGATGTTATTCCAAACAAAAAATCAGTACAAATTAATATTGGATCAGACTACAACACTCAGATTGGACAAACTGTAATGGGTGTAAAGGGTTTACTGGGTCAAGTTGTGGAAGTAAATGTTTACACAAGTAAGGTATTACTCATCACAGATACGGATAGTAATGTTCCCGCAAAGATAGCTAGAACAGGACAACAGGTTATCATTAAGGGTAGATCACAAGATGATATGCTCGAAATTCCATTCTTGCCCAATGATAGCGAAATTGAATCAGGAGATCTATTGGTGACGTCTGGTCAAGCTAAGAGGTTTATTCCATCATTAAAAATTGGAAGGGTTGTTGATGTTATAAGAAACGAAGGGGAGCGTTTCAGTGAGGTAGTAATTCAGCCACTTGAGGATATAAATAATATTTCTGAAGTAATTTTATCGTCAGAAGAAGAATGAGAGGCAATTTATGTTGATAATCTTGATTACTATTATCTTTGGGTTATTCTTGACACTTATTACTTTGCCGCTTGGTTATTACGCTCCAGAGTGGATGCTTCTAGTTGTAGTTTACTGGGCAATCGCCATGCCATCAAACAATAAAATGATTTTGGCATTTTTGAGTGGGATTATATTAGACATAGTATTCGGACAAGCACTAGGGGTGTCATCTCTATTTTATGTAGTTTTGATTTATTTCATCCTGAGACTATATAACTCTCTTAGATATATGACTATTGCACAGCAAGCAGTGGTCTTATTCTTCTTCATATTTATTAAGCAACATCTTTTAGTTTGGTTATATTACATAATAGATAGAAATATTGAATACCAGGCATTGCTTATTGGATCGATAATCAGCGCATTTGTCTGGCCATTAATTTATTATACTTTGCGTTTTGTTAGAAGAAAGTTTCACATTGGCGGCATGAACTAAGTCAGAATATGATTTTAGCTGCTCTATCTGATTATCCTGGCATCTCATTAATTGAAACACCAAATGGATATAAAATAAGAGATGATTCAAATAATATGGAAATGACACTATCCCTTGATAATTATGAAAGGATAATTTCTGAGAATAAAAGACATCAATTGAGTAGAATACTAAAATCTAATAGATTACAAATCTTAGACTGCACGGGGGGCTTTGCACGAGATGCAGCGATTCTAGCGTCTTTAGGAAACCATATTACACTCGTCGAACAGAATCCATTGGTTATGGCTTTACTCATAAACGCAAAGAAAAATATTAAAAGTAATAATCTAAAACTTATCTTTAATAGAATAACAACTCAACTTGGGAACTGTATTGACTTCATAAGAAGAACGAGTAAAAAATTTGATTACATATATTTTGATTTTATGTTTAATAGTAACAAATCCTCACTACCATCGAAGAAGGAACAGTTTTTAAGAAAAATAGTAAAAAACGATATAAGTAAAAATTTAGATATTCTGAGAGAAACACTTCAAAGGGTATCAAGCAGAATAATCATTAAGGAGCACATTTCCTCAAATGATTATAAAAACTTTGATATCATAAACACATATAAGGGAAAGACGGTGAAATATCACCTGTTAAAAGGAAAAAATGGACGTTAAGAAATATCTTGGTAATAAACAGAGTATAAGAATACTATCTATGATAGATAACAAAGATATTATAGATAGTTTTGATTTAGACTCTTATCCAATTATACCCTCTCTTGATGACTACAAGAAAAACTTGTTCACTGATAATGAGCTAGTTGTCATAATCATAGATCATAACTTCATATCTAAAAACGAGATTTTTAAAAATAACTTCGGGTTGCAGAATGTAATGCTACTTGTCGCAAATGATGATCTCTTAAATAAGAATATGACAAAATATACAAATATACTTTTTAGCTATGGGTATAAATACTTTGGATTATCTGAGAACGACGAAGCTCAAGTTTTTATTTATGATATTTCTGAATATAAGGACAACCCCGATTGGTTGAATAACAAAAACTGGGCAAATCCGGAGCTATGGGAGAAGTAAAATGAAAGATACTATTGCTAATGCAATCTCAAATGAAATAAAATTTGACAAATTGGATGTTGAGGGTTCAGAGTCAAAATACACTGTCAATATAATAAGTGATGAGTTTATTGGCAAAACGATCATTCAACGGCACAAGATGATATATGCTGTACTTGATCAATATATTAAAACAGGCGAGATTCATGCTTTGACAATTAAAGCGATGACACTCGATGAGTCGAAAATCTAAGAATTGGAAAAATAGAAAGATAATCCATATTGATATGGATAGTTTCTTTGCTTCGATAGAAATTAGAGACAACCCCAAACTAAAAGATAAACCAGTTGCTGTGGGTGGTAAAGCTACAGAACGAGGAGTTTTGACCACATGCAACTACTTGGCGCGTGAGTATGGTCTTCACTCCGCAATGTCCTCTAAAAAAGCAACCCAACTATGCAAAGATGTAATAATACTACCAGTCGATATAGCAAAATATAGAAGGGTATCTGCGGAAATATTTAAAATTTTTAAATGCTATTCAAAAAAAATTGAACCGGTCTCAATAGACGAGGCATTTATAGATGTCTCTGATTCTAAATATTGTGGTTGTGACCCTGAAGAAATGGCAAGACAAATAAGATTATGTATAAAAAAAGATTTTGGCCTTACGGCTTCTGCTGGTATTTCTTCTAATAAATTAATAGCTAAGATCTGCTCTGATTGGAGAAAACCTGATAACCAATTTTGTGTTTATGACTACGATATTTCCAATTTCATTAGAGACGTCAGTCTTAAATCTATACCAGGAATAGGTAGGGTTAACTTCGAAAAATGTAAAAACTTAAATATGCTGACGTGCAAAAATATGTATGAACAATCTAGAAGTGACCTTGTAAATTTATTTGGATCATATGGCAATATATTATTTGATCTCATAAGAGGGGTTGATAACAGGGAGGTTAAGACAGATAGAGTGCGAAAAAGTGTAAGTGTTGAAGATACATTTCTCAAAGATCTAAAAGATATTAATTCGTGTTTGGAAAAAATTTCCTTGTTATATACTAAATTGATCAATAGATGTGAATCCTCAAATATAAATACTGGTAATATAAAAGAAATATTCATCAAAATTAAATTCAATGACTTTGAGGTTATCTCGAGACAAAAAAAATCTAAATGTCTACATATTAGAGAATTTGAAAACTTATTTAATATGAATGTGATGACAATCACCAAACCTATAAGGCTTCTTGGACTGGGGTTTAAGATCTGTCAAGACGAAGAAATGTCGCAGATTGATATTTTCAATAGATAATTTTAGCTATATCTTATAAACTGTACTTTGTGAGTAAGTCAAAGGGGTAGAAATAATGAAATTTGAGACAATAGCAATACATGGTGGATATTCACCAGAACCAACTACAAAATCAGTAGCAGTGCCAATCTACCAAACTACATCGTATTCTTTTGATGATACACAGCATGGCGCAGATTTATTTGACCTGAAAGTAGCAGGCAATATCTACACTAGAATAATGAACCCGACCTCAGATGTTCTAGAAAAAAGAGTTGCAGCAATGGAAGGCGGGATTGGTGCACTTGCGCTTGCCTCTGGCTCAGCAGCAACGACTTATGCAATTATGACAATATGTGAAGCAGGAGATAATATTGTCAGTACAAGTACATTGTATGGTGGGACCTACACACTCTTCGCCCATCAGCTGCCACGATTTGGTGTTGATGTTAAATTTGGCGCTCATGATGATATTCCGAGTCTTGAAAAACTTATTGATAAGAGAACCAAGGCAATTTTTTGTGAATCTATAGGTAATCCTGCTGCAAATGTCGTAGACGTTCCGGAGATAGCTAAAATTGCTCATAAACACAACATACCTCTGATTGTAGATAATACAGTTCCTTCGCCGTACTTGTTCAGACCTATTGAACATGGTGCGGACATCGTAGTCCATTCTCTAACAAAATATATGGGAGGGCACGGTACTACAATAGGAGGAGTTATAGTAGACTCTGGAAAATTTCCATGGGCAAAACACAAAACTAAATTTAAACGTCTGAATACACCTGATATGTCATATCACGGTGTAGTATTCACAGAGGCTATGGGCGAAGCTGCATTTATCGGTGCAGCAAGAGTGGTACCCCTCCGAAATATGGGAGCAGCGATATCGCCATTTAATAGTTTCATGATACTACAAGGCATTGAATCACTCCCTGTTAGAATGGATAGACACTGTGAAAATGCGACTAAAGTGGCAAAGTTTTTAGAGGATCATAAATGTGTAACTTGGGTAAACTATCCTGGACTAGAGTCTCACAAAGAATATAATTTGACAAAAAAATTGATGAATGGAAAAGCGTCAAGTGTTCTTAGTTTTGGCATTAAAGGGGGTATAAAAAAAGGTGGGATCTTTATAGATAATCTTAACCTTATTACGAGACTTGTAAACATTGGTGATGCAAAATCTTTGGCTTGTCATCCAGCTAGTACTACTCACAGGCAACTATCTAAAAAAGAGCTTGAAGCAGCCGGAGTGCCAGAGGACTTAGTGAGATTGTCAATTGGTCTTGAGAATATTGACGATATACTTGAAGATTTAGATCAAGCGCTGAAGGCATCTCAAAAGTAATTATTTTTTTATATAAATTTTATTACCGGATGCTGCAAACTCTTCGGATTTTTCTTTCATGCCCTTCTCTACAGCAACTTTGATATCACTAATATTATACTTAGACGCATAATCACGTATATCTTGCGTGATTTTCATAGAGCAAAAGTTAGGACCGCACATTGAACAGAAATGTGCTGATTTAGCACTTTCTTGAGGGAGTGTCTCATCATGAAATTCTTTGGATTTGTATGGATCCAATGATAGGTTAAACTGATCCAACCACCTAAACTCAAATCTTGCTTTTGAAAGCTCATTGTCTCTTTCCACAGCAAAATTATGTCCTTTGGAGATATCTGATGCATGTGCAGCTATTTTGTATGCTACTAGACCATCTTTTACATCCTCTTTGTTAGGTAAGCCCAGGTGCTCTTTTGGGGTAACATAACATAATAAGGAGGTGCCATAAGAGCCAATGTTTGCCGCACCAATCGCAGAAGTTATATGATCATAACCTGGAGCAATGTCAGTAACTAGCGGCCCTAAAGTATAAAACGGTGCTTCATTGCAGTACTCTTCTTCTAGAGTTACATTTTCACGGATTTTATTGAGAGGAACATGCCCTGGTCCTTCGATCATAACTTGAACACCTTTTGATCTAGCCTTAAGAGTTAACTCCCCAAGTGTTTTCAATTCTAAAAATTGTGCTTCGTCGTTTGCATCTGCTATTGATCCTGGTCGTAGCCCATCTCCAAGCGAAAAGGAAACATCATACTTTTTCATTATGTCACACAAGTCATCAAAATTATCGTATAAGAAATTCTCTCTATGGTGAGCTAGACACCACTTAGCAATTATAGAGCCGCCTCTTGAAACTATCCCTGTCAACCTATTTGTTGTCGTCGGAATAAAACTTAATTTCAATCCAGCGTGAATTGTAAAGTAATCTACACCCTGTTCAGCTTGGGATATAATCACATCTCGAAAAATTTCATAACTTAAATCCTCTGCTTTGCCATTTACTTTTTCAAGAGCTTCATATATGGGTACAGTTCCAATTGGAACAGGAGAATTTCTAATAATAGCCTCTCTAGTTTGATATATATTTTTACCTGTAGATAGGTCCATAACAGTATCTGCGCCCCATCTCACCGCCCACAGTAATTTATCCAATTCCTCTTCAATGTTTGATTTAACAGGTGAATTACCAATGTTCGCATTCACCTTAGTAAGAAATTTTTTACCAACTATCATAGGCTCAAGCTCTGGGTGTTTTACATTAGAAGGAATAATTGCTCTGCCAGATTCGATTTCACTCCTCACAAATTCTGGAGTAATTAATGTTTTTTTATTTGGATGAAAACTATTCTCTCTAGCTGCTACATATTCCATCTCTTTTGTGATAATTCCGTTTTTGGCATATGTAAGTTGTGTGATATTGTCGTCAAACCTGGAGTCAGATTTAAATTTGATATTTCGTTCCTCAAGCCAATCATTTCTTCTTTTTGGTAAACCTGAGTCTAAATTTATGTCATATTCAGGATCGGTGTATGGCCCAGTGGTGTCATAAACATGGAATTGTTTATCAGCTCCAGAACTATCTGATATAGTAATTGCGCGATAAGGAATAGCTAAATTGTCGACATTTTTATAAACTTTCTCTGAATTCGGATAATTTACCTTATATTCATTAAGATCAATTTTATTATCTTTCATATGATTCTCTTTCTTTAGTTCAATAGTAGCATAAAGATAGATATAATTGGTTGATGAATAACAACGATCATCTTAATCAAATCTATAGAAGCAATAATATTCTAGATGAAAAGATACTACGTGTCATCAGAAAGATAAAAAGGGATAACTTCGTTCCAGAATCATACAAAAGTTTTTCTTATTCAGATATATCAATACCACTTGAATCGAGAGTCCATATGCTCACTCCATCATGTGAAGCGAGGATTCTTCAAGAAATGGAATTTCACAAAAATGATAATGTTTTAGTTGTTGGAAATGGTAGCGGTCATTTGACTGAATGCTTATCTTGCTTAACTAATTCAGTAAGTGCATATGAGTGCCAGGATTCAATGTATCAATTTGGTAAAAAAAATTTAGATACTCATAGCAAAAATAGACATAAAATATACCTTTATAATGAAAATATTTTTAATTCACTTGAGAAGATTTCCAAGTATACAAAGATTGTTTTTACATGCTCTATTAAATCTTATGACTCAATTATTGATTATTTGGGGGAAAATTCGAAAACTTTCATATTTTTGTGGCATGATAGGTCTCCTTATAGTACCGGTATAGTTATTGATAAGACAAGAAATGGTTACACAGTCAACAAAAATATAGTAACATCACAGACTGATTTAATTGTTGAGATATAATGCAAGAAAAAACACCTTTAGAAGTAAAAGAAATGATAGATTCTGACCCTACAGTTAAGATTATTGATGTTCGTGAACAGTGGGAGTTTGATAAATGCCACATAGAAAACAGTACACACATCCCCATGGGCAAAATACCTGATTCTATAAATCATTTTGAAGATTCGTGTGAATACGTAATAGTATGTCATCATGGTATCAGAAGTAGAACTGTTGCATTATATTTAGAGAAAAATGGTATCGATAACTTGTATAATCTTACGGGCGGGCTAGATAAGTGGTCGGATGATGTAGACCCCGATCTAGTGAAATATAAATGAGAAATATCTTACTGTCACTACTGCTCTTTTCAATTAATGGTTATGCAACGGACTTGATAAGTCTTTATGATAGAGCAAAACAACATAATATAGATATTCTCAACAATCAAATTAATGTAGATATTGCTAACGAATCTTTGAAACAAACTAAATCTACTGTATTCCCGGAAATTAATTTTAACGCTCGTGCAAGTGAGACCACCATAGAGAGGTATAAATCATCCGGCACATATAGCCCAGCAAACTATGACAGAGATACTTACAACCTATCAATCAGACAGCCTTTGCTTCATCTGTATGTATTTGATGAAATTAAAAAAGCAAAAAGTACCTTAGAGCAAAATGAAATTACAAAAAGTAATTCAGACTCTTTACTAATACTTGAATCTGTAAGGAACTATTTTAATCTAATAAAATATAACAACAAACTTGATCTCAGCAGAGCTGAAAGTGATTATAGAAAATCAAAATATTTAGCGGCAATAAAGCTATATGAAAGAGGAAGTATATCGCAAGAAGAATATGAGACCTTTATGAATGATTTTGAATCTTCTAAAAATCAATTAATTCTTAGTGAAAATGATTTAACAAAAATAAAAAATGATGTTTATATTTTCTCAGGAAAAGAGCTTCATGATATCAATGATATTGAACTAGCAGAGCTTGATCATAAAGCATTTGATTTAGATAGTCTTATTAATTCTGCTTATCTAAGTAATAATACTGTTCGCATGTCAAAGAACAGCATGACTATTAATAGAAATGAAATAGCAGCTCAAAAATCAAGACATTATCCAACAGTAGATCTGGTTGCTGAGTATAATTATCTTGATATCACACAAGGGGGGTCGCAATTTGGCGCTACTACAAGAGAAGATTCAAGTATATCTCTAGTTCTCAATCTCCCTATATTCAACGGTGGATATCAATCTTCAAAAATTAAAGAAGCAAGACTGAAATATCAAAAAGCTAGACTCGATCACAAAAATTCAAGAAGAATATTAAAAAAAGACATAACCAATAGTTTTAATAACTACAATGCGAATATTCAGTTGTATGAGACATCTTTGATGAAGTTAGAGACGAGTAAAAAGAAATATAAGAATTCCCAAATAGGGTATGAAAAAGGGATTTATTCTAACAGTCAAATGCTTGGCGCAAAAGTGGACTATCTCAGCAGCCTGTTTGATACAAAGAATATTATGATGGACTACCTGTATAGTGAATTAACTCTTGAGTATTTGCAAAATAATCTGGATACTTCTTCCTTGAGAAGAATTAATTCTTATCTTGTGTGGTAATGCTTAAATATAATTTTATATTATATTTAGTATCGCCCTTCATATTATTAAAACTTATCTTTTATAGCATCAGAAATTCAGTAAAATTTTCTAATTTGAAATATAAGTTATTTGGACAAAAACTTTCTTCGTCGTACTCGGTATGGTTGCATGCGGCTTCAGTCGGTGAGATGAAAATAGCCTTACGAGTAACAAAAAGCCTGATTGACAGAGGTTTTAAGGGTATACTCATAACATCAAATACACCCTCCTCTAAGCTTATTTTTGATGAAGCTAAACTTGATAACGTAGATCATTATTATCTTCCTTTTGACTTCTTTTTCGCGACAAAAAAATTTGTGAAGTCTACATCTGCAGAGTTATTAATTATCATAGAAACAGAAATTTGGCCAAATCTTTACCATCATTGCCAAATGAACAGAACTGCAATAATTACTATAAACGCAAGATTTAATCCCCCTAAAGGTGTTCTAGGAGTAATGTCTAAAGAATTATATAAAATCACACTTGATAAGATTGATCATATTTACTGTAAATCAAAAAATGATGTAGAAGCATTCAAAGATTACACAGATGAGAGAAAAATAAGTTATGTAGGAAATATTAAACATGCTTTAGTAACTGATATTGTATCATCTGAAAAGATAATTGATAAAAAGTATGTTCTTCTTGCATCCTCTCACCATAGAGAAGAAATACTAATAATAAAAGAATGGTTGAAACTTAAATCAAACAAATATCTTCTTGTCATAGCTCCCAGACATCCTGAAAGACTTGGAGATATATTATCAGACATACCTTTGTCGGGTGTAAATATAGCTATCAGGACTAAAGGTGAAAAAATAAGAAATTCCACCCAAATATATATAGCTGACACGTTAGGGGAGATGGATAATTTAATCAAATATTCTGAATTTACTATATTCGGTGGATCATTTGTTGATGTTGGAGGACATTCATTTATGGAAGCTGCTGCACATTCAAAAGCAATAATAGTTGGTCCTTATATGTATAATTTCATCGAGGAAACCGAAGAGTTCTTGAAAAAAAATGCACTTATCATGTGTCAAAAACCAGAAATGCTAAAGAATATTTTCGAGAAGCTCTTCAGATCAAAGTCTAAGAGGGAAATATTTGAAAAGAATGCGAAAACATTAGTAGAAGCAAAAAAGTCGATTCTAGATGACTATATTGCAGCTATAGAGAAACATCTCAATCCTCAATAGAAGCAAGAAACTTTTTCCAGTCAAAACTCTCAAGTAAATCATGTTTTATGAGAGAGTCTCTAAATTTTGAAATCACCCGTGACGAGTACAGTTTTAAGTTCCTTTTTGCTGTATTTATCATGACTTTATCAAAATCTATAAACGAGATCTTGTTCGACTCATAATTAAAAATTATATTCTTGACGTTCATATCAAAGTTGTAGAACCCATTATTGAATAGAAATTTAAAACAGAGTCCAAGTTGTTGCTCTAAATAAAATCTTTCTTTTTTCTTTAAGATTAAATCAAGTGTTTCTCCATTAATTTTTGAAAGTATGATGTCTCCCCTGTAAAAAAATGTATTTTTTACTACATAAGAAAATATAGGGGTGCATAACTCTAGTTTATTTATTATCCATTCATTTTTAGAGCTTTGAACAATTTTAATGAAATCCATATGATTTATATATTCCCTCATAGGCCTCGTATATTTTAAACCGTAGTATAAATATTTATCATCAAGAAAAAACATCGCTCCTTTTCTAAAAAAATGTTTTTTTATCAACCCATTATTTAGATCTAGGAAGTTTGATGAATTTGAAAGTCTAAATTCGTCAGAATCTAGTGATGCAAGTATTCTATTTTTAAGTATTGGTTGGATAGATGAATCGTAACAGATATACTGATTATTAAACTTGTGAGTAACGATTGAACCGAATTTCGTTTTTATCATATGATCAAAGAAAATAATACATCAATATCAATATGTATTCTAAGATTATCTTCAATTGGAGATATAACCCATATTATACCAATAATATCAACTATAAGAAACGTATACCCTCAATCAAAAATAAGTTGGGTGATTGGTAAAACTGAGTATCAATTAGTTAAAAAAATCAAAGATATTGAATTTGTCGTAGTAGATAAAAGCAAGACTTTTGACTCTATTGTAGAATTGCGAAGTTTATTTAAAACTAATAAATTTGATGTGGTCCTTCATATGCAAAAATCACTAAGATCTAAATTAATTTCAAAAGTAATTAGTGGAAGGGTAAATGTTACATTTAATGATATTGATACTTCACAATCTCATGTAATAGATCATTTTTTTGGGTTTCTAGAGAAAATAAATATAGAAAAAAAAATACTTGATTGGCAGTGTAAGAGTATTCTCAGTGATAATGAAGTGTTTATAAAAAAGAATAAGCTTATGCAATTACAACCTTTCATTGCTATTAATCCGTTTACGAGTATTCGATCAAATAATTTCCGAGAGTGGAATTATGATAACTTTGCCACTATATCAGAATATTGTAAAAATCAATTCTCTATAAACACTATAATCTTGGGAAAAACTAATCATGATAGGGCTGAGAAACTTCGTGCTTGTTTTACACCGAATAGTGGCACTGTTGATCTAATTAATAAAACGAGTCTGAGCGAAATGCTTACAGTATTAAGTTTAGGCAAATTATATATTGGCCCAGATTCTGGAACGCTTCATATGGCGAGAATGGTTGATATACCGATAATTGGTCTTTATGCAACATCTAACCCTCTAAGAACTGGTCCGTATCAAAAGATGGAATATGTAATTAATAAATACGAAGAAGCTGTAGAAAAATATTTGGATATTAGAGACAAAAGCATTAAGTGGGGTGAAAGGGTCCGAAATGCTGATGCAATGAATTTAATAACAATAAATGATGTTAAAGATAAAATTAAAAAAATAGTTAAGGAGTAATTTTTTTAATACGTTCAATGATACTTGTTGTAGATTTTTGTTCGATTATATCAACTAATTCAATTTTTTTATTTTTTTTAATCATATAGTCTGCACCAGCTATATCATCGACATTATAATCTTTACCTTTGACCAATATATCGGGTGTTAGTTTCATAATTATCTGCTCTGGGGTGCTTTCATCAAAAATGAAGATATAATCAACTGACTTTAAACCTGCTAATACATACGCGCGGTCATGATGACTGCAAATCGGTCTAGAATTTGACTTAAAGCTTTTAACTGATTTATCAGAATTAAGTCCAACGACAAGAAAATCTCCCTTAGACTTAGCTTGCTCTAGAATATAAATATGGCCAGGGTGTAATATATCAAAGCAACCATTCGTAAAAACGATACATTTCCCTTCTTTTTGCTTTTTTTCGACAATAGATTTTAAACTATCAATGTCTGAGATTATTTTAGAGTTTTCTAATTGCATTATTTAAATCAGATTTACTAACACTTACAGTTCCTAAATGCTGTATTGATAATCCTGCAGCAATATTTGCTAACTCACATGATTTTTTGAGAGTTTTATTAGATGATAAAGAGGCAGCCAAGACTGATATTACAGTATCACCCGCGCCAGTCACATCGTATACCTCTTTCTGGGAGGTCGCAAAACTAATTACAGACTTTTTACCAAATAGCACCATACCATTTTTCCCAAGCGTCAATAATAAGGCATCTAAGTTGAGGGAGTCCTTTAACTCTTTGCCTTTTTTTATCATATCATTCTTATTTTTTGGTTTGCCAACTATTGTCTCAAATTCTAGTTCGTTTGGTTTAACCAAATAAGCGCCTTTATATATACTATAGTCTGTACCTTTAGGATCAATTATAACTTTTATATTATACTCATTAGCAAGGTTTATTATTCTATTTGCAAGTGGTTTTATTACTCCTTTGTCGTAATCTGATATCACAATCAAGTCAGAAGATTTAACATATTTATTGATCTTCTTAAATAAAGAATCATGCATGTTTGATTTGTTTTTGTCCTCGTGATCAAGTCTCATTAAATGTTGATCATTGCCAATTATCCTTGATTTAAGTGTAGTCCTTATGGACAAGTCTTTTACAGGATCAAACTTAATGTTGGTATGTCTCATGACTTTTATTAGTTCTTTGAGTTCAGGATCATCTCCTGTGATACCAAGTAAGGATACATTCATTCCAAGAGCTGATAAGTTCTGTGCAACATTTGATGCGCCACCAGGTTTGAAGACAGTTTTCTTTATGTCTACTATTGGCACAGGTGCCTCGGGGGATATTCTATTGACAACACCATGGCTATATTTATCAAGCATGATATCACCAATTACAAGAACATTTTTTTTCTTAAACATCCTGGACTCGCGTTAACCAATGATCATATTTCATATTTTTGCCTCTAATCAAGTCAAAATATACATCCTGAATTTTTTTTGTTATTTTTCCTGGTATTCCATTGTTTATTTTCGATTCGTCAATTTGAACTATCGGTGTTACTTCAGCTGCAGTTCCAGTAAAAAATGCCTCATCGGCACTCTTAACATCATCAACAGAAATGTCTCTCTCATGAACATTGAGACCCAAATCATCTGCTATATCTATGATCGTTTGTCTGGTTATACCGTTTAGAACCGTGTGATCTTTAGGTGTATATAATGTTGTTTTATCAACCATGAAGAAATTCTCTCCGGAGCCCTCGTTAACATTGTTATTTATATCCAGAATTAATGCCTCATCAAAACCAGAATTCAAAGCATCTTTAAGGGCTAACATAGAGTATAAATAGTTACCTGAAGCTTTTGCCTTGTGTAACATACTTTTCTCGCATCTTTTTGGAAAGTCTGTAACTTTGACTTTTATACCATTAGTAATTTTATCATCTCCAAGGTATGAACCCCAGTCCCATGCCGCTATACAGACATGTACTTTCAGATTATCAGCTCTTAATCCCATGCCCTCTGAGCCATAAAAACACATTGGCCTTATGTACGCATTGTTTAAATTATTTTTTTTAACAATCTCGACTTGAGCCTCGTTTAATTCTTGGGAACTAAAAGGAATAGACATTCCAATCAGCTGTGCTGAATTGAATAATCTTTTTGTATGATCATCTAATCTAAAAATAGCTGGACCTGAAGATGTTTCGTATGCGCGAACACCTTCGAACACTCCGGTACCGTAATGAAGAGTGTGTGTTAAAACATGAATTTTAGCATCTGACCACTCAAGTAAATCTCCATTCATCCATATTTTACCTTTTAGGTCTGACATTATCATTTTATTACTCTTATAGAATTTAAAGGAAACTATAGCATGTATTCAGCTCTTGGGAAATTAGGCGATTATCATAAATTTCTTAAAAGCTAACTTAATTTTCCTTGAAATTATAACGTAACTCGATAATAATGATTATCATTCTTGTTTACAATGTTTAAGAAATATATATATTCATATATCGTTTTGCCTGCAGTTTTGATCACTGGCTGCATGAGTAGTGCTGTAGCAGAAGAAGTTAATTTATACACTGCTAGAAAAGAGCACCTAATGAGACCTCTGATTGATATTTTTCAAAATGAAACGGGAATAAAAGTCAATATCTTAACAGCTAAAACTAAAGTATTGATAAAAAAAATATTGGACGAGGGAGAAAATAGCCCAGCTGATCTATTGATTACTGTAGATGCAGGAAATTTGAATGACGCTAAATTAAAAAATATTTCT
>CAJWPJ010000014.1 GCA_913045115.1 uncultured Gammaproteobacteria bacterium | reverse complement strand
TAACAAATATATCTCTATATAGTTTTATGAAAATATTTTTAGCTACGAAAAATCCTGGAAAAATATCAGAATTTGAACAAATTCTCTCTGGATTAAATGTTGACCTTGTAACTTGTAATGACATGGATATTCCGGATGTAGAAGAAACCGGCTCTACATTTGTTGAAAATGCTATACTTAAAGCTAGAAGTGCTGCTGAAACTACTAGATTGCCCTCTATAGCTGATGACTCAGGAATAGAAGTCGACTATCTCAGAGGGCGCCCAGGTGTGTGGTCCGCCAGATATGCTGGAAATGATGCTACTAACGAAGAGAACAACTCAAAATTGCTGAGCGAACTGGAGGGTGTTCCTGATAACGAAAGAGGTGCGTGTTACAGATGTGTAATTGTTTTCATGAGATTTTGTAATGACCCTTTCCCTTTTATCGCACAGGATTCATGGAGGGGAGTAATCAATACACATGAGAGGGGTTCTAATGGATTTGGATATGATCCAATTTTTTATCTTCCTGACCTAAAAAAAACATCAGCAGAATTATGCTCAAATGATAAACATAAAATAAGTCATCGTGGTAAAGCTTTAAAAAAATTTAATGATTTCTTACAAAATTATGTACAGAGTAATTAACATGAGATTAGCTCTACTCTTTACAACAATAATGTTAGCATCTTGTGCTAAAAACCCTGTTTCTGGAATGCCAGATTTCGTCACAATAACAGAACAACAAGAGATCGAGATGGGTAGGGCATATCATAAAGAGATATTGAAAAACTCTAAAGTTTTAAAAAATGAAGAATTAAATAAATACTATGTCGAACTGGGTGAAAAAATAGCAAAATCAAGTCATCGACCCGATTTAGATTGGAAATTTACAATTATTGATGACCCAACAATGAATGCATTTGCTACACCAGGAGGATATGTATATTTTTATAGAGGCTTATTAGCTCATTTCAATTCAGAAGCTGAATTTGCAGGCGTACTAAGTCATGAAATCGCACATATCACAGCAAGACATGCTGTAAGAGGGATGAGCACAGCACAAGTTACCAACCTTCTGATTGGACTAGCAGCATCAAAAGTTCCGGGTGGATCAATTTCAAATAGTGGATTCAACTTGCTAAATGTAATTGTCAATAAAGGATATAGTAGGAAATATGAATCTGAAGCTGATGATATAGCAAAAGATTATCTAGGAAGGAATGGATACAATCAAGATGCTATGGCAGATTTCTTAGAGACAATGAAAAGTGCTGACGACCTTGAGAATAAGATTGCAGAAAAAGAGGGGAGACCGGCGAGCGGTGGTTATCATGGGATTTTTTCAACACATCCATCTACAGAGAATAGAATTGAGGCAATGAACGCTACCGAGAGCGCTACTGGTGAGAGAAATAGAGACGAATTTTTAAAAATGATTGATGGCCTTCCATATGGGACAAGTGATGATGAAGGCTATGTTAGGTATAATACTTTTTATCATCCTTTTTATGCTATCAAGTTTACATTTCCTAAAGGTTGGGATCTTGATAACTTACCGGATAAGTTAATAATAAGAAAAAATAATTCGGTAGTGACCATGATCTCTGATAATCTCTTAAGGGATGATGTTGAAAACGGACTTACGCCAAAAGATTACCTTGATCAGAATATAGATAAAACATCATTTTTGTCAAAAAATACACTCCTAGAACAGAATATTTTAAATAATACCCTGCCAGGCTATACCTATTTATATGAAACTAAATCTTTAGCAGAGAATATATTTACAAGATATACTGTTTTTTTTGATTTAGATGATAAAGATAAAAGACCTAAAGCCTGGATTTTCGTTAAAAAGTTTGTAGATATAAATGATGATAAGCAGTCTATACTTATTGACGAGTCATTTGCAAAAATGACAAAAGATGAAATAGAAAAAGCAAAAGGTTTAAGAATAAAAGTAATAAGGTTTAAGAAAGGAATGACTTACGATGAGTTAGCTGATAATAGTCCACTCGGAAGATATGCTGAGGGTAAACTAAGGTTATTAAATGGTCACTACCCAAAGGGTGAGCCAAATGTTGGTGATCTAATTAAAATTGTGGAGTAATAATGAAAGGTAATATTTTTTACGCTCAATCTGGAGGTGTAACACCAGTAATTAATGCAACGGCATATGGTCTTATAGAAGAATATTTTAAAAACAAAAAATTTTTTGGGGCATTTTATGCTGGTAAGAATGGAATATTAGGTGCACTTAATGAGGAGCTTATAGATATTTCATCTGAGAAAAAATCAGAACTAAAATTATTAAAACAAACACCTGGGGGCGCATTTGGATCATGCAGATTGAAGCTTAAGAGCTATACTAGTTCAAAAAAAGAATTTGAGCGAATATATGATGTTTTCAAAGCACATAATATCAAATACTTTTTTTATAATGGTGGGGGTGATTCACAGGATACTACCAATAAGATTAGTAAATTTTTTCAATCAAGAAGATATCCGATTGTATGTATAGGTCTGCCCAAAACAATAGACAATGACTTACCAATAACACACTGTTGTCCAGGATTTGGCTCAGTTGCAAAATATATAGCAACGTCAACATTGGAAGCATCTCTCGATGTAAAATCAATGTCACAAACATCGACCAAAGTATTCATTTTAGAAGTTATGGGGCGGCATGCAGGTTGGTTAGCTGCTTCTGCAGGCATCATAAAAGAAAAGCCGGGTGATCCACCTCACCTAATTCTTTTCCCTGAAATAGAGTTTAACCAAGGTAAATTTTTAAAAAAAGTAAAAGATGTAATCAAGAATTATGGATATTGTGTAATCGTTGCATCGGAGGGAATAAAAAGTAAAAATAAGTTTATTAGCGATAGCGGCCTGCGAGATAGTTTTGGTCATGCACAGCTTGGTGGTGTTGCTCCTGTCTTATCAAATATGATCACAGCGAAACTTAATATCAAAGTTCATTGGGCAGTTTCAGATTATCTACAAAGATCTGCCAGACATATCGGATCAAAAGTTGATATTGAGCAAGCATACATGCTGGGTAAAACTGGAATAGAATACGCCAAAAAAGGTATAAGTGATGTAATGTTAACTATAAAGAAAAAAAATAATAGTAAACAACTTCAATGGAAAGTAAGTCATACTTCTTTAGGTAAGGTTGCAAATATTGAAAAGATGCTACCAAAAAACTTCATAAAAGCTAATGGCTATGAGATTTCTAAATCGTGTCTAAACTATATTTCAGAACTTTCTAAAGGAGAAGATTATCCATCTTTTATAAATGGCATACCAAGGTATGCCAATTTACAATGTAAGACTATCAAGAAGAAAATTAAAAAATTTAAATTATAAAATTCTGATATCTGCTTGTTTTTGGATATCCATAAGTGCATTTATAAAACTGTCGTCACTGTTCAAGCAAGGAATGAATTCGAAAGATTCGCCACCATTTTCTAAAAATTCCTCTTTAGATTCTCTGCCGATCTCATCTATTGTCTCCAGACAATCAGATGAGAAGCCAGGGCAAAAAACATGGATGTTTTTAATACCTTCTTTTGGTAACTCCTCAAGCCTAGATGATAAATATGGTTTGATCCACTCGGCCTTACCAAATCTTGATTGAAATGCTACCTCATACTGCATATGGTCAAGATTAAGTTCTTTTGCAATAAGCGATGCGGTAGATAGACATTGCATTTGGTAAGGTTCATCATCACATATATATGATTCAGGTATTCCATGAAAAGAAAATAATAATTTGTCTGGGTTACCAAGACGCTCTCTAGCTTCTTTAATCTTGGATGCACAGGATTTAATATACAAACTGTTATCATGAAAGTCCTTTACAGCCTTTATGGTAATATTTTTAAAAAAACTCTTATCTTTTTTGATGATTGATCGGATTAATTCGAATATAGAAAGTGTCGTAGTAGTAGAATACTGAGGAAACATTGGTAGTATTGTAATTTCTTTATATCCATCATTTATTGACTTGTAGAGTATTTTTTTTATTGACGGATTACCATACCTCATTGCGGTATCAAAATGCGTTTCCTCTTTGATAGAGTTTGCTAGGTTCCTGAGATGGCCAGTTTGAGCATAAGTATGAAATAATAGTGGCGAGCCCCACTTAGTCCAAACTTTCCTATAAAGCTCTGCACTTTTTTTGGGCCTTGTTCTCAAAATAACAAGATTAAGCAAAGTTAGCCAAAAAAGTCTTGGCAATCTAATGACGTATTTATCTGAGAGAAATTCTTTCAAATATGTCCTCACTTCCTTCTCAAATGGCTGATCAGGGGTACCTAAATTGATTAAAATCGTTAGTTTTGACATTCAATGACCTTATTTATATCTTTTCCTGATAAGACTAGATTTTGGGACGTGTGATAACAAAAAATCCATTTGGTCAGCTAAAATTGTCCGTCCTCTCAAGATCAAGTATTCAATTCTAGATGGTATGAATGGAACTGCTAAAAGCGGCATGTTCGCTTGCTCAGGCGACCTATCACCCTTTAGATTATTACACCTTTTGCAGGCAGTAACAGAATTCATCCATTTATCCTCTCCTCCTTTAGATAGGGGAATAATGTGATCTCTAGATAAATTCTTTAGGTTGAAAGTATCACCGCAGTAAATACACGTTTTAGCATCTCTCTGGAAAAGAGTAATGTTCGTCAAAGGTGGTGTGTAATTAAAATAAGAGACTTTACTGTAGTTTTTTGTCGCAATAATTGAATTGATTTTAATTTTACTTTGTAAACCATTAATTCTACTAACTCCTCCTCGAATTGTCAGTGAACTATCGCCACACTCATATGTCACTTGGTTATTACAGTATAATCGGACCGCTGTCTGGTAGTTTATCCATTCTATAGGCAACCCTGCATAGTTCAACCTAAGTATTTGCTTTGTAATATCCATATTTCTTGTATATTTTACATGAAAAAATATTAAAGAATCTTAATTTTATGTAAAGAAAATGTCATCAATGCACTATTTTGATGAATTTATCAACAGGTAGGTATTATAAAATCTTCAATCAATTTTTCATATGTTTAAGTATCAATATATGATCTTATGTCAGTATTTCATGTATAAATTACTGATTTGTATATATTTTTATATTTGATTATAAATTGAACAATATGACAGACACATTACAAAACATAATGATAATCATTTTATTTTATAATTATTAACAGATTTATCCACAGATTCTGTGGAAAAACATATCGCCTTATAGGCAAAAACATATATTGAAAGCAGTTTATAATATATCCATGCTTAAATTAGTCAAAGTTGTATTGGATATACCCATTTACGAACCTTTTGATTATACCTGCGACGAAATAAATGCCAAGATAGGATCGAGAGTGTCAGTGTCATTTGGAAGATCCTTAAGACTAGGTGTAATTATTGACATTAAGGACTTTGATGATGGTCCAAAAACATACAAATTAAAAAAAATTAACCAGTTGATTGATGAAGCCCCGATTCTGTCAAAAGAAATACTAAAAACATGTAAATGGGCAGCATCATACTACCACCATCCAATTGGACAAGTAGTTTTTTCAGCCCTTAGCCCTCTTCACAGAAAAGATAAAAAAGTCCCGAAGAAAATATTAGAAATTGTATACAAAAGTCTAGAGAAAGATCTTAAATTAAATAGTGAACAGAAAAAAATTTACACTGACCTTATTAAATATAAAGAAGTTTTCAGAATAAACGTAATAAGAGGTGTAACTGGCTCAGGTAAGACGGAGCTTTATGCTAAATTGGCTCAAAATAGTCTAAAAGATAATGCTCAGATACTTGTTATGGTTCCTGAAATTAACTTAATACCTCAAACAATTGAGAGGTTTCGTCGGTACCTGGATATTGAGCCGTTACAATATCATTCTAACTTAACGGCAACACAAAAGTATAAAGTTTGGGAAGCTTGCTCAAGAGAGAGAAGAATCATCGTGATTGGAACACGATCTTCTGTTTTTTTACCTTTTAAAAAATTGAGTCTAATAGTGATAGATGAAGAACATGATAGTTCATATAAACAAACTGAGATGTTTAAATATAATGCTCGAGATATAGGAATATTGCGAGGACGTAACTTTAAGTGTCAGGTTATTCTTGGAAGCGCAACACCATCATTTGAAACAATACACAATATAAATGTCAATAAATACAAGGAATATAGATTAGAAAAGAGGTATCACAAAGCTAAATTACCGTTAATTACAGTTATTGACTCATCGATTGATCGTCCTGATGAAGGTATATCTAACGCGCTTAAGAATTCAATGAAAATAGAATTAGATAGAAACAGAAAAGTAATATTGTTTTTAGGTCGAAGAGGATTCAGTAATACGGTTATATGTAGTAACTGCAAAAAAATTGTGAGATGTCCAAAATGTGATACCTACCTTACTTACCACAAAGATGTTGAAAAATTAATTTGTCATAAATGTGATTTTAAAAAAGATTTTGGACAAACAAAAAAATGCTGTGACAATCCCATATTATCACCACTAGGAATAGGAACTCAAAGAGTTGAAAATAAAGTAAAAAAACTTTTTCCAAACAAAAACGTTTTGCGTGTTGATAGTGATAACATTACATCAAAAAAAGATCTAGATGATTTTGTTTACAAAGCAAATAATAACCAGATTGATATTTTCATCGGAACGCAAATGATCGTTAAAGGACATGATTTTCAGGATATTTCTCTTGTAGGGATAATAAATATTGATGGAGGACTATACAGTACTGATTTCAGAGGATTAGAAAAAACAGCGCAACTAATTACACAAGTATCTGGTAGAACGGGCAGACAAAGTGAACAGGGCAATGTTCTAATTCAAACTCATAATCCTTCTCATAATATTCTCAAGTTAATCTTAAAAGATGGTTATGAAAGATTTAGCAAAATTGGTCTTGAACAAAGGCAAAATGTTAATTTGCCACCATACAGCAATATAGGATTAGTGACACTAAACTCTAGTAACCAAAACTTTACTAAGTCAATACTGAATAAGATAAAAGAAATGAAAAGAAACAAATCTATTTTTATATATGGTCCATCACAATCGAAAATACCAAAAAGAAATAATAGATATAGTTATCAAGTACTGATTGGATCTAATAGTTCAAAACTTTTATCAGAACATATATCAAAAATTAAGATATACTTAGCTAGTCTAAATAAAAAGATCAAATGGCACATTGATATTGATCCTCTAGAATTATGAACGCAGAAATCAGAAAAAAAATTGCTATAGCACTTAAGAGTCTATACAAGGAAAAAGATGAAATACTGAGTATTGATATAGAAATCAACAGAACTTCAGACAAAGTGCATGGAGATTTATACACAAATGTTGCAATGAAACTTGCAAAAATAGTAAAAAAAAATCCGGTTGAAATTGCAGAGAACATTAAAGCTCGTATCACACTAGATGATAACATTATTAAGATTGAGGCAGTGGCACCAGGTTATATTAATTTCTTCATCTCAACAAAAAATAAGTATGATCAGATAAAAAAAATATTAGATTATAGCAATGAGTTTGTAGAAAATGGAAAAGCCAAGAAAAATATTCATGTGGAGTATGTATCAGCCAACCCCACAGGACCTCTGCATATTGGCCATGGCAGAGGAATGATACTTGGTGAAATGACTGCCAAGTTTCTAGCATATCAAGGTCATCAAATAAAAAGGGAATATTATGTAAATGATGCCGGGAGGCAAATTGATCTTTTATTAGTGAGCGTAGTGCTAAGTCATATTGGTAAAAGTATGCATGTTTTTGTAGACGAAAAAGAAAACAAAGATGGTCACATGCTCACATACAAAGGAAGTTACGTGGATAGTGTTGCTTTATCTCTCAACGGTGTACTAAAAGAGATTAATAGAGAATTAGTAATATCATTCTTGAATGAACCTATTGACTCACTTATACAGTATTTAAAAGAACGTGATGATTACTTACATATAAGGAAATCATTAGTTGATGAAATTTTAGATAATTATATTAGAAAAGACCTCGAAGCTGTAGGGATTAATTTTGATAGTTGGTATAACGAGAGCGAGTTGTACAAGAACGGTAATCTCGATGAAGTTCTTAAAATTATCAAAGATAAAAATTTAAGCTACACCAAAGACGGAGCTTTATGGTTCAAAAACACACAATTTGGAGATGATAAAGATAGAGTATTAATAAAAACAAATGGAGATATGACATATTTTGCGACTGATATAGCATATCATGTGTATAAATTTAAGTACCATGATGTGCTTATTGATATCTGGGGGGCAGATCATCATGATTATGCACAGAGACTACAAACTGCTCTTAAAGCATTAGGGTATGACGTGGACACTCGATTACAAATACATCTAGTTCAATTTGCAAATCTATCTAAATCTGGGCAATCGATATCAATGTCTACAAGAAGTGGTAAATTTTATCCCATTCAAGACCTTGTTGATGAGATTGGAAGAGACGCAACTCGTTTCTTTTACTTGATAAAAAGGAAGGAGCATCATCTTGAATTCGATATTGATCAAGCAGGACAAGAAAACAAAAACAATCCTATATACTACATCCAATACGCTCATGCGAGAATAACAAAGATTCTCCAAGACCTTAATGATAGAGAAATATCTGAGGAAAACTATAATAATTTGAATTCGAAAAGCGAAATAGAAATCCTAGAAATATTTGATAGACATCAAGAGACCATTAATAAAGCAGTTTTTGAAATCAGGCCAGACATAATTACTAATTATCTTTATAAACTCTCAAAAGTTTTTCATTCATACTATGCTGAAACAAAAATTCTTACTGAGAATGTCAAAGGAGAGAGAATTAAGTTATTGAGATGTGTTGATAAAATTATCCTTGATGGTTTAGAGATGCTTGATATTACGCCAATGGACTCAATGTAATGAAGCAGAATACAATTGCCCTAGTTTATGATTTTGATGGGACATTGATCCCAAAAACAATGCAAGAATATACTATTATTCCTCGCCTGAAATTGAATTCAGATAAATTTTGGTCTCAGATCATAAAAGAGGCAAATGATACCGAGGGTGAGATTATGATGATATACATGAGACAACTTATCACACACGCCGAATCGATGAACATCAACATAACTAGAGAAGAATTTAAACTTATGGCATCAAAGATAAAGTATTTTAAAGGAGTTGAAACTTGGTTTGATAATATTAATCAATATATTAAATCTAAACACCATATGATAAAAATAGCACATTATGTGATATCTGCAGGACACCATGAGATTTTAGAATCTACCTCAATACATCATAAGCTAACTAATGTTTTTGGATCCCAATATTATTTTGACAACAAGGGGCGTGCTACCTTTCCAAAAAATGTTGTCACCGATACGGCAAAAACTCAGTTTCTTTTCAGAATTAACAAAGGAAAAGAAAAAGTATCAGATTCAATCAATAGTCACATGCCCGAGGATAAAAGACCTATCCCATTCGAAAATATGATTTATATAGGTGATGGTCTCACAGACGTACCAAGTATGGCATTAATTAAAAAACAAAATGGACATGCCGTTTCCGTATACCCAAAAAATAGTAAAGAACAAAAGAAAGTGTCGGCTGACTTATTATCAGCCAAAAGAGTAGATTTTATTGCAGAAGCTAACTACACCAAAAGCAGTATTTTATATAAAAGAATTTGCCTATTAATTGATATGATAAGCGCAAGGATAAAATATACTAACGAACTTATATAGCTTAACTCTCGTCAATTATTGTCATGTCGCTTGTTCTATCAAGAAATTTATAGTGCATTTTATGAATACTAAAATACTCTTCTAAATGCGAAATAACTGTCTTTAGTTTAAATTCTTTACAGCTGTAAATGTCAAGTTGAAGAATACCTGGATTGGGCTCATCCCAAATATGGATGACTATATGGCTAGTTTCAATAAGAGCCATGCAAGTTGTTCCTCTATTACCAGGCTGATCAACATAACTTATTGCTGGACCTTGCATGAGTTTCATATCAATTTTTTTTATTAAGTTTTTCATCCATTTTAGGATTTCATGGAGGGAATCCTCTTTTGGGCAATTAGAGATTTCGGCTCTTAGAACAAGATGTTTATGATCTAATTGCATATTATAGTAACTTAAATATAATCTGTTTTATTGATTTCAGTTTCATTTACACTTTATGAAGAAAAAAATATTTTACGAACATGATGATATTACAAGAACATCAATTGGTGTAGAGTATGAAAAATATTTACATCAAAGTCAAAGTAAATATCAAAATATTGAGGTTATAAAGACTAAAAGATATGGTAACGCTATGTATCTTGATGGATGCTTTATGCTCTCAGAAAAAAATCAGGATTTTTATCATAATACATGCAAATATCTAATACCTCAGTCAGCAAAAAATATACTTATTGTGGGTGGTGGTGATCATGCGCTAGCCTATATAATCTCTAAGGATGTTACCGTGAACAACGTCGACGTAGTAGAAATAGACAGAGATGTTGTTGAAGTCTCAAGAAAATATTTTTCTAAATATTTTAAATACTCAAAGAAAGTTGAGAGTAAGATAAAGCTTGTGATTGATGATGGTATGCGATATCTAAAATTCAATGATAAAAAATATGATTGCATTATTATTGACTCGACTGATCCAGTAGATAACGCTAAAGTTCTATTTTCAAAGTTATTTCTAGTGAAATGTTTCAACGCATTGAAATCAGGTGGATTACTCATTCAACAATCAGGATCACCAATTAAAGATACTTATCAAATAATAAATCCATTAAAAAGAAAATGTAAGGAAGTGGGTTTTAAAAAGATAGAGTTACATACTTTTCCTATGCCATTATACCCAACTGGTACTTGGTCATTCATAACGGCTAAAAGAGCGTAACTTTGCAGTTACGCTCTTTTAGGATTTTACTATTATTGCTCAGGATAAACTGAAGGTTTAGCTCCAGTTGCTTTACTGAACTCCGGATAAGCTTCGAGGCCACACTCTGAGATATCAACACCATCAGACTCTTCCTCTTCAGTTACTCTTAAGCCAAAGAACATTTTGATTATTGACCAGAATATTAAGCTCATGATAAATGTCCATAGGAATATCATTAAAGCACCATAGATTTGTGCACCAAGTGAACCACCTGTCAATGTGACAGCAAGTAGTCCCCATATACCACATGTTCCATGTGCAGAAATAGCTCCTACAGGATCATCAATTTTCATTTTATCAAGCATGACAATTGAAAGAACAACTATCAAACCACCAATAACACCAATAACTAAAGCTAGCCCTGGTGTAGGCGCAAGTGGTTCTGCTGTTATTGATACAAGACCACCTATAGCACCATTGAGCGCCATTGTGAGATCTGACTTACCAAACATCATTTTAGATAAAATTAATGCACCCATAACGCCACCAGCCGCTGCGAGGTTTGTATTAACAAATACCATTGATACTGCATTAGCTTCCGCCACATTTGAGATGATTAATTCAGATCCGCCATTAAATCCAAACCAGCCTAACCAAAGGATGAATGTTCCGAGTGTTGCTAGTGGTAAGTTTGCACCAGGCATTGCATTTACCCTGCCACCTTCATATTTACCCTTTCTAGATCCAAGTACCAGCACACCAGCAAGAGCTGCAACAGCTCCACATAAATGCACTACTCCTGATCCTGCGAAATCTGAGAATCCAGCTTCATCTAAGAATCCTCCGCCCCATTTCCAGTACCCTTGAACAGGATAGATTATACTTGTCATAACGACACAGAATAGTAAAAATGGCCAGAGTTTCATTCTTTCAGCGACAGCACCAGATATAATTGAGCACGCAGTTGCAACAAATACAACCTGGAAGAAATGATCTGAAATACCAGAATAGTAAACATCTCCTCCGCTTGCTATTACAGCTTCTGCTGTATTGTCGTTACCTAAGAAAAATGAAAGTTCAGGTATAACGCCTGTTCCGCCACCTGGATACATTAAATTGTATCCAACTATCATGTACATAATGACCGATATTGAATACAACGATATATTTTTTGTAAGAATTTCAGCTGTATTTTTTGCTCTGACAAGTCCAGATTCAAGCATAGTGAAACCAGCTGCCATCCACATGACAAAGGCTCCCATGACTAGAAAATAGAATGTGTCTAAAGCATAAGCAAGTTCTATGACTTTACCTTCTAAAGCTTCCATCGCAATCTCCTAATTAAAAAACGTTTAATTAAAGAGCTTCAGGTCCTTTTTCACCGGTACGAACACGAATTGCTTCTTGAACATCAAGAACAAAGATTTTTCCATCTCCAATTTTACCTGTACTGGCAGATGATAATATTGTCTCGATTGTTTGATCAACAAGAGAATCATCAATAGCAATTTCAAGTTTAATTTTCGGTAGAAAATCAACCACATATTCAGCACCTCTATAAAGTTCCGTATGGCCCTTTTGCCTTCCAAAACCTTTAACTTCAGTTGCGGTAATACCTTGGACGCCTATCTCAGATAGTGCCTCTCTTACCTCGTCTAACTTAAAAGGTTTTATGATTGCTATTACTAATTTCATTGATGAATGCCCCTATCACTAAGTATAAACTAAAAAAATTAGAAACTATACCCTAAAGTAAAGTTTGCGTATGTGGTGTCTATGTTATCTGCGTCACCTGTAGAGTCATCTGAGTTTCTTCCCAATGTAAGCCCTACATCAACACCAGATACTGTTGTACCATATGATATTTCATGAGTGAAACCTGTAAGCTCACCCGTGAATGTTTGGTAACTATAATCAAGTGGTAATCCTAACATCATGCCAGGCACAGTGATTGTATAGTGTTGGTAACCTTTTGTGGTTATGGCACCTGATGAAACAGAATCGTAAACTCCGTTTACTGCAGCGTCTACACTCATAAACCCGAAGTCACCACCAACATTAAGTTCTTGATAGTCTCCGTCAAAGTTATCTGAGTAGAAGTAACCTGTATATCCTGCATACATAGGTACGCCCATTAATTCAAAGTTGTAACCCGCATAGATGTCATATTCAACACCTTTGTCAACGTCTGCCCACCATGTACCAATATACATGTTGCCCATCTCCATATCAGCGCCAAAGCTAACTGATGATTCAGATTGGTAAACACCTCTATACCAGTACTCGGACATGTAACCGATGTTATAGCTAACACCTGAACTGCCTTCTTCAGCAACAGCTTCACCTGCATGAGATAGCATGGATACTGACATCAATGCTGCTAATGCAACTGAAAGTGATGATTTAATCAATTTACTCATTTATTTCTCCCTTTCGTAAAATGGTTATATTTTTTAGTTTTAGTGATAGTTGACATTCATCTCTGACAAATAGTAAAGCTATCGTTAATAGATATGCATGAACTATGCCAACTTGAATATTATTAAATTTGTTCTCCGATTAATAATATTGCGGGTATAATACAATAAAGACTTTTTTATCGGAAGGTTTATTTTATAGAGGGATCTTGTGGTAAATTATTATGAACTATAATCAATCATTTTGCACAGCTTTAGTGCAATATGGAGTATGAAGTGGCTGCACCTAAGATTGGAGAATTAATTGAGAATATATCAAAATTATTGCCTAAAGATGCTGAGGCGGTAAAAGATGATTTTAAGGATAATTTGAAAATTCTTCTTAACGACTACCTAAAAAAAATTAATGTTGTAACAAGAGAAGAGTTTGATACCCAGAGTGCAGTGCTTTTAAAAACTAGAAAAAAACTTGATGAGATTGAGAAGAAACTTAAAAGTAAATAACTATTTTGATTCTTCCAGCATGTAGTCCACAGCAAGTTTAACTTCTTCATCACTAAGAGACATCAAGCCACCTTTTGCAGGCATAACGCCGATACCGTTTATAGCATTGCTATATAGCGTATCATTACCTTTAGCTAACCTCACTGTCCACTGGTCAACCTTTCCTGTAATCGGGGCACCAGCTGCTCCACTCATATGACAAGACATACAAACAGAATTGTAAACATCTTTACCAGACTTAGATGAGGCAACTTCGATTACTTCAGATTTGAATGTTGGGTTACTTGCAAGATTGATTTTTTCAGGAGACGCTAAACGTTCCTCAGTAGCAGTCTGTTTAACATCATCGTATGCATCATTTGAAACTGATGAGGCAAAAACCTTTGAAAGTATTGCAATTAAAATTGCAAGAATAACTATGCCTAATGTGATGTAGCCGAAGATTTTATAGAAGTCTTTGTCTGATGTTGGTGAGCTCATATTCCCCTAATATTTATATTTCTTTTGTAATTTTTTAGTCAGCCTAGATTATACTTGAAAAGATATTAAATTGAATAACTATTTGCGTCTGTAGCTCAGTTGGATAGAGCGTTAGCTTCCGAAGCTAAAGGTCAGAAGTTCGAATCTTCTCAGGCGCTATTTATTCTTTCAGCTGCAATAATTGTATTCTCTATCAATGCACAAACGGTCATTGGGCCTACTCCTCCTGGAACAGGGGTAATTGCTGAGGCTTTCTCTTTGGCTGATTCGAAATCTACATCACCACACAATTTGCCGTCTATATTGTGTATACCAACATCTATAACTACAGCACCTTCTGGAATTTGATCCCCGGATATAAACTTAGGAACTCCGACAGCTACAATAATGACATCTGCGTCGGCAAGTTTATGATTTAGGTCCTTTGTCCGAGAGTGACACATTGTTACGGTTGCATTTTCAGATTGGCATAGAATAGAAACAGGTTTGCCGACAATATTAGATCTACCAATCACAGTAACATTTTTGCCATTGAGGTCGGTACCAGAGATTCTTAGCATTTGCATAATACCTTTAGGTGTGCACGATACTAGCGTATCTTCTCCCAGAAATAATTTACCGACATTATTTGGTGTAAATCCATCTACATCTTTCGATGGATGAATTCGATTTAAAACTTTTGCAACAGAAATATGATCAGGGAGAGGTAACTGGACAATCACTCCATGAATCAGTGGGTCATCATTTATTTTTTCGATTTCAGAGAGAATATCTTGTTCACTTATATCAGCAGTAAATCTTCTGACTTCAGACTTAATTCCCGCTTTAGCGGCAAATTTCTCTTTTTGTGCTACATAACTTGCTGATGCCTTCATTTCTCCAACGAGGATCACAACCAAATTAGGTATGATTTTGCTTTGCTTTAACTTATCAACTTTTACAGAGAGCTCATTTTCTAATATATGTTCTGCTACCTCTCGACCACTAATGATTTTTGCTGTCATTTTTCTTCTCCTCTTATTCGTTTCTCTCACGTTCTACTAACAAGTTTACTACGCTATATAGTTCATCATAGCTTGAAACAAAAGAGCCGCTAGTTAAATATTTTCCATTAACAACTATAGTAGGGACGGAATTAATTTGATACTTTCTTGCCAAGTTACTTGCCTTTTTAATTCTCGCTTCTGTGCCATAGCTGTTATATTTCTCGCTAAAATCTTTTGTATCAATACCGTTTTTTCCTAAAAATTGAGCCATTACGTCCTCATTATCAAGTCTATTATTTTCTATGTGAATTTCCTCGAATATCAAGTTATGAATATTATCAATCACATCCATTTGACTTAGAGAGTAATATAGTTTTGCATGTGGTAGCCATGAATCTCTGAGTGCAACTGGAACCTTAACAACTTTGGCGTCCTTATCTAAATCAGCCTCTATTCTATCCATCGTAGGCTCTAAATTAAAACAATGCGGGCATCCATACCAAAAAAATTCGTAAATAATAATCTGATCAGATTCAGTCTGTTTTTCCGTAGAGATTTGTGCATATTTTTGTGCAAAAACATTATTTGAAGTTAGTATCACAAATAAAACAAGGAGAGAATACTGAATGTGCTTTAGCATTAATATAAGCCTTCGATATAGCTTGCTACAGCCTTCATTTCTTCATCTGACATCCTATGAACGATGTTTCTCATCATCTTATTATAATCATTTGATCTTGCAGATGCTTGGAAATTTTTTAATTGTTGATAGGTATACTGTGAATGTTGCCCTGACAACATAGGAATAGCAGCAGCATAATTTCCTTGTCCATTTGGACCATGACAACTAATGCAGGCTTGTATTTTTATTTCCATGTTACCGCCTCTGTATATATTCCTTCCAAGATCAAGATATTTATCTTGGGTTAGTCCCACATTAGATTTTAGTGAAGCATAATAAGCTGCTAGATCCTCTATGTCAGAATCTGATAACGTCATGGCAATACCATACATTACAGCGTTATTTCTATTTCCCTCTGGACCTTTCTTAAATTCGTATAATTGCGATGCTAAGTATTTTGGATTTTGTCCCGCCAATTTTGGCCATGTAGGATTCAATGAAATACCATTATCACCATGGCAAGCGGCACAAGAAACAGATAATTCCTTGCCCTTAGTCTCATCAGATGAATACACAGGATTATTAAGGTTAAATGCAATTAAGAATACGTAAAATAAAGACAGCAGAAATTTCATTGGGCTAATTATAGCGAAATATTATTTTAGTGCAATGAATGCTAGCTAAGTCTCACGCCAATTTGAGCCGCTAAAAGTATTTACAACTAACGGCAGGCTGAGTTTTTCAGCTGTAGACATAAGATTAGATATCTTAGCGCCATAATTTTCCACGTCAGCTTCCTCAAGCTCAAAAACAAGCTCGTCATGAACTTGCATTATCATGAAAACATTTTTAATGCCGTCAGAGACCAGCCACTGATTTATGTTTATCATCGCTATTTTCAGGATATCCGCAGCAGTGCCTTGAATTGGCGCATTGATGGCAGTTCTCTCAGCAGCACTTCTTACTTGAAAGTTAGAATGGCTTATATTGGGTAAAAATACCTTTCGTCCATGCATTGTCTCCACATACTCATTTTTATTTGCTGACTCTTTAAGTTCTTCCATGAATTCTTTCACTCTTTTGTATTTAGCAAAATAAGTATCAATAATGTTTTTTGCTTCTATATTATCTATCTTGAGTTGTCTAGCCAATCCGTATGCCGAAATTCCATAAATCAGGCCAAAGTTGATGGCTTTTGCTGCTCTTCTTTCGTCACTGGATGGTTCATTTTTTATGTTGAATACTTTTCTTGCAGTAGATGAGTGGATATCCTCGCCCGTCATAAAACTGTCAATCATTGCAGGGTCATCAGCTAAATGAGCCATGATCCTTAATTCAATCTGAGAATAATCAGCTGAAAAAATTTTATAGCCTTCTCTTGGTATAAATGCCGATCTAATTTTTTTACCGTCATCTGTCTTGATGGGTATGTTTTGAAGATTAGGTGATGATGATGAAAGACGTCCAGTTAAAGTTATAGTTTGATTATATGAAGTATGAAGCCTGTTCGAAATATCGCTAACCTGATCGCCTAGCTTGTCAGTATAAGTATTTTTAAGTTTCAGTAAATTTCTATATGCCAGAATTAAATTTGGCAACTCATGATCCTCTGCGAGTTGTGTCATTACGTCCTCATTAGTGGAAGGTTGCCCTTTTGGTGTCTTTTTTAAAATAGGTAACTTGAGTTCATCATAAAATATTTCTTGAATTTGCTTTGGAGAGCTAATATTAAACTCTCTACCAGATATTTCATAAATTTTGTTTTCAATTTTATCAATTCGCTTGGACAGACTTAGCGATTGTCTTTTCAGTTCTTGATCATCAATAGAGACACCGATGTATTCCATATAAGCTATTATTAACATAAGTTTGATTTCAATATCTTTATAAACCTTTAGCAATTTTTTATCTTTTTTAAGCATAGAATCTAACTTTTGGAAAATAAGAAAAGTTAAATCCGCATCCTCACATGCATATTGGGTTGCTTTAGTTATTTCGACATCAGCAAAAGATATTTGATCCTTACCTTTACCTGCAACAGATTCATATGAAATTGGTTTGTGATCAAGAAATTTAAGTGCCAGCGTATCCATATCGTGTCTGCCATTTGAATTCAGGATATAGGACATGAGCATAGTATCCTCAATCGAATTCTTGAAGGTAATAGAATATTTCTTTAAGACGTTTATGTCGTACTTAAAATTTTGGCCTATTACTGTTAATTTTTCATCTTCGAATAGCACTCTCATAATATCTAGGACTTCAGTGAGTGGAAGATTTACATCTTCCGAAGAATTGTGACCTACGGGACAGTAAAAACCTTGATTTTCTGTGAAGCTCAAACTAAATCCAACAAGCTCCGCTTGGTTAAAATCTAATGATGTAGTCTCAGTATCAAATGAATAAGCTTTACACTTCTTACATTCTTGTATAATTTTTTTTAGTTGGGTAATACTTTTAATTAATTGATAGTCCTTTTTTATCTCTTTTTTCTTTGTTTTAATGTTTAACTTTTCTGATAATGCTTTAAGTTCGTATTTTTTTATAATCTTCTCAAGTTGTTTTTCATCAATTGTATTTCTTTGAAGTTTGTTTAAATCAACAGGAAGCTTCAAATCATCTTTCAAGGCTACAAGTTTCTTTGCTAGCTGAATAGTCTCCAAAGATGATTCTATATTTTCTCTCAACTTACCCTTAAGTTCTGAGGATTTTGAAACTATATTGTCGAGGTCACCATATTTTTCAAGTAAGGTAACTGCAGTCTTTGGGCCAACTTTGGGAACACCGGGGATGTTATCTGATGTGTCGCCTACTAAGCATAGATAGTCAAATATTTGATTAGGATTCACCCCAAACTTCTCCTTAACACCCTCTTGGTCAAGTATCTTTGAGTCAAAACTATTAATCAAAACTACGTTTTTGTTAACAAGTTGAGCTAGATCCTTATCTACAGAAGATATAATTATCCTAGTATTCTTTACATCAAACTGCTTTACTGCTGTCGCAATGACATCGTCCGCTTCAACACCTTTCTCCTGAACAACTGTAATACCATAAGCTTTTACAAGATCAATAATTGCACCAGTTTGCTCTGATAGCTCACTTGGCATCGATCCTCTGTTGGCCTTGTATTGATCGTACAGTTCATGTCTAAAGTTCTTACCTTTAGCATCAAAAACCATCAAGAGATGCTTAGGTTTAAATTCATTGACTATACGATTCAACATATTTGCAAATCCATGAATCGCTCCGGAATTTAGACCTGAAGAGGTTTTGAGATTAGGCAACGCATAGAAAGCTCTATAAAGATAGGATGACCCATCAATAATTATAAAATTATTCTCATTTTCTCCTTGGAAAACCATATAAATTTAGATATCGTTTGTTCATTAAAAGTTATATATCATAAATACATGTCTGTATACACAATTCTAAAGAACAAAGATTTCAGAAAACTACTTGATGTATATAATCTTGGCTCATTAAAGTCATTCAAAGGTATTTCGGATGGAATAACTAATACAAACTATTTCCTAAACACTACAAAAGGTAAGTATGTGGTCACAATATTTGAAGATATAAAAAAATCAAAAGTAATCAAATACTTAAAATTAATGAATTATTTTTCTGGCAATGGGCTATGTTCTCCAGAAATAATGCTTACTAAAAAAAATGAGCTTATAACTTTGGTTGAAAATAAGCCATGCTCAATAATGAAAAAGTTATCTGGTAAAACTGTTGATAAAACTAACAGCGAAATATGTAGATCACTTGGCGCTACGATAGGTGGTTTTCATCTTCATAGTATGAAATTAAAGAGTCAGATATCCAATAGTAGAGATACCAAATGGGCTGAAGAAACAATACATAAAATTAGCAATCATATAAGTTCTAATCAATTGAATCTCATTAATGAAGCGTGCAAAATCTATAAGAATATCTTTACCTCCAGCCTGCCCAGCGGAGTAATACATTCTGATTTGTTCAGAGATAATGTACTCTCTAAAAAAGACTCAATAACAGGAATTATTGATTATTATTATTCGTTCAATGGTCCTTTAATTTATGAATTAGCTGTAATAGCAAACGATTGGTGCATAAATAGAGATGGTTCTATAAATAAAAATAAATTTAGGAATCTATTGAAAAGTTATAGCTCTGTGAGAAAAATTGAAAACAAAGAAATGTCACAAATGAATAATGCAATGATTGCTGCAGCTTTAAGATTCTATCTTTCCAGATTATTAGATATGATTTTTCCTAAAGTTGGGGAAATTACACATATAAAGGACCCATATGTTTTTGAAAATATTTTACATAAAAGAATCGAACAGACATGAAATTGTTCGATAACATTTCTCTTTGGACACAGGTCTTTACGAGGCAATGCTTCTATATAATGTTTATCTTTGTAATTATTAACATTCTCCTGCGGTATGTCTTAAATATAAATTTTATATTCATGCAAGAAATTGTTATGTATATGCATGCCTTTATTTTTTTATTTGGGATATCGCTATGTTTTAAGGATGACAAACATGTTCGAATAGACGTTTTTTCAAGTAAAATTACCCATAGAGTTAAACTAATGATTGAAAGATTCGGCCTGATATTCTTAGTCATTCCATTTTGTATCTTTGTTATCTATGAGAGCACACCTATGATATATAGATCATGGAATATGCTTGAGGGCTCAAGTGAGCCTGGTGGTTTACCATTTGTCTATATTTTAAAATCATCAATTTATTTCTTTTCTATATTGATTTTATTACAAGCTATAAAAAGACTAATAGAGATAAAATAAATGGAATTTGTAATTCTATTTCTAATTTTAGTTTTTGTGTCTTTATTAAGTGGCTTTCCAGTGGCCTTTATTTTATCTGGGGTCTCGTTGTTATTTGCTTTCGTTGGTGTGATCTTTGGTTTTTTTGATTACTCTTTTTTAATGGCTTTTCCAAATAGATTGTTTGGTGTAATGGGGAATCAGAACCTACTTGCCGTTCCACTGTTTATTTTCATGGGTTTGGTATTAGAGAAAACAAAAATTGCTGAAAATCTTATACAAGATATGAACGCAATGTTTAATAAAACTGATAGCGGTCTAGCTATTTCAGTAGTAGTAGTTGGTGCCTTGATGGCAGCAAGCACAGGTATAGTCGGAGCAAGTGTAGTTACCTTAGGTCTGTTAACATATCCTGTACTTATTAAAAATGGTTACTCCCCAAGTATCGCCTCTGGAACGATTTGTGCTTCTGGTACGCTTGGACAAATTATTCCACCATCCCTAGTATTGATACTGCTCGCCGATGTTCTATCATCCTCTTATCAGCAAGCTCAATTAAATATGGGCATCTTTAGCCCAGAAACAATAACGATAGCTGATCTTTTCCTGGGAGCAATTTTACCTGGTCTTCTTTTGCCGATTTTTTATACAATCTATCTTAAAACTCTCAAAATCAAGTCTGTAGAGAGTATAGCTAACAAAAAATTAAGCCTCCTAAATATTATATATCCCCTAGGCTTAATGTTTCTTGTTCTTGGATCTATTATTTTTGGAATAGCTACACCATCAGAAGCAGCAGGAATTGGCGCACTTGGTGCAATTTTCATTGGTTACAGCAGAAATAGTCTTACAAAAAACATTTTGGATAATTGTGTTTATGACTCAATCAGACTTACAAGCATGGTTTTCATGATTTTAATTGGTGCAATTTTATTTTCACTTGTCTTTAGAGGGTTGGGTGGCGAAGAAGTTATTCATAAGTTATTAGTTGAACTACCTAATGACAAAATGCTCACACTAATTATTGTGTTAGTTATAATGTTTATATTGGGTTTCATTCTTGATTTTATAGAAATAACTTTTATTGTTATACCATTGATTGGTCCAGCATTGTTCACTTTGGGTTTTGATCCTCTCTGGGTAGGGATATTAATTGCTCTCGTTCTACAAACATCTTTTATTACACCACCTTTTGGTTTCTCTTTATTTTATTTAAGAGGCGTATTACCAAAAACTGTTCAGACAACTGAAATTTATAGGGGCATAATTCCATTTTTGATTATTCAAGTTGTTCTTATGGCTTGTGTTTTTATGTTTCCCAGCTTAGCAACTTATCTACCTGAACTCTTACTTAACTGAGCTTAAATATCCGTCTTCTGAGATAAGAGTCCATGGTCTGACTCTATTTAAAAAATTTACATATGAATCATAAACTTTCTTGGACAATTTATTTTTCTGACTTAATTCTAAAAGAATCTCATCACTAATTTTATTGAGCTTGATTAATACTTCTTTTGGAAACTGTTTAATTTGCACATTTTCTTTTTTAAAATATTCAAGTGCTTGATAGTTTTTAGACATGTAGTCTGAAATCATATCAATATTAGCTGCTTTGCAAGCTAAATCTATAATAGCCTTAAGTTGATCAGAGAGTTGATCATATGCATCTTTATTAATAATACATTCTAGAGATGGTCCTGGTTCATGCCAACCAGGGTAGTAATAGTATTTTGCTGCCTTGTGTAAACCAAATGCTCTATCATTGTATGGACCAACCCACTCTGTTGCATCTATAACTCCAGTTTGCAATGAAGTAAAAATCTCAGCGCCTGCGAGGGTAAATGGTGTTCCACCTGCCTTTGCTAAAACCTCTCCACCTAGTCCGGGAATTCTCATTTTTAGACCTTTCAAATCAGCTGTGCTATTAATTTCTTTATTAAACCAGCCTCCCATTTGAACACCCGTGTTTCCGGCAGGTCTCGGTACTAAATTAAAATCACTGTATACCTCTTCCCACAACTTTATGCCATCACCATAATACAGCCAAGAGTTCATTTCTTGAGCTGTCATACCAAACGGTACCGAAGAAAAAAACTGAGCAGCTTCGGTTTTACCTTTCCAATAGTATGCGCCAGAATGACCCATCTCTGCTCCACCTGAGGAAACAAAATCAAAAACACCAAGAGGGGGGACTAACTCATTAGCACCATATACCTTAACTACTAAACTACCACCAGATAATTTATTGATATACGCTGCGAGTGTCTCAGCGCCAGCTCCCAATCCTGGGAAGTTTTTAGGCCATGAAGTGACCATCTTCCATTTAATTTTTGATTCAGCTGATGACCCTTTGGGGTGAAGTCCACTTACTAGAGCTGTCGCGGTCGCTAAACCTACTGATTTAAAGAATTTTCTTCGGTTTTTCATTTATAGAAACTCAAGATGTGCGTATGTAAGTACAAGCCACTTAGATCCATAATCTTCAAAATTAATGTAAAGTTTTAAATTATCATCTTCTCCCTCATAGCTCAAGACTACACCACTTCCGAATTTTTGATGCTTTACTCGTTGCCCAATCTTAAAACCATGTTTATTTCTGTCTTTTTTCTTAATAGAAACTACATTCTCCTTAACATGTGCGTAGTTATCAGATTTTACACTTTCCATTAATTCATCAGGAATCTCACTTATGAAACGAGATGGCATAAGATAATTATATGAGCCATGAATGTATCGTGCATTCGCAAAAGTTATGAATAAAGATTTCATGGCTCTAGTTATTGCCACATAACAGAGTCTTCTTTCCTCTTCTAGAAAATCATCTCCGCTTTTTCTATTTTCATTAGGAAAAATACCTTCCTCAAGACCTGTTAAAAATACAACAGGAAACTCCAAACCTTTTGCTGAATGAATAGTCATAAGTTGAACCGGATCATTGTCAAATTTGGATTGATAATCACCTGCTTCAAGCGCAGCATTATCAAGAAAATCGTCAACAAGATTCTCGCTGTCGTAATTATTTTTCATGAAATTCTCTGCTGTTAGAAAAAGTTCATCAATATTTTCTTGTTTTGACATGGCTTCCTCACCTTTTTGCTCAGAGAAATAAGTCTTAAGCTTTGATTCATTATAGATTTTCACTAGAATTTCCTTCAATGACAAGTCATTCATTTCACTAGAGATCGCTTCTATGAGTGAAATAAAATTTGATAATGACGTCTTCACACGAGATGAAATATCACTAGTATTTTCAGTTTGAAATGACTTAATTGTTTTCCATAAAGAGAGTTTATTTGCCTTTGCAGATTTTCTTATAACGTCTATTGTTTTTTGTCCAATTCCCCGTGGAGGATTATTTATGGACCTCTCAAAGGCAGCATCATCATCTGGATTAACTATGACTCTTAAATAAGCTATCATATCTTTAATTTCGGATCTTTCGAAGAATCTAAAACCACCAAAAATTATGTAAGGTACGCCCCTTCCATTTAACTCTTCTTCAAGTCTTCTTGATAAAAAGTTATTTCTATAGAGAATTGCTATTTCTGATTTCCTATAGCCTTCTCTTTCTAACATTTGAATTTTATCAACAATAAATGAAGACTCATCATCATTATTGTAAGCCTCATATATTTTAACTGGCTCACCTCTTTCTGAGGAAGTCCATAACTCTTTGCCTAATCGATTTTTATTGTGGGATATAAGTGAGTTAGCTACTTTCAAAATTTTATTGGTTGATCTGTAGTTTTGCTCCAATTTGAATATCTCAACATTTATAAACTGATCAGTGAATGACTTTATATTTTTACTCAGCGCTCCCCTCCAGCCATAGATAGATTGGTCATCATCTCCAACCGCATACAGAGAACCAGTATCATTATTAAGTAGCTTCAAAAGCTTAAATTGAAGAAGGTTGGTATCTTGAAATTCATCAACCATGATATGTTTGAATCTTTTTGTATAATATTGCAAAATCTGTGGATGATTAGAGAGTAACTCATACACCTTTAATATAAGATCTGCAAAGTCAACAGATAATGTTTGTTTCAAAATAGTTTCATACTCTTTGAACACTAATACAAATACTTCATCATCTTTCTCACTTATATGGTTACTCCTATGCCCATTATCTTTTTTTCTGTTTATAAATGATTGGATTGACTTGGGATCAAAAAGTTTTTCATCATAATTATTACTCTTAATTATTCTCTTTATTAACCTTAGCTGATCTTGTGAATCTAAAATAGTAAATCTTTCAGACAGTTCTGCCTCTTTCCAATGAATCTTTAAAATTCTCCGACAGATGCCATGAAATGTTCCAAACCACAGTCCTTGTGAAGATATTTTAAGAATAGATTCGATTCTATCTCTCATTTCTCTAGACGCTTTGTTCGTAAAGGTCAAAGCAAGAATATCAGATGGTCTTACATTAAAATCTTGAATTAGTTTTGCAATTCTAAATGTGAGGACTCTAGTTTTACCGCTACCTGCTCCAGCTAGAACAAGCTTGTTTCCCTCATTACAATTCACTGCAATTAGTTGTTGGTCATTAAGTGATGTTTTAAAATCTAGTTGGTTCATTTAGGTTTAGTAAAATACATGAGTGCCGCAAGAAGAATTAGCACCTCATACCTATATGTGTTGAAGTATCCTAGGGGTGCAAATAAAGCCCCTAACAAAATAACTAATGAGAAATAAAAATGGTTTATCTTTCTATTAGAGCTAAGTTTTTCTTCTATTATTCTCAACTGTTCAAAGTTCTTAGTTAAGTCTGAAGAATTTCCACTGTAATGATTAGATACTCTTCTAAAAAACGAGGGTATCTCAGGTAATATCTCTAAATAATTATCTAAATTGCTGAATATTTTTTTCGCGACTACCCTAGGCCCTTTTTGATCTCGCATCCATTTCTCAAGAATAGGTTTCGAAGTTTTCCACAAGTCAAGCTCAGGGTTAAACTCTCTTCCAAGCCCTTCTGTGTATAATAAAGTCTTTTGCATGAGAATTAATTGAGGTTGAACTTCTAATTTAAATCTTCTTGCAGTATCAAAGAGCCCTACTATGATGTCACTTAAAGAAACATCTTTGATGGGTTTGTCTAACATACACTCGCAATTCTCTCTTATAGCGCTTTCGAGGGATGGAATATTTGTATCTTTAGGAACCCATTCGCACTCCACATGTAGTTTAGCTACACTTGCATAGTCTCTGTTAAAAA
>CAJWPJ010000013.1 GCA_913045115.1 uncultured Gammaproteobacteria bacterium | reverse complement strand
TGATTATGGATTGATTGAAATTAATAAACAAAATATGATTAAATCATTTAATGAAAAACCAAAGTACGCTCGCACTAATGGATTAATGAATTCTGGTATTTACATAGTGAAAAGAAGAGTTTTCACAGATTACCCGATAGCTAATATCTCACTTGAAAGAGAGATAATACCTACAATAATAAATAATTATAAAAGTTATGCGTACAATACTCATTCTAAGGTGTACGATATAGGCACACCTGAGAGAATTGAAGTTGCTCAAACTTTCTTCAAAAATTATGATAGACGTTAATAGAACGATAAAATATATCAAAGAATCAGGATATAACCCATATTCAGATAATAAATTAAGTAAATCAGATATTTTTTATATAAATACTCTGGAGGATCACTACTCAATGCTAGCGAATGAAATCCAAAGTGTTCTTAAAGATAATACTATTAATTCTATTCTAGAGCTTGGTTCATATATGGCGGTTGGGTCGCATCTAGCAAGAGATGCTGGCGTAAAAAATATAACATGTTCAGATATGTATGACTTAGATACTAATTCGTCTTATAGAAATTGGCTAAGTACTAAAAATATTAATTATCAGCACTTTGACTTAACTAGAGAGCCAAAAGATGAATTTAAAAAAAAATATGACTGTATTATATTTCAAGAGACTCTTGAACATATTCCGCATAATCCAGCTCGAATTTTATTGAATGTGAATCAAATGTTAAGTGATAAAGGGATATTAATATTTTCAGTTCCCAATTTCTTTAGTGTAAGGAGTATAATAAATTTAATTAAATTCTCTCATCCCTACGTAAAGAAAGAGGAGTTACTTCATATTGATTCCGTTACAGAGAGATCTGGAGTTCACTGGATTGAATTTAATACAAAGTTGATAAGTAGTATTATAAATTTCTGCAATTTTAGAATCTTGCTTCATAATAAAAATAACATCAAGTATGGCAGCGTGATCAAATATAGGATTAAAAACTTAATAAAAGTAATTATGCCATCTATTTTTGATCAACATCGTTTTATCCTACAAAAGGAAAAAGATTTTGAGACTTATCTTAGTACCAGAGAAAAAATAATATCAGAGCATGAATCATTAAATCTCTAAATACTCACATTGAAATCACTCACACTCATAAAAATTGGTGCACTAGGGGACGTAGTTAGAACATCATATCTAGTAAATGCTCTTAAAAATAAATATAATTATATTATTACATGGATAACTGAAAAATCTGCTGAGGAGTTGCTCAAATATAACCCCAACATAGATAGGATACTTTATCTGGATTCCGATCTACCTAAAGAAACAGATATTCTTATCTGTTTAGAAGATAAATACGAATATGTAAAATTAGGAAATCAAATAAAATCGAAGAGAACTATAGGCTCTTATATTGATGATAATAATCTAATTAAGTACTCTGATGATTCTAGAGACTGGTTTGACATGAGTCTCATTTCAAAGCAGGGTATAAGCATGGCAAATGATCTTAAGAAAAAAAATACAAAAAGTTTTAATCAAATATTCTCTAAAATTCTTCATGTTCAAATATCTGATATAAAGCCTGAGCTTTTTTATAACGAAAAATATTATCCTCAGTCATCAGAATGCGAGGAAAAAAAAATAGTTTTAGGCTTGAATTTATTTGCTGGAAACAGATGGCCCTCTAAAGAGTTACATATGGACGATTCGAAAAAACTAATAGAATCTATTCTGGATTATTTGGATGATAACAAAATAGACTATATATTATCACTTTTTTGTGACAACTCTTCTCACGAAAAAGCAAAAAATATTGTCGGTGATAAAAGACTGAATATAATCAACACAAATGCAGATATTTTAGATTTTTCAGGTCATATTAGAAAATGTGATTTATTTGTTACAACAGACTCACTAGGGATGCATTTGGCAATTGCTAATAAAACTAGGCATATAGCTTTTTTTAATCCAACATCTGCAGTCGAGATTGATAATTATAATCATGGCGTGAAAGTAATTTCAGAATCTTTGGATTACTGCTCGTATAAACCAGATGCAGCTTATGATAATACATTATGGAAAAAAATTTTTGATCAATGGTTAATAGAAGTCGATAAGCTTGTTTTTAAAAACTAATGAAATCTCATCTGATCATCCAAGGCCCATTTTTCAGTGATACTAGAATTCGCACAGAGAAATCCATTAGTACAGCTATAGAGTCAGGTATTTTTTCAAAAATAACATTATCTACTTACGATCACCCTGAAGTGGCAGACTTGAGAAAATCCTATGATATTGAAGTCATAATCAATGAAGATCCGGGTAGTCAGGGCAGAGAGGTTTATAGAAACAAATATCAAAATATTAATCGCCAAATTAAAACCATAACAAGTGGCGTATTGGTTGATAAATTTGATTATTCAATGAAAATTAGAAGCGATTGTTATATTTATAAGGCTAATAAACTTGAAAGAGTTATAAATGAATTTATGACTTCTAACAAAAAGTTCCTTCTAACTGACTGTTCATCTGTCAGATTTGATACAAAACAACCAAGAATACTCTACCATCTCTCAGACTGGTTCATAGGGTTCAAACAAGATAAATCTGAACTCGTAAAAAGTATTCCATATTTAGATGAAAAATATAATGAATCATGGCTAAACGAGCAGAGTCATAAACTCAAGAGTCTATATAATAGAGAAAAACTGAGCACAAGGTTTGGCGCAGAGGTCTGGATTACTCTTAATTTATTGGCCAAAGCAAAACATCCAATTAAACACTGTTTAGATTATTCCATAGAGGCAGAAGAACAATTCATAAATGACCTTAAACAAGTCATGTGCGTGCCAATGTACAAGATGGGCATGAGATGTATGAAGATGAGGTCAGTGCATATACCGCATTTGGATAGATATGAAAATTACTTAGGGAGATTAGATAAAATTATTTATAAAATAATTGGTTTTTTTTATAAAATCTATGCAGAGCATCGTCAAAAATACATTAACAAATATAAATGATTATTAATTTCATTTTTATAATTTATTTTTACTACAGTCTTTTAATTTCTGATAATATCAAATTAAGTTTATAATGTGACTCTAAATGAAGATATTAATTACAGGCATTTGTGGTTTCGTTGGTTCCTCTCTAGCTCAAATATTATGTGAAGACGATCAGCTTGATATACATGGAGTTGACGACCTTTCTTTTGGATACAAACAAAGAATTGAAGATATAGAAAACAAAGTTATTTTCCACCAGAAAGACGTAAATAGTTTTTGTTTATCAGAAGAAACAAGCTTTGATATCATAATAAATGCTGCTGCTGTAGCACCACTTCCAGATAATCAAGTAAATCATAGCCGATCTCTGGCTATGAATGTAGGAACTTTGGGCTCATTAGTAGATTTTATGATAAAAACAGGATGCAAAAAAATGATTCATTTTAGTTCTTCGGCAGTCTATGAAGGACTATCATCAAGAATATGCTCTGGCCATAAAGTTGGCGATAAGTTAGAGCCACATTTGATGTATCCAATAAGTAAATACCTTTCGGAGGTATATCTTCAAGCGCAATCAACCGTATATGGTTTAGATATAATAGCACTCAGACTATTCAACCTCTATGGTCCGAGACAAGATTATTTTAGAAAACAACCGCCTTTACTAGGATATTTAATAAAAAATATCATACAAAAAAAACCTGTTACATTATTTGCCTCACCTGAGGCAAAGCGAGACTATGTTTTCATACTTGATCTGATTAATTTTATTAAGATTATACTAAATCAGTCATATATTGAAAAAAGATATAAAGCTGTGAACATAGGCAGCGGTAGTGCATACTCAGTCTACGATCTAGTTGAAAAGCTTGAGAAAATTTCAGGAGAAAAATTAATTTATACAAAAGGTAATAAAAAGAAATTTTGGGATAAGTATCCATCAATGTTTGAAAACAAGGTACCTCTACCAGAGGATATCGTTCAAAATGAAGTTGATAAAGTATCATTCTGTAATCTTGATGATACTATCGAGCAATTTAAGTGGTCACCAGAAATTAAGATAGAAAGTGGACTTAAAATGTGTTTTGATTATGCGAAGAAAATAATTAGTGCGTAGAAATAGATGAATAAACTTACCTTACTATTCTCTGGTAAAAGAGGTGGTGGAATTACAGATCTTACAAATATAATAAATGGATTTATTGGTAATAAACATACTCAAACAAGATTGAGCGTCATCACTCTCAGGAGATTCAGCCATCTAGAAGAATTGTGTAGTAAAAATAATATTAGTTACTCATACACAACAGCCGAATGTAATAATATTATTAAAGAATTTTGTGTAAATATAATTTTTATTTTAACGATCACTAAAAATATTTTCTTTGCTAAAAATATAATCTTTACTATGACCCATCCTAATCTTCTATTCTTGCCGCTATATAGACTTATATCTTTTTTTACTAACTGTCGTCTGTATTATATAAGACATAATCCTACAGGATTTAGACATGTTACAAATAGTTTGAAAAATATACTCATAGTCTTAACAGATTATATTGCAAGCATGTTTTCTCATCGACTTCTTTTTTTTTCAAGAAATGTATTACAATGTTTCGAGCAATCACTATATAAAGATAAGTTATATTACATAGGATTTGGAATTAATTCTTTTAACAAAATACCATCTACGCCTTGCAGCCCGAGTGCTCAAACATTTATTTTCTTCGGCAGATGCTTACCATATAAAGGTTTAGATATTCTCATCGAAGCATTGAATCTTATAAATGATCGTTCTCTAAACCTTATAGTTGCCTCTAATTCAATACCAATGGAGTATATTAATAAGCTGTCTAAACTGAAAGATAAACATACTATAGATATTTTTAATGAATGGCTGGATGACGATAGACTTGATATCTTATTTAAAAAGTCTAGTTGTGCAATACTCCCATACAGAGCAATATCTCAGAGCGGCCCCGTACTTACATCTATGGGATATAATATTCCTATAATCGCGTCTAATCTTGCAGGAGTAAAAGAGTATCTAACTGATTTAGAGGATTCATTGCTATTCATTTCAGAAGATCCAGCGAGCCTGAAAGAAAAAATCTTGTTGTTTAATGACTCTGCTGATATACAAAATAAGCTTAGGAAAGGGATTATATCCACAGCGAAAAAATTCTCGTGGAAAAATGTTAGTATTAATATTGAGAATCTGACTACTGATGACTAAATATATAAAAGAATTCATTTATTATTTTTGCCATAGAATTTTATGGCTACTACTCTTAATTCCTAGCATTCATTTAAAAAAAGTTATATTACTAATTTGTGGCTCGAAAATAGGTAAAAATGTATCTATTCACATTGGTGTAAAAATTATAGCACCTTGGAATTTAAAAATTGGAAATAATTGTACTATTAACTCATCTTGTATGATTGATGCCAGAGGAGGAATATCCATATCAGATAACGTAATGATTGGCTATCAAAGCTCTATACATTCAATTGGTCACAATTATAGAGAAGATAAGTTTCCAGTTTTCAAATCCGCAGTTAAGATAGACTCTGATGTCGTTATTTTTTCTCACTGCTTTGTAGGTCCCGGTGTACATCTAAAATATGGTTGTACACTCTTACCTACAACAACTGTATTTAAGGGTGTGTACGACGAGAGATCTACTTTAATCGGAAACCCATGCAAAGCTATCAATAAAAATGGAAATGTAGTGCGTGGGAAACAATTTCATAATAGTCCTTTTGGATTCTAATGCTGCCATATTTTTCAATTCTTAGTTTTTCTGCCTTAACAGCTTTTCTAATCTATGATTCAAAGTATAGAAAGTACGATAAAGTCTTTATTTTTTTGCTTTTTATCTTAGTTTCTCTATTTCTAAGCTTTCGAAGTATAGAGATAGGGCCGGATTGGTTTAGTTACAAAGAACTATTTCAAAACCAAATTAATTTCCCATTTATTCACAGTATAACGATTGGAGACCCTGCTTACTTTGGTTTGACTTGGATAGTGAGAAGATTTACTGATGATATATTTTTTGTAAATTTTTTAATGGCTTTCATTACTATGTTTTTTTACTATATGTTTTGTAAATTTCAAAAATACTCAACATTTAGCTTTTTCATTGGACTACCATTTCTGATTCTTTTTATAATAAACTTCCCCCGTCAAGCCGCTGCAATGACTATAATTGCATACTCTATGAAATATATACTTTGTGGAAATAAGAGAGAGTATCTTTTATTCCTACTTCTAGCAATGTTATTTCATAAAACAGCAATTGTATTCTTGGTTTTGTTAATAGACAATCTAGAAAAGTTCAAACTTAAAAACGTTTTACTTCTTGGTCTTGCCATAACGTCTTTTTTCATATTGTTTGTAAGTAAATTTCTTTCAGGTTATATTTTAAACTTTTCAACTCACATGCAGTCGAATGCTGCGCATATAAAAGGAATAATTTATCTTCTACCTGCCGCTGCATATCTATTATTCTACAAACAGATTTCCAATGTTATGTCATCGGAAGAGATTTTTATTATAAAAAGACTATCCATGATTATAATATTTTCTTACTTTTTGATTTTTCTTCACCCATTTTTATATAATGCAATGGATAGACTTTTTATATATTTTTTACCAGTCGAAGTTTTAATATTTGGAAATTATATGATAAGGGCGATAAAGGGAAACCAGATACTTCTGTATATGAGCATGATAATTGTTTATAAATTTGCATTATTTTTTGCTTGGTTATTTTTAGGTAACAAATCTTCTTTTTTTGTGCCATTTGAATTCTATACTTTACATTTATTTTGAATAGAAATATTAATAAACAATATACTTTAGTGCGAGTGTTGACAGATAGCAATTCTTTCAAGTGGCACATCTATAATAATATGAGATATCTAGATGAGAAATATAAAATATACATTATTGGAAATGGTGTAGAAATATTTAAGAAAAAATGTCCAAAAATTAATTTTATCAACATGAAAATTAAACGTAGGCCAAGCTTATTCATGGACTTCTTAGCGTTAGTAAAACTTATTTATCTTTTTATAGAAATTAAACCAGACATTGTTCATTCAATTATGCCAAAGTCTGGTTTTCTAGCATCTATTGCAGGGTTCATAACCAGAGTACCAATTAGAATTCATACGTTCACTGGGCAAGTCTGGGCAACACAAACTGGATTGACAAAAAAGCTATATCTTAAACTAGACAGGTTAATTAATAATTTAAATACAATCTGTCTTACAGATAGCTATTCTCAATCAACCTTTCTCAAGGAGCATAAAATTACGTATAAAGGTGAAAATTTACCCGTATTGAATAAAGGATCTATTTGTGGAGTCGACTTCGATGAGGTGAGCAAATCTCTGTCTAGTGAAAATAACAATGAAATACAGTCATTAAAAAATAAGTACAATATAAAAAAAGATGACTTTATATATACATACATTGCCAGAAAAACGAAAGATAAGGGTGCTATAGATATTTTGAAGGCATTTGAAAAAGTCTGTATTGATAATCAAGATATTAATTTAAAACTTTTTTTTATTGGCCCCTATGAAGAGGAGATAAAAATATCTGACTTTCTTAAAACAAATATCAACAAAGTTATCGATATAGGCAGTGTTGATAATCATCTACAATTTATATCTATTACAAACGTTTTATGTTTACCTAGTTACAGAGAAGGTTTTGGTTCAATAATTATTGATGCAGCTGCTATGAAAGTTCCTTCATTAGGTTACGATATTCCGGGACTGCAGGATTCAATTCATAATAACAAGACAGGCCTCTTATCAAAAAGAGGTGATATTGACTCTTTTTCCGAGAATATGTATCGCCTGTATGCTGATAACGAACTTAGAAACGAAATGGGGCTCAACGCATATGACAATGCTATTAAAAATTTTAGCGCTAAGGTCATGTCCGAGTATTATTGTGAGCTTTACGATAGCTTGATGAGCTCATAAATATATTTATAGATTGGTTTTTTTGGTTTATAACCCAATTCTCTAACAGCTTTACTCGAGTCAATAATTGATCTACAAGTTAACGCTCTAATCACTGAATCAGTTAGAGGTATATTTAATACTTTTGGTAAAACTTTTGCTATGAGTTTTGCAAATTTATGATTGATTACTAGATTGATTTTTTTTATTTTAAGTAGATCAGTTACTTCATTAACTGTCTGGGATATCTTTGAATCATTCGAGATATTATATACTCCCGAGTACGACGGTTGAGATGATATGATCGAGACAATCAAATCTGTCAAATCGTCAACATGTAAGTAAGATAAGATATTATCTTTCGAACCTATATAGAAAAATAATCTTTGTTTAATATGTTTTATGAGACGTCTCAGTGAGTCATTTGGCATGTCTTTCCCATATATTGCTGTGGGCCTGAGAATATAGACTCGTAAGGATTTATTTCTAGAGGCATTTAGTAAAATGTTGTCAGCATACCACTTGGTCTTTTCGTAATAATTATCAGTATGAATTTCACTATCTTCTGTAACATATTCATAATCTTTTTTAGTATAGTAATTTCTTTTATATATACCCGCACTTCCTAATTGAATCCACTTAATATCTTTCTTCTTAATATTTATTATATCGAGTAAATTTTGTACTCCATGTATATTCGTCGCTTCCATTTTATTTTCATCGATAATTTCTCCAGCACAATTTATTATAAAATCAGCATCATTAATAAGTGGTTCGAGAATCGTATGATCTGAGGATAATGTTCCTTTTATTACAGTTACATTTTTATGATTGCCAGTATCAGATGATGATAAAACTTTTACATGGTGACCATCGCTTATTAGTTTTTGTAGTAAGTTTTGACCAACAAATCCGCCTGATCCAGTTAAAGATATTTTCATAGTGATATTAAATCACAATTAATATTCTATTTCATTTCAAAACATTAATGAGTGTATAATTGATAAAATGGTTATACATACAAACTCATATCTCAAATTAATAGACTTCCTCACTCCATTGGTTGCAATGATATTATTACTACCATTCTACGGAAAAATTGACGAGGATTTACTTTCTCTAGCATTACTCTCAGGCATTAGTCTTGTTTTGTATTCCTTATTCTATGAATATTACTACAATTATTACTTAACACACATGGATTCTAAATTAAGAATTTCAATAACATCATGGCTATTTTCTATTTTAGTGATTTTTATATATGTGTTCTTCGTAAATCCTGATATGCCAAGCATCTTATTATCAATTATGTGGATTTTGATTACACCTATGATCATATTGTTATTGAAATTTTTCTTAAAAAAAATAATCTTAAGAAATAATGAATATATTCACAAGATTATTATTATTGGCAATGAATATAAGTTGACAAACATTGAATATGACAGGCTTATAACTAAAGGATATCAAATTGTTTTTATCAAAGATGTGGCAGAATTTTCAAACAAATATTCATCACTGAAGAATATTGATAGAGTTGTAATTAATATAACCAGTTTTGATATCTATAGTTTGGATATTGATATGAGGTACAGTAATAAAATAATATCTATGTCCTCTTTTCTAGAACTATATCAACGTAAACTATCTATAAATAAAAGAGATGTGGAGAGCATTTTGAATATTAATCCGTTTCCAAGAAAAGTTTATTTGTTCAAACGTCTCTGCGATTATATCCTTCCTATTATATTTTTTCTCCCAATTGTAATAATTTTGCTTTTTTCATTCGTAATTCAAAAACTACAAGCGCCGGGTAGATTTTTTTTCCTTCAAAACAGAGTAGGGAAGGATAAAGTGCAATTTAAAGTATTCAAAATAAGAACGATGTATGAAAAAACAGTATATGATCCATATACTCGAGAAAATGATGAGAGAATATATCCATTCGGAAATAAATTGCGAATATATAGATTTGATGAAATTCCACAAATAATAAATGTCATAAAAGGAGATATGCATATGATTGGCCCTAGAGCTGAATGGGACATATTAGCAAAAGACTACGAAAAAAATATTGAATGCTATGACATAAGGTCTCTAGTAAAACCAGGTATTACTGGATGGGCACAAGTAATGTTTAGATATGGATCAAATATAGAAGATTCAAAACAAAAACTAATGTATGATTTATATTATATTAAAAATTGGTCTATCTGGCTTGAATTTGAAATTGGAATTCGTACATTTATGGTTATTTTTAGTAAGGGTGGATTATAAAATCGGGTGATACATGAGTAATGCAGAATCTATAATATTTAACAGTGATTCTCTTGAGTTTCGAGGCTCACTATCTAGGACTAGCTGGATTCAGTCCTTCTCTGATAATGGTAAAATTGTATTTAAGTATAATTATGATGATTATAATTTTGATAAGGCAATTATTGACTTACTAAAAGAACGAAATTTCATTCATTCATCTAAACATTTAGACAAAATTCATGAGGAGCTTTCAGCTGATGATATGTCCGTAGATGTTAATCAAATAAATAATATTGTTAAGACTTGCTACGAGACGAATGATCATATTGGTAACTTGTATCATAAGTTTATAAAAGAATGTGTCCAGCCAATAATGGATGATCAGATTTATTTTCAAAAAACACCGACATTCAGATTTAGTTTCCCTAGATCTATAGGTATGACAAAAAGAGACTACCATAACGATATTATGCTTGGTCACCCACCAGAAGAAATTAATGTTTGGATCCCATTTACTAATTCATCGGAAAGTAAGTCTTTTGTTATATTGCCATTAGATAAAAGTCTTTATTTATTAAAAAAATTTGATTTCAATTTACAATCACTCCATCAAGCAATTTGGAAGGACGACAAGATTAAACAATTTTGCGATGACAATACGGAAATTGTAACTTTGGACAAAGGTGAATTCTTAGTATTCGATTCTAGATGCCTGCACGCTGCTATTTTGAATGAATCTGACTTTACAAGAGTAAGCATGGATATACGGATTATCAGGCTTAATGAATACAACAAGCTTCCATTCACATACATTGGCACAGGAAGAAGAAAATCCAAGTTTATACCCAATGACTACTACCATCAAAATGTAATATAAACAACATTGATGTTTTATAAATATAATATTATATTAAAATTTTTATTATGAAAACAGATATTGAAATAGCACAGGCGGCCAAATTAGAGAAAATAAACTCTATTGCCAAAAAACTAGATATCCCTGAGGACTCACTGGAGCCATTTGGTCATTATAAAGCTAAAATATCTCTAGATTTTCTTAATTCACTAGAATCAAAACCAGATGGTAAGCTAATATTGGTAACTGCAATCAGCCCGACTCCAGCAGGTGAGGGTAAAACCACGACGTCTGTAGGATTAGGCGACGCACTCAATCATATAGGTAAAAAAGCACTGGTAACTATTAGAGAGCCTTCTCTTGGCCCTGTATTTGGCATGAAAGGTGGAGCAGCAGGAGGAGGTATGGCACAAGTTATACCCATGGAAGACATCAATCTTCATTTTACCGGAGATTTTAATGCCATACAGTTAGCCAATAATTTACTTGCCGCTATGCTAGATAATCATATTCACCACGGAAATACGTTAGGTATCGACGTCAGACGTGTTGCTTGGAAAAGAGTTCTTGATATGAATGATAGAGCCCTTAGAAGCACTGTCTGCTCACTCGGATCAATTGGCAATGGCTTCCCAAGAGAAGATGGCTTTGATATTGTCGTTGCCTCTGAAATTATGGCAATATTTTGTCTAGCTACTTCGATAACTGACTTGAAAGAAAGGTTAGGGAAGATAGTTATTGCATATACAAGAGATAAAAAACCAATTTTAGCCAAAGATATCAATGCACATGGAGCCATGACTGTTCTACTCAAAGATGCAATGAAACCTAATCTTGTCCAAACATTGGAAAATAATCCGGCAATTATTCACGGCGGGCCATTTGCCAATATTGCTCATGGATGTAATTCAGTGATTGCGACAAAAGCATCTCTCAAACTTGCAGATTATGTCGTTACAGAAGCTGGCTTTGGTGCGGATTTAGGTGCTGAAAAATTTTTGGATATTAAGTGTAGAAAAGCAGGACTTAAACCGTCGGCTGTAGTGTTAGTCGCAACTATACGAGCCTTAAAGTATCATGGGGGTTGCTCATTAGATGAGTTAAATAAAGAGAGTATTGATTATTTATCAAAAGGTCTAAGTAATTTAGAAAGACATGTTAAAAACTTGAAAAATCATTACGGTCTTCCTGTAGTGGTTGGTATTAATGGTTTTACATTTGATACAGATAAAGAAAAAGAATTGTTAAAGACTAAATCCTCTGAGCTTGATGTTCCTATAGTTTCATCTACTCATTGGGCTGAGGGAGGAAAAGGTGCAGAAGAGCTTGCCAAACAGGTTGTTGAGACAATTGATACAGCAGAAAACAATTTTAAATTCTTATATGAAGATGATGTAAAACTTTGGGATAAAATGGAGATGATTGCCAAGAATATTTATGGAGCGTCTTCTATATCTGCACCAGCAAACGTAAGAAAGCAAATTGATGATCTTCAAGAAAACGGCTATGGAGATTTTCCAGTTTGTGTTGCAAAGACCCAATACTCTTTTTCAACAGATCCTACGCTTAGGGGTGCACCATCTGATCACGAAATACCTATAAGAGAAGTAAGATTATCAGCAGGAGCAGAATTTATCGTGATGGTTTGTGGAGATATAATGACTATGCCTGGTTTACCCAAAACTCCTGCTGCAGAAAGAATCGATATTGACGATGATGGAAATATTGTTGGTCTATTCTAATAAATAATTATCTTTGGAAATTAAATTAGGTGTGTATATTAGTATTTGGCGGATCTGGATTTATAGGATCGAGATTCATAAAAAGACTGCATGAAACCGACTCTAGCGTAATAATTAATGTTGACAAGTTATCATATGCATCAGACCAAACGAATCTTGATTTCATCAAAGATGATAAAAATTATATCTTTTATAAAAAAGATATAAATGCTAAAGATGAAATTAGAGAAATAATTATTAAGCACAAACCAAAATGCTTTATAAATTTCGCAGCAGAAACACACGTAGATAATTCTATAGAATCATCATATGAGTTTATTAAAACTAATGTATTAGGTGTACAAGTTTTATTAGATCTTTTTAGAGAATATCATTCTGAAACTAAAAATAATAAATTAAAATTTATCCAAGTTTCAACAGATGAGGTTTATGGCGATTTGTCTAAATCAGATTCTCCTTTCACGGAAATAAATCGTTATTCTCCCAAAAACCCATACTCAGCCAGTAAAGCAGCTGGTGATCATCTAGTTTTCTCTTATATAAACACCTATAAACTCCCTCTCGTGATAACAAACTGCTCTAATAACTACGGGCCTAATCAACATCGAGAGAAATTAATTCCTAAAACTATATACTCAGCTTTGAATAATAAACCGATACCTATCTACGGTGATGGAACAAACATAAGAGATTGGATATATGTTGATGATCATTGCGATGCTCTTATAGAAATAATAAATTCAAAATATGAATTTAATCATTTCAATATTGGTGGTAACTGTGAGTTAGAGAATCTTAGCCTAGTGAAAAAAATCTGTGCTCTTCTAACCGATAAGCTTAATAATAATTTTCAGTATGAAAAATTAATTGAATTTGTTAATGATAGACCTGGACATGATTATAGATATGCTATTGATAATTCTTTCATTATCAAAAATCTAGACTGGAGACCAATGACATCATTTGATAAGGGAATTTCTAGTACAGTGGATTTTTATTTAAATAAATATCAACACGAATGATGTCAGTAAAAATTTTACTTCTAGGAGCTAATGGAATTGTAGGAACTGATATTCAGAAGAAATTGAATAAAGTATATCAAGTGGAATCATATACACATAATGAGTTAGATATAACAAATTCCAATCTTATTGAGAGCAAAATACGAGAACTTACTCCTAATCTCGTAATTAATTCTGCAGCATACACAAATGTAGAGAAAGCGGAAACAGATCAGATTCATTGCTATGAGGTAAATACTAATGCAGTGAAAAATCTTGCTGAAATATGTTATTTGTATAATTCAACACTCATTCATCTATCAACAGATTACATATATGATGGCGTGAGAGATTATCCTTATACAGAGGATGACATAGGTAATCCTATTAATATTTATGGCGATAGTAAAAATAAGGCAGATGATTATATTCAGTCATGTAAGTGTAATTCAGTTATATTAAGAACGTCATGGGTATATGGAGATAGTGGAAAAAATTTTGTAAAGAGTGTACTAGATAGAGCTAAGATGAACGATGAATTAAAAATCGTGTGTGATCAATACGGAGTTCCTACATCCTCTAATTTTCTTGCAGAAATAATTGATAAACATTTAGTAAAACATTGCATGAAAATGTCACACAATCCATACAAGAATATCTTCAATATTTGCTCATCCGGTTATACCACATGGTTTAATTTTGCAGAAGAAATTATCAAATATGCTTCTAAATTTGATCCTAAATACAAAATTGATGTTATTCCTATTCAATCTGATCATTACAATACAGTGGCCAAAAGACCGAGTTACACTGTTTTGTCGAATAAAAAAATATCGACATACTTTGACATTAATATTCAAAACTGGGAGTATTATCTAGGATTTTTTCTAGACAGTTATATAAAATAAATTAACATGAAAATAATTAAAACTATATTCAATAAAGTTTGTTTATTGACACCTGAGATATTTTCTGATGACAGAGGGTTCTTTTATGAATCTTATAATTCAAAAAGTTTCAACAGCTTAATTGGAGATAACGCTTCATTCGTTCAAGATAACCATTCTTATACAAAGAAGTCAGTATTAAGAGGTTTGCATTACCAAGAGTCTCCATACGAGCAAGACAAGTTAGTTAGAGTTCTCAGTGGAGAGATCTATGATGTAGTTGTGGATATAAGAAAGTCGTCAAAAACATTTGGGAAATGGCATGGTGAAGTTTTATCTGCAATTAATAATAATCAGTTATGGATACCCAAAGGTTTTGCGCATGGTTTCGTAGTTACAAGCTGTGATGCAACAGTTCTGTATAAAACTACGCAATATTATTATCCGGAGAGTGAGCGGACAATTCGATATGATGATCCAGATTTAAATATACAATGGCCTATTGAAATTGAAATTATATCTAAGAAAGACTCAAAAGGTTTGGGTATTAAAGATATACTCTAGAAAAGTTCAAAAATGGATATTTTTTCAGATGCTTTAAATATATTTATAAATCTAAATTCAAAATTCTTTGATATAGTCTTCTTATCATTATATGTATCATTAGTTGCGACTGTTATAGCTACGATAATATCGATTTATATTTCGTCTCTATTAATTATGAAAGATTTCATTGGTAAGAACTTTATCTTAATAATTGTAAATTCACTTATGAGCTTGCCTCCTGTTGTTGTAGGTCTGATTTTATATATTATTTTCTCTTCTTCAGGCATATTAGGATTTCTAGAGATTCTATATACACCCACGTTGATGGTAGTAGCTCAAATAATCATAGTCACTCCGATTATTATATCTCTGTCTTATAAAGCATTGTTAAATAAATATATAGAATTAGATGAGTATTTAATCTCAATGCATACACCTGGTTTAAAAAAAATATATACAATAATAAGTGAATGTCGATTTGATCTTTTGATCATAATCGTTACAGGTTTGGGTCGAGCTTTATCTGAAGTAGGTGCGGTCATCATTGTAGGTGGAAATATTGCTAACATGACACGAGTAATGACTACAAGCATAGTTCTTGAAACATCGAGAGGTGAGCTTGCACTTGCTTTAAGTTTGGGAACGACACTTATTATTTTAGCTGTTATTATTAATATTTTGATCTATATAATAAAACAGAGATACCTATGAATAAATTAATCTCTATAAAAAATGTCAGCTATCAATATGATAAGAAGATAATTTTAGATAATATCTCCCTCAATATTTTTAAAGATAGAATTGTTGCTATCCGAGGATCAAATGGGGCAGGTAAGACAACACTTCTCAAATTGATGTATGGTCTTCTACAACCATCTTCGGGAAGTATACGAAGATATTATGAAGATGATGTCTGTACCAGTATTATATTTCAGAATCCTAAGTTCCTAGATAGGACAGTATACTCTAATCTAGAGCATGCATTATTCTGTAGGAATATAAAAAAAAGTTGTAGGAATTTAATTATTGATAAACTTTTGAGAAAATACTCTTTAGAACATCTTGCTAAAAAGCATATTCGTCTCATCTCAGGCGGTGAGTTACAATTAGTGTCTTTGTTAAGATCTCTTGTAATACAGCCTGATATTATATTTTATGATGAACCTACTAACAATTTGGATGAAAAAAACACAAACCTTATCTTAGATATAATTAGGCTAGCGATTGATGAAAAAAAACAGATTGTACTAGTATCTCATGATAATGAATTTGTAGCTAAACTTAATTGTTTGAATATTTATTTATCTGGTGGAGTTTTAAGTAATGATTAATTTTTATACTTTAGTATTTTGTCTACTTTATATTTTTGATGCTTATGCTCAAGATCTAGTTATACAATCTACAACGTCTACTCGCGATTCTGGTCTCTATGAATACTTACTACCACAGTATCCTCAAAGAGACAAATTATCAATTAAGGTCGTAGCAGTTGGAACTGGACAAGCAATTATAAATGCAAAAAATTGTGATGGTGATTTACTTATAGTACATGATAAAAAACGTGAACTTGAATTTCTAGACAAAGGGTATGGAATAAAAAGACACTCGCTCATGTACAATGATTTTGTAATCGTTGGTCCATCAAGTGACCCTGCTAGCATAAATAATTCAAATAGTCCTGAATATGCTTTTTTGTCAATTGCCGAAACTAACTCAAATTTTATTTCACGTTCAGACTCAAGTGGGACTCACTCAGCAGAAATGTCAATTTGGAGCAAATCTAGCATGAATCCTTTACCATTCAGCGGAAAATGGTACTTTGAAACTGGACAGGGAATGGGACCTTCTCTAAATATTGCCATTGCTAAAAATGCATATATTTTTACCGACAGATCCTCTTGGCTAAAATATAAAAATAAGAGAAATCATCGTATCCTTTATGATAATAAGGATAAACTTAAGAATGAGTATGGAATAATACTTGTTAATTACAATCGCTGCAAAAATATGAACAAGACAAATGCAAGCGATCTGTATGATTGGCTTGTCTCTGATGCAGCAAAGCGCCATATTAATTTGTATAAGATTGACGGACAACAGGTTTTCTATACTGATTAACTACATAATATATATTATACGAACGTATATATATGTAGAATAATACATCCAGATAACCTATTCTACTATTTATAGATAAGGATATCGTTACAATGACAAATTTACATGTTGTTCTAGGAAACCAGTTATTTCCAATAGAATATATTAAAGAAATTGATACTAAAAACGTCTTCATGCGTGAAGATATGGGTTTGTGTACATATGAAAAACATCACAAACAGAAAATAGTATTATTTTTGTCAGCCATGAGATCATACAGAGATGAATTAAGGAAGAATAAGATTAAAGTTATATATCAAGAATTATCAGAAAATACAGATACTTACAAAGATTCATTGATCAAAGTAATTAAGGATGAGAATATCAAAAAACTTAGTTTCTGGGAAATTGAGGATAAATGGTTTAGAGAGCAATTACTGAGCATAGGAAAAAACGTAGATGAGATAAAAGAAGTACGTTCACCAATGTTTCTTACAGATAAAAACGAATTCAAGGAGATGTGCCCTCCTAGAAAAAGCCCGAGATATAAAATGACTGATTTTTACATTAATCAGAGAAAGAGGTTAAATGTTTTAATAAAAAATGGTAAACCTATTGGCGGAAAATGGACATTTGATAATGAGAATAGGAAGAAAATCCCCAAAAATATAGAGCCTCCGCCTTCGATGACATTTAAACACACGAAGAATACTAAAGAGGTGGTGAATGTTGTAGATAATCAATTTCGAAGTCACCTTGGAGACTTAAAAAACTTTAACTACCCTACTACTCGCAAACAAGCTTTAGATAATTTAGATCATTTTATAAATGAGAAATTTGAGAAATTTGGAGATTATGAAGATTCTGTTGATCAAAGATCTCATCTTTGGTTCCACTCAAACCTAAGTTCATCATTAAATATTGGTTTAATAACGCCTGGAGAAATACTTAACAAAATCAATAGTTTAAAGAATATTCCTATTAATTCACATGAAGGTTTCATTAGACAGATAATAGGATGGCGAGAATTTATGAGATGTATATATCACCATGACGGTGACGTGATGAAAAAAAAGAACTTTTTTAAACACAAAAGGCGGCTCAAGGATACATGGTATACGGGACAAACTGGCCTTGATCCTCTAGATATAAGCATAAAAAACACAATTAAATACGCCTACTCTCATCATATTGAACGATTAATGATACAAGTTAATCTTATGAATTTGTGTGAAATAGAGCCATCTGATGCATATAAGTGGTTTATGGAATTATATATTGATTCTTCAGATTGGGTTATGATACCAAACGTTTACAGTATGGGACTATTTGCTGATGGAGGTATAATGGCAACCAAGCCTTATATTTGTGGGTCAAACTACATACTTAAAATGATGGATTTTAAAAAAGGCGAATGGTGTGATACTTTTGATGGCCTATATTGGCGATTTATAGACAAGAATCGTAGTTTTTTTAAAACAAACCCGAGGTTAAATATGATGGTAAGTCTGTTTGATAAAATGAAAGAATCTAGAAAAGAATTGATTTTATCGAAAGCGGATCAATTTTTAAAAGAGAATACGCAGTGATTAAAGTATTATTTAATGATAGTTGCTCCGTTTGTTCTAAAGAAATAAATCATTATAAATCCTTAGATAACAATATTAATTGGATAGATATCAATGATTTAGAAATATCTACAAGAATATCAGGCAAAAGTCATGGGCAGCTGATTAGACGTTTACATGTAATAAAAGATGGTAAAGTCTACGCAGGTGTTAAAGCATTCATAATTATGTGGCAAAACATACCAAAGTATAAATGGGTTGGTAACTTTGTTGCCTTACCAGTTGTATTTCATGTAAGCGTTGTATTGTACGAAATTATAGCTCTTCTTCTTTTTTATAAGAACAGATATCAATTAAATGAAAAAAAGTAATCTCCCACAAAAAATCTGCCCTGTTTGTAAATTACCATTCTCATGGAGAAAGAGATGGGAAAGAGATTGGGAAAGCGTGAAATATTGCTCCGAAAGGTGTAGGAAAACCAAGACTAAAAATATTTAGAAATTGATAGCATTAAAATGTCGACCCCGTCATTTTTACCTTCTAACCCACCATTTGAATAATGAAATATATTGAGCACAGATCGATAAGTATCTCTCTCATACCCTACTCCTAATCTATTTTCAAATTGATAAATTGAGCCAAGATCCGAGCCATTCATAGATTCATTATTGTGAATTGATAAACCTATGCCAGCATCAAAAAATATATTCTCAGTTATATATTTTCTTATAATTCTTGAGTAAGATATTGATATATTTGATGAATCTAAATCTGAAGTTGCAGTAGCTTTATCTGCGGCACTCAACCTAGATTGATCTTTCCAGATATTAAGACCGACATCTGATAAACAAGCAAAATTATATACACTGTTATGTGATAAAAGGCTCTGATAAGAGATTCTCAGTGCATTGAAACTGCCACCATGTGCACCTCCACCATCTCCTGCGCCAACTCCAACAAAATACTCAGAGCTCTCAACACTAGATTTTGATCCACCAGCTAATATGATTGATGAAAATAAAAAAATGCATACAGCAAAAGATAACTTGATAATGTTCACTTGTTTCTCCGATAATCCCAAGGTGCTACGACATCTTGTTCTTCCCATAGTCCCTTTTTATTTATTCTAGCATAATTTTCAAGGTTTTTAAGATAGCTATTATCTCTGTATGTTTTATAAACCCAAGCATTGCCAGACTTAATCATTTTTGCGTTCACAAAGATTGATTCATTGCTATTATGAATATATATTTCACCTAAGTGTCTGTTATATCTATCTTTTTTATTCGCATTTATCTGTACATTTTTGTCTAGTATAAGTTCAGTTAGAAAATTTTTACTTCTAATTCCAAATACCTGTTTAAGCTCAGGGGCGTCAATGTAACTCAAGCGTATTTTTATATGTTTATTTTCTGACTTAACCCAGACAGTATCACCATCAATTACTTTTATTACCTTAGCCTCATATTGATCTCCATAAGAAGGTAGGCAAAAGACCAGTAAAACTGAGAAGATTAAATATCTTTTAAATAACATCTTATTTCTTGAGAAAATCTCTCAATATCAACTAAAAAAGAATCATGCCCTTGGATGCAGTCCAAACTTTTGTATGTAACTTTTGTAGAATTAGTAGATAGGTATTCAGCAAGCTCTTTTTGTTGATGAATTGGAAATAGTATATCTGATTCAATGCCTAAAATCATAGCGCTCTCTAAACCAGTTTTACCCAAAACCTCCTTAGAGGAAGCCCCATAATCTATTATGTCAAACCAATCAATTGATCTTGAGAGATATAAGTAACAATTTGCATCAAAAACATCTTGGAATTTTATCGCTAGATGCTCTAAATAGGACTCAATTTCAAATTCGAAGCCTGTATTTTCAATGCCAAATGTATTTTGAGTAATATTATTTTTTGATGATTTTTTTCTCCCGAAGCGCTGCGACCACTCATTAGCAGATCTGTAGGAAATCATTCCTAATTTTCTAGCTATACGTACGCCGTTTAAAGGTGGATTGTCTGGTGTATAGTAACCATTTTTCCATAGCGGATCTTTCCGAATAACCTCGCGTTGAAGTGATCTTATTGCAATTGCATAAGGTAATGACTGAAATGCTGTTGAGATGCCAATAAAATTTCTTACTAATCCATTATTTTGGATAATTAGTGCCAATGCATGCATGCCACCCATAGAAGGACCTATCAACGTATTAATTTGTTGTATTTTAAGTTTATCTAATAATAGCTTGGTCGCAGTTGCCATATCATCTATAGTAAGTTCAGGAAAAGTAAGTCTGAAAGGTTCTCCTGTAATTTCATTTAGCGATGCAGGACCTGTTGAACCAAAGCAGCTACCAAGAGAGTTTATACATACCACATAGAATTTATTTGTATCAATAGCCTTGTCTGGACCGACTATTCCCTCCCACCAACCTGGGTTTGGATTTGAAGAATGTGATGCGACATGTGAACTTGCGCTAAGACCTGTTAATATGATGACTATATTATCTCTAGACTCATTCATTTTTCCCCAAGTCTCATAAGCTAATACTGGGTTTGAAATAGCCCCTCCTCTTTTCATCATCATAGAGTCTATTAATACAATTTTTTGAACACCTTGATTAGATTGTTCAAATAAATTTACTACATTGCTATCAGATTTTTTCATATTTGGATAGTATTATGATTATGTTGCTAATTCAATCGTAAGGTTGTTGAGAAGGTATTTTGTATTGATATTTAGATTAAAATTTTTCCTAATATTAGGAAGCATATTATAAATATCAATTAATTTTTTAAAATTATTGTCTAAGCTTTGTCCAGAGGACTTAATTATAAATCTTTTACAGTTATAAATAATGTACTCATTTACAACGCAAAGTATGAGGTTAAAATGAAATTTACTCCAATTATTAGACACATCTATTGGATCAAGTCTCTTCTCTAGAAGTCCATCAATTGCAATGCTTATATTCTCAACAAGATCAATAATATTGAACTCCGCATCAAGTTCTCTCAAAAAGGGATGCTTGGATAGGAAGAAATTATGAAAATCAGAATCTTTTTCTATGTAAATATTAGGCTCATATGACAATACTTGGCATCTGCTCCTTATCGTTTCATGAATACTATTACTCGAACTTGACAACAATATGAAAGAACAGTTTGAAGATACCTCTTCAAGCGTCTTTAAGAGCGCTGATGATGCCTCTTTATTCATGCTTGAAGCGCCATTCAAGATAACAATTTTTTTAGTTTTATGTGCGGAAATCTGAGTGAAAGATATAATATCTCTTATCTGACTTATAGTTATTTCGTTTCCAATTCTATTAGAGTCAACGTTATCAATTAACCCATACTCTCTCATTAACAACTCTTTGTTTGAAAGAGACGATACCGTATTACCAGATTTATCGACAATAGGTAATGATACATATTTAATATCAGGATTCTCAAGTATTTTGTTTTCTGATATTTTTAGATATTCGCATATTTTATTTACTACTACCTCATAACGTAATTTTATGTCAGAAGATAAAATTAAATAATTCTTTGACTTACTATCTATGCAAAAGTTATTGATCATTATGTAAAAATATAGATGTTAGAATCTTAAAAAGATTTTTTTTTGTAACCTCTTTATCTCCAGAGGTATCTAATCTGGCTACATTATTCATGTCTGAAAAAACAGAATCGTATGCATTACTCAATTGTTCAAGATACTCTAACCCTCTACTTTCAAATTTATCAGTCTCAGATCGTCTTGAAATTCTTTTGAAACTTTCCGCGGGATCTGTGTATAAATAAATAACATGATCTATGGACTGAGAAAAGATATCGTCAAATATTGAGTGCATTTTCTTTACTAATTCACTCTCGCCAACTATACCTTGATACACGAGGGTTGAGTAGTGGAATCTGTCACAGATTACAGTCTTTCCTTTCCTTAATGATGGAAGAATTAATTTATTGTAATTTTCGTATCTTGATGCATAAAATAATAGAGAATCAGTAACATTATCTGTACTGTTATTTTGATCCAGAATAATTGATCGAATTGACTCACCAAATTTCGTACCACCCGGCTCCCTAGTGACTATGTAATCAATATCATGATTATCTAAAAAAGATTTTATAGTATTTATTTGTGTGGACTTCCCTACTCCCTCACTTCCCTCAACTACAATAAATTTACTCATAAATAAATTTACCTAAAATAGACTCTAGTTCTATCGAATGATCAAAACGATGATTTTCAATTTTTTTAACAAATTGTATACCAGTAATGGAATTACATATGAAAGCGCCTGTATATTTATAAATATCTTTTTGTTGTAAATCTCTTTCTGTGATTTTTATTTTCTTCCTTTTCATATATTTCATAATAACCTTTTTCATTATCCCATCTACGCCAGCATTAGACAAATTAGGTGTAACAAAGTTGTATTGATCCTTTTGCTTTAAGTATAAAAATATATTTGATGAAATGCATTCTATGATATTTTTATCTTTATCCACTACAATATGATTATCATTTTTGTTTTTCCCTACAAATGTCAATCCAAGTATTTGCTCTAGCCTGTTGAGATGCTTAATTTTTGATAGGTATGAATTATTACACAGGCTATATTTTGAATATCCTAGTGAAACAAAAAGAGGAGCACGGGTTTGATTCGTTTTCTTTTTAATTATATACAAGCGAGGCTCGATATTATTATTATAGTTATAACCATGTTCAGACAACCCTCTGCTGTAAACTATTTTTATAATACACTTTTTTGTTTTTCCGATAGACCTTTTGATAGATTGTTCAATAAGTCTTTTTGTTGGAAATATAATTTTAAGCTTCTTACATCCTAGCTGAAGTCTCGTTAAGTGCTCTGGGAGAAAAAGTGGCTCTCCATTATTAACTAAAATAGTCTCAAACAGACCATCACCATAATTAAATGCTCTATCATTTACGGGAATGGATTTAGGGTTTATAAATATATGAGTTTTCAAGTAAAATTAATCTTTGAATTTTGAGAAAATTAAAGACCCATTTGTGCCGCCAAAACCGAAAGAATTCGACAAGGCATACTCGATATCATGATCTACAGAAGACTCGTGGTTGACATTTAAGTCACATTCTTCATCGAGATTTTCAATGTTAATTGTTTGATGAATTTTCCTATTCATTATGGACAGTATGCAAACAATGGCTTCAACGCCACCCGCTGCACCTAATAAATGACCAATCATAGATTTAGTAGAATTTATGATAAGTTTCTGCGAATGATCACCAAATGTTTTCTTAATAGCTTTTAGCTCTAGGATGTCCCCTGCTGGTGTAGAAGTTCCGTGAGCATTTATATAATCAATTTTTGATGGATCTAAATTTGCATCCTCGATAGCTAAGGTCATACATCTTGAAGCGCCTTCTCCTGTTTCTGAAGGTAGCGTCATATGATATGCGTCTGCACTCATACCGTAACCATTTATTTCAGCATAAATCTTCGCTCCTCTTTTTTTTGCATGTTCTAATTCTTCAAGGACAATAACACCTGCTCCGTCACCTAAAACAAAGCCATCTCTATCTTTATCCCATGGTCTACTTGCTGTCTCTGGAGAGTCATTGCGTGTAGATAGTGCTCTTGCAGCTGCAAATCCTCCGACACCTAAATCTGAGGTTGCCATTTCTGCTCCACCACATACCATTACATCAGCATGTGAATGCTGTATTTGTCTGAAACCTTCTCCAATATTATGTGTTCCAGTCGTACATGCGGTTACTATTGATAGGTTTGGTCCACGAAAGCCATATTTAATAGATAAATTACCAGAAATCATATTAATTATGCTTGCAGGCACAAAGAAAGGTGAGATTCTTCTTGAGCCACTTTTCATGAACGTATCCCTTGTGTTTTCAATATTGTAGAGTCCACCGATACCAGATCCTATTGAAACACCTACTCTGTTAGAATCATAGTTGGATTCTAGTAGCTTTGCATCATTGACGGCATCTATGCCTGCAGCCATTCCGTATTGCATAAAAAGATCCATCTTTTTGAGATCTTTTTTATCGAAGTATTTATCAGACTCAAAATTTTTTACTGATGCAGAGAATTTTACGGGTAGTTTTTCAATATCTAGAAAGTCAATTGTTTGAGCTCCAGATTTACCCTCCATGAGTGATTGCCAAAAGTCCTCTTTATTGCAACCTATTGGGGTAAGGCATCCCAAACCGGTGACTACCACACGTTTTTTGGTCATAATTATTGGTTAGCGTTGACGTAATCTATAGCTTCCTGCACAGAGGTGATTTTTTCAGCTTCCTCGTCAGGGATTTCGGTTTCGAACTCTTCTTCAAGAGCCATAACTAATTCAACAGTATCAAGAGAATCAGCACCTAAATCGTCAATGAATTTAGATTCATTTTTTACTTCTTCTGCTTTTACCCCCAGTTGAGTAACAATAATATTCTTTACTCTTTCCTCTACACTACTCATTATTACATTCTCCTATCGAATTAATCTTGATTAAAAATTATATGTATTTTTACATATATATGCCGCCATTTACATTAATATTTTCACCAGTTATGTATGATGAATCCTCTGAAAGTAGAAAAGAAACCACACTTGAAACTTCTGATGATTCCGCAATTCTGCCTAAGGGTATATTTTTAGTGAGATTATCGATTTGCTCATCTGATAATGCTTTGGTCATGTCCGTATCTATAAAACCAGGTGATATAGAATTTACATTAATATTTCTTGATGACAGTTCTCTTGCCAGAGATTTCGTAAATCCTAAGAGCCCAGATTTGGAAGCAGAGTAATTTGATTGACCTGCATTGCCCATTACACCAACAATTGAGCCAACATTAATTATTCGACCTTGTCTTGCTTTCATCATATCTTTGACAAGTGATTTTGTCACTCTATATAAAGAGGTCAAATTGGTCTCTATTACAGATAACCACTGTTCATCGCTCATCCTCATCAATAAATTATCTTCAGTAATACCTGCATTATTGACCAATCCGTATATTGTGCCATAGCCCTCTTGAATTCTATTGATAGCCAGATTGATTGACTCTTGATCTGTGACATCCATTTTCAATCCTTTACCATCAGAGTTTTTAATTTGTTGTGATATAAGATTTGCGCCATCATCAGATCTTGACGTACCGATTACAGTATAGCCATCAAGATCGAGTCTTTGTAGGATATTTAAACCTATGCCTCTATTAGCACCTGTTACTAAAATAACTTTATCTTTCTTAGCCATGATTTATTGTAACGCTTGTTCGATTAATTTTATATCTTCAAAGTGATTGAGTGAATGAACACGTAAGGATTTATCAAACCTCTTTGCTAACCCTTGTAAAACATTTCCAGGTCCTACTTCGATAATATCTGAAATATTTTGATCTTTAAAATTTTGCATAGTCTCAATCCATCGGACTGGAGAGCATACTTGCTTGGATAGGCAATTGATGAGACTTTCCTGTGATCTACTGATAGACAAGTCATAATTATGTATTACATCAAAAGAATTTTCCAAGTTGATATTAATATTTTCTAGCTCTCCTTTTAATTTGTCTGAAACAGATTTCAGTAATGAAGTATGTGCGGCTATTGATACAGACAATTTTTTTACAATTTTTGCTCCTGCTTCTTTGAGAGCCGGTATTATCTCTTCAACAGTAGCATCATGGCCTGCAATTACTGTCTGCCCTGGGCAATTAAAATTGACAGCTTCAATTATCGAGTTACTTTTTGTTACACCTTTACAAATATCATCTACTATTTTTCCATCAAGTCCAATTACTGCTGCCATAGCTCCATCAATACCATTCATTGCTGACGACATTAGCTCGGCACGTTTTTTTACTAATAAAAGAGCATCCTCGAAGGACAATGTATTATTGGCAACTACGGCTGTGTATTCTCCTAGGCTGTGCCCAGCACCCAAGTAAGGATTTATATCTGTATTCTTAATCAATGTATCCCACATTGCATATGATACTGTCAACATTAAAGGTTGCGTATAAATAGTATCATTAATCTTCTGATCATCTTTGATTACTTCTCTTACATCATAATTTAGAATCTCAGAACTGATATCAATTATATTTTTAAAAGAGCTTTCGTTGCTAAAGTGTTCAGCCATTTCTTTATTTTGAGAGCCTTGGCCAGGGAAGACAACTGCTAATTTCAAGATATGTCCTCCATATAGTCTTTGTAAGTATATAAGCCTGCTGGCTGTTTAGATATCCATTGTGATGTATCAAGGGCCCCTTGTGCAAAAATTGTTCTATTATAAGCGTTATGGTAAATAATAATTTCATCGTCTGATGATCTAAAAATAGTTTTATGAACACCTACCTCACCCTCTTCTCTGAATGACTTAATATTAATATCGCTAGGGCTCGAGTGTCTCGCCTCGGCTATTACCTCAGCAATTTTAAGTGCTGTCCCAGATGGTGAATCTAATTTATTTTTATGATGCGTTTCCTCTATTGATACATCATATCCTGATAGGACTTTTGATAATTCAGATATTGACCTAAGAGATGCGTTGACTCCTATACTCATATTTGGTGCTAACAGCAAAGGTATTTCCTTACCAGCATCCGTAAGTATTTTTTTTTGCTCAGCTGAAAACCCAGTTGTTCCAATTGTTATTGGTTTATTAAGTTTTTGGCATTCTTTTACTGCTTTGACACAAGGTTCAGGGAGGGAAAAATCTATTACCACATCAAATGAACCTGAATGTTCTGATAAATTATCAGAAAACTTAAGATCTAAATTAGATGATAATTTTTCTTTTAGATCTACACCAACAGTTACATCAAAATTTTGCTTCAAAGATAACTCATATATAGCTTGGCCCATTCTTCCAAAAAAACCATTTATAGCAATCTTATTATTCATCATCTGTCGAAAAAGTCCTTTATACCATCAAGCCATGATTTTTCATTTGGCCTATGCTTTGATGCGCTCTTGGAAAATGACTCATCAAGTTTATTTAATAATTCTTTTTGTTCTTTTGTTAAGTTTATAGGGGTTTCGATATTCACTTTACAGTACAAATCACCTTTATACGACGATCTAACAGATTTCACCCCTTTATTTTTTATTCTAAATGCTCTGCCACTCTGTGTGCCAGCAGGCACTGTTAATTCAACTTTACCTTCAAGTGTTGGTAATATTATCTTGTCACCTAAAGTTGCAGAGGTAAAGCTAATTGGGACTTCACAGAGGATGTCGTCACCATCTCTTTGAAAGAATTTATGTGGCTTAACACTAACTGAAACATACAGATCGCCTGGGACGCCATTATTAGGTCCTCCTTCACCCTCACCTGACAATCTAATCTGATCGCCATTATCAACTCCTGCGGGTATTTTGACTGCGAGTTTTTTTGTCTCTTGGATGAATCCAGACCCATTACAATCTGGACAACTCTCTTCGATTACAGAGCCTCTTCCTTTGCATACAGGACATGTTTGTTGAACTGAAAAAAATCCCTGACTTACTCTAACTTGACCTTGACCATTACAATGGTCACAGGTTTTTAAAGCAGTGCTATTTTTAGCTCCAGTTCCTTTACAAGACTTGCAGCTTATTTTCCTGGGGACACTAATCTTGATTTCTTTGCCATTGATGGCATCTTCGAGCGATACTTCAATTCTATACTCTAGGTCTGAACCGCGCCTTGCTCTACCTTGGGACCTCGAACCCCCTCCAAAAATATCACCAAATACATCACCAAATATGTCATTAAAAGAACCACCTTGAAAACCGCCACCTTGGCCAAACCTTGCATCTAAACCCTCATGACCAAACTGATCATAAGCCTGTCTTTTGCTTTGATCTGATAAAACCTCGTATGCTTCTGAG
>CAJWPJ010000012.1 GCA_913045115.1 uncultured Gammaproteobacteria bacterium | reverse complement strand
AACGCAATATCAATTGATTGCCCTCCCGCTAGACCATATGCTCCGGATACTTTTGAGATTTCATGACATACTTTAGAATCGTATTTTTTTGACAATAGCTCAAATGCTAATGTCAAAAGTCCATTACCAGATAATATTGCCTGCGCTTCATTGAATTTTTTATGAGTCGATAATTTTCCTCTTCTATAGTCATCATCATCCATGCTTGGGAGGTCATCATGTACTAAAGAATAACAGTGTATTAATTCTGTAGCTAAGGTCATATTTAGATAGTCACTCTTTTTCAGTTCCAGAGCTTTAGAAACCTCAGCTAATATAATCGGACGAAGTCTTTTCCCACCGTTGCTTAGGCTATACCACATTGCACTTTGCAATAGGTTAGATGTCTTATAGGTATCAAAAAAAGACTTCAAATCTCTATTGAATATCTTTCTTTGGCTTGATATGTATTTTTCTATCGTCATTAGTTAGTCTATTATGACAGAAAGAATTAACGATATGAAAAGTAAAAAATATTTATACCTCATTGCTCTCACAGCCATCGTAATTTATCTATATTACAACAACACGTTATTTGAGAGTACAATTTTAGATAACATACTCCGATTGGAAGGTTTCTATTCTCAAAGCCCTACTACTTTTATTCTCCTATATTTTTTTGGATATATTTTTCTCACGACCATATCACTTCCAGTTGCGCTTTTACTGGGGTTACTCTCAGGATTTATATTTGACCTGTATCTTGCCATCATAATAATTTCTTTTGCATCATCAATAGGAGCAACTTCAGCTATGTTAATTTCTAGGTATTTTATCAATGAGTATGTATCTAGGAGATTTGAAGATGAAATTTACACGATAAACAACGAAATCAATATGCATGGTGCATATTATTTATTTGCTTTAAGAATGTCGCCTATATTCCCATTTTTTGTGATTAATGTTGCCTTTGGATTAACCAAAATTAAAACAGCTACATTTTATTTAATAAGCCAGCTAGGCATGTTGCCGGGGACTATCATAATTGTATTAATTGGATCAGAATTAAATAGTTTTTTGATTGAAGGAAGCCCTTTTAGTATAGACCTAGTAGTTTATTTAACCTTATTAGGACTTATTCCACTCGTATTTAGAAAATACATGAAATTTTAGACTACGATATTCTAACCGAGGTTCTTGGTTAAGGACCCCATCATATTTTAGAAACTACTCTCTTTAGGTATCTGCCATATTCGCTGTTTGAGTAGTCTTCTGCTGCTTTGTTCAAATCTTCTGAAGAAATTAACCCTCTATTAAAAGCTATTTCTTCTGGGCATAATATTTTCATACCAGTTTCATCCTCTATTTTTTTAGCATAATTACTTGCAACCAAAAAGGATTCTTGAGTTCCAGCATCAATCCACATGTAACTCTTATCAAGAACTTCACTGTAAAGATTGTATGATTTCATATACTCAATATTAACATCCGTAATTTCAAGCTCCCCTCTATCTGATGGTTTGATATTTTTTGCTATTTGCGGCGCACTTGAATCATAAAAGTACAATCCAGTTACTGCAAGATTAGATTTTGGCTTATCTGGTTTCTCTTCTAAACTAATCACTCGTTTATCATTATCAATTTCACAAACACCAAACCTCTCAGGATCATGAACCTCATATGAGAAAACTGTACTGTGGTTTTTCATTGAACTTTCAACTAGCTTTGTCTCTAGGTCTGGGCCATAGAATATGTTATCGCCTAACATCAGCGCTGAAGGATGGCTATCCAAGAATTTCTCAGCAATGATAAGTGCTTGCGCAATTCCATCTGGGCTTGGTTGAGTTTCATATGAGATATTAATTCCAAAACTATTACCATCTCCAATAAGGTTTGAATAATTTTCCAAATCATCTGGAGTAGAAATTATCAATATATCTTCTATACCTGACATCATTAATGTGGCCAGGGAGTAGTAAATCATTGGTTTGTCATAGACTGGTAAAATACACTTACTTATGGACTTAGTTAATGGATAGAGCCTTGTGCCTTTACCTCCAGCAAGAATTATTCCTTTTCTATCCAAAAGATTTCTCTCAAATTAGTTAAGATTTAATAATAATTTAATAATGTATTTATTTCTATGCTTCTTTTATGCTTGCCGGAAAGTGGAATCGAACCACTGACCTACGCGTTACGAATGCGGTGCTCTACCAACTGAGCTATTCCGGCTTGGAATACTATCCATCAATAAAGGATTATATTATCATAGTGGACGGCTTATGAATATTATACTCAACAACACAAAAGAAGAAATTCAAGATGGAACCACTGTACATCAATTACTACGTTATAAAAATATTAACAACAAATACATAGCTGTTGAGATAAATAGAAATGTATTACCAAAATCAGACCATCATAAATATGTAATCCAGGATGGGGATAAGATAGAGATAATAACTGCAATTGGTGGAGGTTAAGTTTTGAAAAGATTAATCATCAATAATAAAGAATATGATTCTAGGCTTATTTTAGGTACTGGTAAATATAAAGATTTTGATGAAACTGCGAGTTCTGTCGAAGCAAGTGGGTGTGAGATGGTGACTGTTGCAATAAGGCGCATGAACATTGGTCAAGACAAAAAATCAAAAAATTTACTGGATGTAATTTCACCTAAAAATTACACCATACTCCCCAATACTGCCGGATGTTACACGAGCGAGGATGCTGTAAGAACATGTGAACTGGCAGCAGAATTGCTATCAGGAGAAATGTTGGTAAAGCTGGAGGTCTTAAGCGACAGTAAAACACTTTACCCAAACGTTATTGAAACAATAAAGGCTTCAGAAGTACTTGTAAAAAAAGGCTTTAAGGTGATGGTCTATACAACAGATGACCCAATAATCGCTAAAGAACTTGAAAATATTGGTTGCGAATGCATCATGCCTCTTGGATCAGCGATAGGTTCAGGGTTAGGAATCATAAACGAATATAATATCAAAGAAATAATTGAAAATGCTACTGTGCCCGTAATAGTAGATGCAGGTGTTGGTACTGCTAGTGATGCATGTATAGCAATGGAACTTGGATGCGATGGCGTATTAATGAATACTGCAATTGCTTGTGCCAAACACCCTGTTCTAATGGCATCTGCAATGAAGAATGCTGTTATAGCTGGAAGAGATGCTTTTAAGGCAGGTAGAATAACAAAAAAGGAAATCGGAACAGCCTCTTCGCCTGTGCATGGGTTAGTTACAGATGACTAGACCGATATATTATAAATCATTTAGGTCAAGAAAATTTGAAGATTTCAGTCCTCCCAAAAATTCCTTATCTGAAGTAATCTCCAAAGATAGTCATATTATCCTAGATATTGGATTTGGAACTGGGGATTCCACCATATTTCTTAACAAAATGTTCCCTGGGCACTTAGTGTGTGGGATTGAGGCCTACAAACCTGGAATAAAAATTCTAGATAAACGCGACATACCAGTTGAATACGGTGACGCAGTTGAAATCATTGAGAAATTAGAGGCTGAAACAATATCGCAAATATACTTATTATTCCCAGATCCTTGGCAGAAGAATAAACATAGAAAGAGAAGGTTATTAAACGACTATAGTTTTGAAATCATAAATCGTCTCCTTATAAAAGGCGGCTTGTTTCACTTTACCACTGATAATATCAACTATGCTTTTGAAGCTAGGGATGTCATAAGAAAATTATCATCAAAAAAAATAGATTTCTCTAAACATAGAGGATCTAGACCGATTACCAAATATGAAATGAAGGGATTAAAAAAAAGAAATTTTATCTTTGACTTGCTATATTTCAAGAGTTGACTGATTTTCTCTCAATAACAAGTGATACTAAAAAGCCGAAAATGATTCCAGTCCATATGTGTGTATTTACTCCCGAAAACAACTCAATTGACAATAAAGGAAAAATTAATGTGCTCGAAAAAGTAATCCAACAAACAATACCTTTATCTTTGTTTGAATTGTATAAATCATTCATCTTATTTATTTTTATAAGAGGTATAACTGCAAATATTACTATTATACCTAAGGTCGCCTTTGGTAAGTCAAATAGCAATGGAGTCGCATAAAGAAGTGTTAGCATGACAATTATTGTCGTTGTCAATGATGATATTGGACTGTATGACCCAACAGATTCGTTTACAGCGGATCTAGAAAATGATCCAGAAACAGGATATGAGCCGGAAACACTAGAAGCAATATTCCCTAAGCCTTGTCCAAATAACTCTTGATTAGAGTTTACGGGTGTTGGATATTTGTATAGCTCTATGCCTTTAGAATTTTTTTGTGGCTCTTTCGATTCTAGTTGTCTAGCAATGGCAATTGCTTCCATAAAACCAACGAAGCTAATAATAACTGTGTGAACAATAAACATGAATACTAGATCAGGACTAATATCAAATTCTTTGAAAGAAAAATTTGGAAGGCCTTGTGGAATTATCCCAACAATCGGACCTTGATAGTTTAAAATTTTTGACAATAGAATTGTTACTACCACAGCAGTTAAGACGGCAATATTTGCGAAAAATTGATACTTTGTGAGTCTATTTTTGAATACGTAGAGAACTAATAAAGCGATTAAGGACATTAAAATAGCAGAGGTGTTTATTGGTGACTGCTCTAAAAAAGATCCAAGGTCAAACAAGTCAGAAACAGCTACTTTGCTTATTCCGAAAACTTTACTCAATTGTGAGCTTGCTATGATTAGTGCTGCAGCTGATGTAAAGCCTAGTATTACGTGTTCTTTAAGAACTACATCTATTAACTTACCAGCTTTAGCTAATGATAATGTTATTTGAAAAATTCCAACGCTCAAAGCTAGCATAATTGCTAACGGGACATACATTGACTCGTCGCCAAATGATAGAGAAGTAATAGCAACTGCTGTCAACAGGCTTACCATTGCAACTGGACCAGTCGCTAGATATCTTGATGATCCAAAAAAAGCAGCAACAGCAACAGGTAAAAAAGATGCATATAGACCATAGATTGGGTCAAGGTTTGCAAGGGTGGCATATGCCATAGACTGAGGAATTATTATCATTGCTATTGTTGTGCCAGCTATAATGTCTCTGGCTAAGTAATCTTTTTTAGACATGGCATCAGGAAGCCAAGATAGAAAATTTGATAATAAAGATTGTATATATAGAAGGTAGTTAATACTTTGACCTCATAGTATTACGTTAAGTGGGTATAATATAAACATAACACAGTAATTACAAGGGAGTTAACATTAATGGTCAACATTATCAATTAACATATTTTGTTGAAGATTTGATAAAATAAGATACTGATCGTATAAAAAATTTAAATATGAAATATAGAAAACTTGCTAACACTAATCTAAACGTAAGCTTAATTTGTCTGGGAACCATGACTTACGGTGAGCAGAACACTGAGGCGGATGCGCACCGACAATTAGACTATTCATTGGCAAATGGAATAAATTTGATAGATACAGCAGAAATGTACGCAATACCACCTAGAGAGGAAACACAAGGCTCCACCGAGACCATAATAGGAACATGGCTTGCCAAAAGAAAGGACAGAGACAAAATTTATGTTGCTACAAAAGTTGCTGGACCAGGAATGGAGTATTTACGTGGCGGGTCCCGCCTAAGTAAAAAACATATTGTTCAAGCTCTGGATGATTCACTTAAAAGATTGCAAACAGATTATATAGATTTATATCAAGTACATTGGCCAGAGAGAAAATCAAATTACTTTGGTAGATTAGGTTATGAATATTCTGATGAAATGGGAGTTCATATTGAAGAGACGCTGGAAGCTATGAGTGATTTAGTAAGATCTGGAAGAGTCCGATACATTGGAATATCGAATGAGACTCCCTGGGGTACGAATAAGTATCTAAATCTTGCAAAAGTGAACAATTTAGAGAGAATCGTTAGCATACAAAATCCATATTCGTTGCTTAATAGAATTTATGAAGTTGGTCTAGCAGAAATTTCTCAGCATGAAAATATTGGTCTGTTAGCATACTCTCCTCTTGGCTTTGGGCAGCTTACTGGAAAGTATATCAATAAGACAGAAGATAACTCTAGACTGGGGTTATTTGGTGATTGGTTTACGCGATATAGCAACGACGAATGCTTAAGTGCTGTTAAAAAATATTCCGCTATTGCAAAGAAGTATGATCTATCTCTGACACACATGGCTCTAGCATTTGTTAATTCGCAACCATTTGTCACATCTAATATTATTGGCGCAACTACAATGGAACAACTAAAAGAAAATATAGAATCTGTCAATCTAGACTTGTCACAAGATATCTTAGATGAAATAAATCAAGTTCATGCATCGCAACCAAACCCAGCACCATAGAATCACTTTGACTAAACTTGTTCAAAATGTTTTTGTATAGCCTTTTTTACAAAAGACTGATCTGAGTTATAGTCAAGCGAAAGTGTGTCGATAGTAATTATACCTGGCTTAATTAATAGAGAGTTTTTATTCCAAAATTTACCTGCGTCATGATTAATAATTATAGATGGTAACTTGAGACTATCGATAATTTTCAAAACACCTTTTTTAATTTCAATATTCATCCCATATGGAACTCTTGTGCCCTCAGGAAATATTATAAGTGTTCTACCATTGTTAATATGATCACCACAACATCTCATAATTTTTTTCAGAGAGGATATACCATCTGTCCTGTCTATTGAGATGTTCTTAAGTAAATATAAGCACCATCCAAATAACGGTATCATTAGTAGTTCTTTCTTCAGAATAAATATCGGACGTTCAATAAATGCAGCAAAAAATAAAGTTTCCCAGGCGGATTGATGTCTAGAAATAATTACATAGTGTTTCCCCAATTTAGGGCCTCGTAATTCATGCTTTAGAGAACACACTTGCCTTAGAAAATATAAATTATATCTACACCACAATTTGCTCACAAAAAGGCATAGTTCGTAAGAAAAAAGTCCAAGGGTGAATGCAATAGGCCCGAACAAAAGTACAGATAAGACTAGATTTACCCAGAATAAAAAGGATTTAAATGTTAAGAATATATTGCTTATCATAAGAGATGACAAATTGTACTGCTTCGTACAAGTTTTTGAAGATATCTATATTTGGCATTTCTGTATTTATTTTAACCCCGTTTCCTGTAAGAACTCCTAATGGCTTACAACCTGCTGATAAAGCCGCGCTCATATCTCTTGGTGAATCACCGATGGCAAATACATCAGATAAGTCTATATTCAGCCTTTCTGATACCTCGAGATACATCCCTGGGTTAGGTTTTCTAAAATGAGAATTTTTATTCGGGTGCTCATAACAGTAATACGTAGCAGTTATATCTCCAGAGTTTTTTCTGCAAGAGCTAATAAATTTACTGTGAATTTTCAAATGGTCTATATATTTAATTATCCCTTTACTGATACCAGCCTGATTTGATATTACAATAATCTTATAGTTATTTTTAGATAATAACGATATTGCCTCAAGACTATTTGGAATAGGATCCCATTCCTCCGCGGTCTTAACATACGATGGGGAATCGTAATTTATAACACCATCTCTATCTAAAATAATGTACTTATCACTTTGCATCTGAATAATAATCCAAGAAGTATTTTTCTACATTATCAAGCGGAATTATATCCTGATTCATAGAATCTCTGTCTCTGATAGTAACAGTATTTTTATCAAGTGAATCAAAGTCTATAGTTATACACAAAGGTGTTCCTATCTCATCATGTTTCCTGTAGCTCTTGCCAATATTCCCAGTATTCTCGACAACTACTCGCCCAATTTGATATTTTTGTAAAGACGACTTGATCTTATGTGCTAACTGAACAAGGTTATCATTGTTCCTCTTGAGGGGGATAGTTGCAGCTTTTATCGGAGATAAATGTTTCTCTAACTTCAACACTACCCTATGCTTACTATCATCTAATCTCTCCAGAGTAAAAGCCTCATTTAAAACCGCTAAGACTCCTCTATCAACACCTGCGGAGGGCTCAATTACGTATGGAACAATCCATTCATTTTTCTCATTTTGTATAGCTAAACGCGTGTTGGAATCTGAATTTTTCATCACGCTAGCACTTATGTTCAAATCTTTTTGATTTTTTGTATGTGAACCAAGATCAAAGTCAGTTCTATTTGCTATACCCTCTAATTCCTCAAGGCCATGTGGAAATTGATACATGATATCTATCGTTGCTTTGGAGTAATGAGCAAGATCCTCTCCAGTCACATTAAGAAGCTGTAACTTTTCTTTCGGTATTCCTTGTTTTATCCACCATTCAACTCTGTTATCTACCCACTTTTTATGCCATTCATCATCATCACCTGGTAGAACAAAAAATTCCAATTCCATTTGTTCGAATTCACGAACTCTAAAAATAAAGTTTCTGGGTGTAATTTCATTTCTGAAAGATTTACCAATTTGTGCAATCCCAAATGGAAGTGATCTGGATGTAGAATCAACTACATTTTTAAAATTTATATAAATTTGTTGTGCTGTCTCAGGCCTAAGATATGCGGTTGATGACTCATTAATAACTGGTCCAACATTTGTCTCAAACATCAAATTAAACTCCCTCGGATCAGTTAACTCCTCTCCTTTGCACTGGTCCGGGATTTGGTCTTGTCTGAATCTTAGTCCACAGCTTTTGCAATCAACTAATGGGTCAGTGAATGTTTCTTGATGACCAGAATATTTCAGAACATCTGGGTGCGTCAGAATAGAGGTATCCAAGCCTTCAACATCATCTCTGTTATAAACAGTTGCTTTCCACCAGGAGTTTTTTAGATTATTTTTTAACTCAACACCAAGAGGGCCATAGTCATATAAACCCTGAAGACCGCCATAAATTTCGTTTGATTGGAAAATGAAGCCTCTTCTTTTACAAAGCGCTACCAATTCATCCATAGTATGTTGTTCCAAATTCACTCCTTAGGAATATAGAAATTATACTTATATCTACAAACTATGCATAAGAATTTTAGTTAATTTAATTGCCCCAAAAATATTTTATTGCATGTTCATATATAGTGCATATGCACTATGTTTATGCATTTTATGTTCCTTTTTAGTGCATATTATGTCACAATATAGATCACTAACAAGTATATAAAGAAAAAATAGTGGCATGATTAATGCAGTTTATCTAGTGCATATAACAAAAAATCACTAGTGAGGAATAAAATGAGTGCAAATGACATAATGAAACTGGTCGATGAGAAAGAAGCTAAATTCATCGATTACAGATTCACAAATACACAAGGGAAGGAGCAGCACGTTACTGTAACAGCTACTGAAGACGGAATCTCCACTGATTGTGACGAGGGTAAAATGTTTGATGGATCATCGATAGCAGGATGGAAAGATATTAATGAATCTGACATGATTTTGATGCCTGATACATCTACAGCCTTCGCTGATCCGTTCTATGATGAGCCTACTATTAATGTGACTTGTGATGTAATAGAACCAGCAGATGGTTCAAGCTACGAAAAGGACCCAAGAGGTATTGCGAAAAAAGCAGAAAAATATCTGACTGATTCTGGAATAGCCGATACTGCTTACTTTGGTCCTGAAAATGAATTCTTTGTTTTCGACGATGTTAAATTTGAAGACACTATAGGAAGCTGCTTTTTTAAAGTTGATTCATCTGAAGCATGCTGGAATAGTGGCAAAAGTTATGAAGACGGAAATATGGGACACAGACCAGGCGTAAAAGGAGGATATTTTCCGGTGCCTCCTGTAGATGCACTTCAAGACTGTAGATCAGCTATGATCACAACTCTTCAAGAGGTAGGTGTGAAATGTGAGGTACATCATCATGAAGTAGCAACAGCAGGCCAATGTGAAATAGGAACATTATTTAATACTCTTGTGAAAAAAGCTGATGAAGTTCAAAAGTACAAATATGTTGTTCAAAATGTGGCCCACGCTTTTGGAAAAACAGCAACATTTATGCCGAAGCCAGTAGTTGGCGATAATGGAACAGGGATGCATGTTCACCAATCATTATCAAAAGATGGCAAAAATATTTTTGCTGGTGATAAATATGGTAACTTATCACAAGAAGCTCTTTGGTATATTGGCGGCATAATAAAGCATGCAAGAGCATTAAACGCTTTTACTAATGCATCTACAAATAGTTATAAGAGACTTATTCCAGGCTTTGAGGCTCCAGTCATACTAACCTATTCAGCAAGAAATAGGTCGGCATCAATTAGGATCCCATATGTAATGAGCGATAAAGCAAGAAGGATAGAGGTGAGATTTCCTGACTCAACCGCCAATCCATATCTCGCATTTTCTGCAATGATGATGGCTGGGCTTGATGGTATTAAAAACCAAATAGATCCAGGCCCTGCAATGGACAAAGATCTTTTTGCAATAAGTAGAGAAGAAGAAGCTCTTCTTCCAACTGTAGCTCCTGGTCTCGATGTAGCTCTTGACGCGCTTGATAAAGATAGAGAGTTTCTCAATGCAGGTGATGTATTCACTAATAACATGATTGACTCGTACATTGACCTGAAGATGGATGAAGTTCAAAGATTACGACAATCTACTCATCCATGCGAATTTGAGATGTATTACAGTCTATAAGAAACTTTACATGCTGCCCAAACGGGCAGCATGAGGAAGCAAATGGAATTAGAAAATAAAATAACATTGGACCCAAAGATTCTTTTGGATATTCTGGAAAATATATCAACCGCCGTTGTTGTATTAAATGATGACAATTCTTATTTTTTTATAAACATTTCTGCTTTAAATTTATTAGGCATAAGTAACAGGTTTCCAAACATCTCATCTCTAAAATCTTCAATTGGTCACAAGAGTATAGGGCAGCATGTTGAGTCTGTACGTGATGAGAATCACTCTAAAATGATCAGAGATTTGAAATTTAAGAACTTTGAAGGAAACGAGAAAATAGTAGATTGTAATATCTCTCGAGCTAAGCTAGAAAATGAGAGTGTTACACTTATTGAATTTACAGAAACTGGTAGGTTGCACAGCATATCTCTAGAACAAAATTTAATTGAACAAGAGAGAGCAACAAGAGAGATGATAAAAGGGTTATCTCACGAAATAAAAAATCCTCTGGGTGGAATACTTGGAGCCGCACAAATATTAGAAAAATCTCTCGATCAATCTTATACAAAGTTTACTGATATCATAAAAAAAGAGACCGGCCGCTTAGTCAATCTCCTTAATGATATGGCGCTGCCAGTGACTGAAATAAAAAAATCATTCATAAATATTCATGAAGTCACAGAGCACGTCGTTGATCTCTTTAAATTTGATCTTAAGAATAAGAATGTTATCTTTCAGAAAGACTATGACCCCAGTATTCCAGATGTAAACACAAACAAAGAACAACTCATACAGGCATTAATCAATCTCGTTAGAAATTCAATCCAAGCACTAGAGTTCAAGGGTAACATTACTATCAGAACTCGAGCTGAACCTAGTTACACGATTGGTAATGAATACTGTGCACTAGTTGCTAAAATTGATGTAATTGATAACGGCCCTGGTATTCCTGACGAAAAATTGAAAGAGATTTTTTATCCGATGGTTAGCACAAAGTCAGATGGCATGGGCCTTGGGCTAACAATCGCTCAATCAATTATAATGCAAAATTCTGGACTTATTGAATGCTCAAGTAAACACCGGGAAACCATATTTACAATAGTTCTCCCAGTTAGGAATAAAGTCTATGAATAAAGTTTGGATAATTGATGATGAACAGAGCATAAGAACTATTTGCACGAGTGCACTTGAAGACCTTTTTGAGGTTGAAGCCTTTGCTAACGCATCAGAAGCTTTAATTGGACTTAATTCAACGCAACCTGATTTAATAATAACAGATATAAAAATGCCTGGAATGTCGGGGCTAGAATTTCTTGATAAAGTTTCCGTAAAATTTCCTGAAATCCCGACAATTATCATAACTGCACATGCGAACATTGATAATGCACTCTCAGCATATAAAGGTGGTGCTTTTGAATATTTAACGAAGCCATTTGATATAAATGAAATAAGAAAGTTAGCTATCAAAGCCACAAGATCTAATGGGATAAATAGCACTGATGTCAAAAATAGTTCAAAAAATAATATCGTTGGTAAAGCTGATTCTATGCAAGATGTTTTTAAGGCCATAGGTAAGATTTCAAAAACAGATATTACGGTTCTCATCAGGGGCGAGTCTGGTACAGGCAAAGAATTAATTGCACAATCAGTTCATACAAATAGTCCAAGAAACAATGAGCCATTCGTTGCAATAAATGTGGCTGCTATCCCACACGAATTACTTGAAAGTGAGCTATTTGGGCATGAAAAAGGATCATTTACTGGGGCTCAATCACAAAGAATTGGAAGATTTGAGCAAGCTTTAGGTGGAACTTTGTTTCTCGATGAAATTGGAGATATGCACCCAGAACTACAAACAAGGTTACTGAGAGTACTATCAAGTCATGAGTTTTATAGAGTTGGTGGCCAAAAGCCAATTAAATCTGATGTTAGGATTATAGCAGCAACTAATCAAAACATTGAAAAACTTATTAAAAGTGGAAAATTTCGTGAAGATCTATATCACCGACTCAATGTGTTTAGGATTGAACTCCCTCCTCTTAGGGAGAGAAAAGAAGATATCGCAGAACTCGTAAAGTATTTTTTAAATAAAAGCGCTGATGAACTCAAGAGTGACTCAAAAACAATTGATGATACAGCCATGCAGTTTTTAAATGATTATGATTGGCCAGGAAATATCAGGCAGTTGGAGAATATTTGTCGATATATGACAGTGATGGCTCCATCCTCTACAATTACAGTTGATGATATTCCAGATGAAGTAAAAATACCTCATTCTGATAGTACAGCTGCTGAACAATCTACTAGTAACGGTTCAGGGTCATCATGGGAAGAGAATTTAACAGATCATATAAAAGAAGTTTTATCGCACAGTAATGACCTAAGCCTATTTTCAAAGGAAATTGAAAAGTTACTACTCAAGGAGGCCTTAACTGCAAGTAATGGTAAACGTATCGATGCAGCTAAAATATTAGGTCTTGGAAGAAATACCATCACAAGAAAAATAAAAGAATTAGGCTTGTAAAAATTGTTTGAGTAGTCTTTCGCGGTCTGTGCTATTTGATTTTAAAATATTATATAAAAGTTTTGTTAAACTATTAGTGATATACTTTTTCTCTACAAGTGTTTGGCAACAGTCATAGCCCTCAACCGTTCCAATTTTATTTTTAGCATCCTCAACAGTTATTTTTGAATCAGCAATAAGCTTTCCAAATTGATAATTACGAGATTGACTCTGTTTGCAAGTTAAAATCATGTCTCCTATAAAGCCGGGCGAAGATATAATTGCTTCCTTGTTATGGTTCAGATTATCAGTCATATTTTTATAGGTTTCAGCGGGAAGAAACTCCCAATCTTTCAAATTTTGCTGCCATACTTCTTCGCAAGCTTTTTTTATAATTTTGTTCACATGAGTACCCTTGTCAAAATATTCATCTGTCATTCCACATATAATTGCAGCAATATTTTTTATAATTCCTGCAATCTCAATAATAGAAACATCTTTTGTTGGGATCATCGTAAAATATGAGCTTCTTGTTGCATCAGACATGGTTTTAGACAAGACATCATCTAGAGAAGCAAAAGACACAGCAATTGTCTTCCCATCGCATAAATCCTTAGCAAAGGAAGGGCCGGATATAAGTCCATATTTTTGGATATTCTTAAATTTATCAAATACAAAGTTACTAAAGTATTTTCCACTTTGATGATCAATACCTTTTGTCAGTGACACCAACTCAGTTAATCTAGTAAAGTAGCTCTCATAAGTATTTAGAAGATTGCTAAAACCTTTGCTGTTAACAGCAACGATATTTATTTCATTATCAAGCTGTAAGTCATTAAGAGTATCTAGTGATTTAATGTGGCCGGATGTTATGTTCTTAAGTCCGATTTGTCGGATGCTCTCTGCATCTAAGTTCCTATCTCTCCTGAATATTTCGACATTATGACCTAGATTCAAAAGATAATCCGAGAAGGCCAAGCCCCAGACGCCAGCACCTATTACTCTGAATTTATACTTCATTAAGTATCTTTTCTTTTATCCAGTTCATTCTGATAAATTGTATGAAAATCTATCGGAGATAAAAATAGAGGAGGAAAACCTCCTTTTTGAATAATGTTTGAAATATTCTCTCGGGCATACGGATAAACTATTTCAGCGCAGTGTACATTCAAGAATCTTTTTTTAAGATCTTTATCGTCTGACGAAATTGTGAACACTCCACACTGCTTCAATTCTACAAGGTATAATGTTTTATCTTCAACTTCTGCTTTTACGTTAAAAGTCAAAGTCAGTTCATGAATATCGTCTGATAAATTAGTTATGTTAGACTCAAAATTAAAACCTACCTTTGGAGTTGATGACATATTAGTGAACACTTCAGGTGCCATAGGTGATTCAAATGAAATGTCTTTAAGATATATTCTTTGAATATTAAATTGTACTTTGTTGTCAGTCATTTTCCCTCCACTAGTGGAAAGTTATTATCAGTCCACGACTGTATACCTCCCTCTAGATATAAGACTTTAATTGAATTATTCTTGGATATTTTTTCTGCACTACTTACACTTGATATTTCATCCTTGTCGTATATGACGACTTCATTAAAATCTAAATTTTTTGACGATGATGAGTCATGTAGTATTGCATTTGATATGTGGCCTTTTTTATATTCTGCTTTCTCTCTTGTATCTAGTACAACAATGTCATTCTCGTTAATCTTGGTTACTAGATCATTACAGGTGATTGATTTGTATTTTTTTGTTAAATTCTTTATCTCAAAAGAAATAATAAGATAAATAAATATAAATAAAGCTACTGATAAAACTGGATGATTGAGAATAAATTCAAATGAATGATCCATTGTATGGATCAGTTATGTCTAGAGCAGAAAACTTCTCTCATCATATCAATGAGCTTCAGTGTCTTGAAATCACTAACCTTATAAAAGACTTTGTTCGCATCCTTTCTGGCTGAGAGGATACCTTTATCTCTGAGTATAGCAAGATGCTGAGATATGTTACTTTGTGATGTACCTACATTATCAACTATATCTTGGACACTAAATTCTCCTTCACCCAGCTTGCACAATATCATCAATCTTAAAGGATGGGACATTGCCTTAAGAGAACGTGAGGCAGTTTCTATGTCTTTTTCTTGGTCTGCGGAAGAATATTCTATTTTTTCTTCTAACTGTACTTGCTCGTTTTCCATTGTATTATTATATACCTATATTAGCCGAAACTAATAATAAATCTAGTAATAAAGTGCTATTATTAGCGTGATGATAATCACACGAAAAACCTCTAAATTTGTAATATTTATGGCATTGATTGCCTTATTCTGTTCGCCTGCATACACATCTGACAATGAGGTGCCAACAGAGAAGATTCAGCAGTTTATAGATGTATACAAAAAAATAAAAGATCAATATGTTGATGATGTAGATGATGAAACATTATTCAACTACGCGATAGAGGGAATGGTTTCCAATTTAGACCCCTATTCTGATTATCTAACCAAAGAAGACTTTTCAGAACTAAAAATTGGAACAACTGGTAGGTTCGGTGGCATCGGAATTGAAATAACAATGGAAGATGGATTTGTGAAAATTATCTCTCCTATTGACGATACGCCAGCACAAAGGGCAGGACTTAAATCTGGTGACCTAGTCATCGAAGTACAAGACATCTCACTTAAAGACAAATCAATCAATGATGCAGTTAAGCTCATGAGAGGAGAACCTGGAACAAAAGTAAAGCTAAAGATATTAAGAGAAAAAGAGAAAGCTCCATTAGATTTTGAGCTTGTAAGGCAAATCATTGTATCAAAAGGAATTAAAACAGAAATCTTTAACGGAGAGATAGGATACTTGCGACTATCTAGTTTTCAATCCAACTCAACTGTAAACGTTAGAAAGGCAATATATGATCTAAGGAAAGAAAGTGGAAATATGATGGTAGCACTTATCCTCGATCTTAGAAATAATCCAGGCGGAGTTCTCGGAGCAGCAGTTGGTATCTCAGACTTATTTTTGAAATCGGGAAAAATTGTATATACCAAAGGACGAACAAATAACTCGGACCTAGAGTACTTTGCAAATAGTGAGGATATCCTAGAGGGCTTGCCATTGTATGTTCTCATAAATGGAGGATCTGCATCTGCTTCTGAAATTGTAGCTGGGGCTCTTCAAGATCATGAAAGAGCAATAATCTATGGAGAGAAATCATTTGGTAAAGCATCAGTTCAATCAATACAGGAAATGATAGACGGATCAGCACTAAAACTCACTACAGCGAAATACTACACACCTAATGACAGGCATATCCATGAAAACGGAATAATGCCAGACATAAAAGTGGAATATAAAGAACTAGAATCACCAAACTTATTAGTTCCTGATCCATATAATACCGACAATCAAATAATCGCTATTCTAGAAGATCACAAAACGAATATTTCACAACTCAAGTAACATTCATGCACATCAGAGTCGCTATATGGATACTTAGTGCAGTGCTGGTAACATCTTGCTCAAGACCAATTGACAATCCATGTGAAGGCGTAAATCCGAAGAATTCAATAAATATTCAATCAGATAGACTAATTTGTTTTGAATCAATTGATAGCTATGATTTAAATTACTCAAGCAAGAAAAAAATTACCATAAATGGTGAAGTATTTTTACCAGAAGTAAAAAAAGATAGTTACAACGCAGTGGTAATGACTCATGGCTCAGGTGGTAAAAGAAGTTATCATGACAAATATATTGATCTTCTGACAAGAAATGGTTACGTCGTATTTCAAATTGATCATTATTCGGCAAGGAGAATTAAATATGACAAAACATTCTCAAAGGTATCTGGAATAACCTTTATGAATGATGCATACGCTGCCTTAAACATACTAAAATCTAATTCGAAAATTAAAAATGTGGGTTATCTGGGTTGGTCGCAAGGCGGAGTTGGTCCAATTCTGTCGCATTTTAAATTTGTTAATGAGCTTTTGCCAATGAATCATAGGTTTCAATCTGCTGTTGCAATATATCCATACTGTGGATTTACATTTCCTGGTGAATCAGAAACTGAAACTCCATTGTTGATGATTACTGGCGCTGATGACGATTTAACGCCGGAGGCTGCGTGCAGGAATTTATATTCAAAGTTTTTTAGAAATGATAACAAACTAGAATTTGTCTCGATTGATAATGCCCGTCATGGTTTTGATAACCCGTTTTTATATTTTGGCTTAACCTTCGAAAAATTACCAAATTTAATGATAATGAACATGGATTGCACTTTAACAATAAATACAAAAGGCGAAATTCAAAATATGAATGGAACTATTATAAATACGCCTGAACTTAGTGAGTATTTTTTAAATAAGTGCTCAAAAAAGGGAGTTACAGTTAAATATAATTCAGAGGCTACGAAGATTACACTCAAAAAAGTTAAAGAATTTTTTATAAAAACTCTATCCGGCGAATGATTTTGTTCAAGATAAGTTTATAATATAGCTGTGAGAATTTTTTTATTTATAACTCTGGCTTTTTTCTCTTTCCAATCGCTTGCTGATGAAAAGGCCAGACCTGGTCCTCACAACAAGATTGGTCACACAAAACAGTCCGAAGAAAATAAAAAAGAGACCTTCTTCTACAAGCTTTTCAATAATGAGTTAGACATTATGGAATCAAATGGAGCTAACCAAAGTGCTAATGAAGGTAACGATCAAATATTATCTCAAATTGAAAAATTAGCTGATATGAAGGATCGTGGCATTATTACTGAAGAAGAATTTAACGATAAAAAAGCAATATTACTTAACAAGATTGAATAAATGCTAGTATTTCTAATCTGGGTATTATTGATAATTCTATGGAATTACGGTTATCCTGCAGCCTCGCCGCTATACGATGTTATTGCATCAATAATTTTATTTTTCTTTTCTAAATTTTTGAACACTCTTTCTATATAGGTTTTATACAGCTTGCATCATTATTCTTTGGAGAATTAACGTGAGTTGATACTTTATGAATTTGAATATCTTTAGATAAGAAATCCTTCAATATAAAATCTCCCCTCGTCCATTTGTCTATTTGTGATTCCTCTATTAATAATGGCTGACGATTATGTATCTCGGATATTGGTAATACTGATTTTTTTGTAACACATACACATTTACTTTCATCATATAAACCAGCAACATAAATAATCTCACTGTTCATATGATGATAATAAGGGTCTTTTACATTCTCTCTTTTGTTCCAATTAAAATATCTCTTCCACTCATACCATCCATCCATGATAAAAACACAACGTTTCATATGTTTAAAAGATGGCTTTTCATCGATAGTCTCATATCTTGCATTTATAAGATTCATAGGCTTTTTTGCCCAACGAGGCGAATAATTCCATTCCATCCACTGAGGATGATTTGTGTATACAAGGACTTTTGATGTAGGGCAAATATTGAAGTTTGGCTCAATATCAACATTAAACTTTCTCTTGATATCGTTTTTATTCGTGAGAGTATATCTGCCACACATGTGCTTTATTTATTAAACTTATCCCACCCATTTTGAGCTTTAAAATCATTGAGCTTGTCATCCCATTCAGAAAAAAGTTTTTGGTTTTCTGAATTCTCTTTATCAGAATCTGGTTCATCTCCAATTTTATAAAAAGCAGCACTTCGGTTTTTACATATGTGTGTATATTGATTTTGTTTCATTAAATCTAAAGAAAGATAGAATTCCTCACATTGTTGTAAAGTTCCGTCACCAATTTTTGATTTACTTTTTTCAGTTAATCTCCTAAAAGAACCTGTTAGCTCTTTTACACTACTTTGTGACAAGTTGGTTCCAAATTTTTCATTGAAATGTTTTTCTTTTCTTAGTTGATTATCCCAATCAATTACACGTTTTTTAACTATATCAATCATTTTGTAAGTTCTTCCTATTTGTTATGAGATCTTCAACCACACTAGAATCAGCAAGGGTAGAAGTATCTCCGAGGTTATTATAATCGTTTATAGAAATCTTTCTTAAAATTCTTCTCATAATCTTCCCAGAGCGAGTTTTTGGCAGACCGCATGTAAATTGTAGAAAATCTGGTTTTGCGATAGAGCCAATTTCTTGTTTTACCCATTGCAACAATTCCTTCTCAAGTATATGACTGGGTTCAACATTTTTATTTAGTGTAATAAATGCATACAGACCTTGTCCTTTTATCTTATGTGGGTAACCAACAACAGCGGCTTCTGATACATCTTTATGAAGCACGAGTGCAGACTCAACCTCGGCAGTACCTAAACGATGTCCTGATACATTAATAACATCATCAACTCTTCCTGTTATCCAATAATAACCGTCTTCATCACGTCTGCAACCATCTCCAGAAAAATATCTGCCTGGGTATTGTTTAAAATATGTGTCTATAAATCTTTGATGATCGCCATAGACAGTCCTCATTTGGCCCGGCCATGACATATTAATGCACAGACTTCCTTCTCCTGGACCTTCAATTTCATTATTTTTGTCATCCACTAAGACGGGCTCTATCCCAAAAAATGGAAGAGTAGCTGAACCTGGTTTCATATCTATTGCACCGACAAGTGGTGTTATCATTATCCCTCCTGTTTCAGTTTGCCACCATGTATCGACAATGGGGCAATCACCTTTACCTACAATATTGTAGTACCAGCGCCATGCCTCAGGATTTATAGGCTCACCTACGCTGCCTAAAATTCTGAGAGATTTTCTAGATGTATTAGTAACATAATCCTCACCCTCTGACATCAGTGCTCGTATAACTGTTGGTGCAGTATAAAATATATTGACTTTATATTTATCAACAATCTCCCAAAATCTACTTGGTGTTGGATAATTTGGAACTCCCTCAAACATTATTGTTGTTGATCCATTACACAAAGGCCCGTAAATAATATAAGAGTGTCCAGTTACCCAACCGACATCCGCTGTGCACCAATAGATATCATCGTCATGACAGTCGAATATATATTGGTGTGTAATGGATGCGTAGACAAGATATCCCCCAGTGGTATGCAACACGCCTTTGGGTTTACCGGTTGAGCCAGATGTATACAAAATAAACATTGGATCTTCAGAAGACATTTTTTCTGGTTCACATATAGGCGATGAGGATGATATTAAATCATCATACCAATGATCAATTTCGCTGTTCCAGTTAACTTTATTACCAGTCCTTTTCACGACTACACATTTCTTAAAATCATCAATTTTAGAAATTGCTATATCAACATTTTCTTTGAGAGGTATTGTCTTTCCACCCCTAACGCCTTGATCCGCAGTAATTATGAACTTCGAGTCACAATCCTCCAACCGTCCAGCTAGAGCTTCTGGGGAAAAGCCGCCAAAAACAACTGAGTGAATAGCTCCGATACGGGTGCATGAAAGCATGGCAACAGCAGCTTCAGGTATCATGGGCATATATATAGTAACCCTATCTCCCTTTTTAATACCTATAGATTTGAGGCCATTTGAAAACTTACACACCTCAGCGAGCAATTCACGATAGGTGATTTTTTTTGAATCTGAAGACTCGTCTCCCTCCCAAATAATTGCGGTCTTGTCTCCATTTTTATCGACGTGACGATCTAGGCAATTGACCGAAGCATTAAGCTCGCCATCTTCATACCACTTTACATAGAGATTATTCTTATCATACGAGTAATTGCGTACTTTTGTAAATGGAGTAATCCAGTCTAATCTTTTTCCTTGTTCAAACCAAAATTTATCAGGATCAGATATAGATTGTTTATAAAGTTCTCTATATTCATCTTGTTTTATGAATGCTTTATCAATAATCCAGTCTTTAGATTTGTAAATATTAGATGAACTCATTTATTTTATAATCTTCCATACATTTACTATTTATTGCTCTTGAAACCACAACAAAACAACCACATCAAAACAATAAAAGCTAAAATAGATAATATCATTTTCTCCCCCTCCCTTGATTCAGTATCTTCCTTTAATTCATAAAATCAATATAAATCAATATTAGAACAATCTAATTAACTAAATTTACTCTCGTAAATTATGTTCAAGAGCAAGTGGGGAAGTGTAAGACAGGCCAATGTGATGAATATGTACTTTATTATCGCGCTCTCGAGTGAAACCTGTGCCACTGTAGATAGCATGAAAATTGCTCCTAGCGTGAAGGCTATAGTTAGAAATAAAAACAGTAACGCATACCTAGCTAAAGGAATTTTTTTATCAAATAATTTAGGATCGCCGAGTGCCTCTAGATAATGTCTTAGAGAATGATGAAAACAAAAATACAATATGAACGACAGTAAGGGTGGTAAAAAGATAAAGTTTATAAATAGCAAGGTATACAGTAATGTTAGACTCCTAGCATAGGTAAAAACAATTATTGATACAGTTAAAACATAAAGGTATTGATGTAATATAGAAATTTCAGGGTTATGTAATTTGGTACTTAATAAAATACTGAATAAACTAAAAACATCATCGGTATGAAATATTATAGGTGTTAGTATTGGAACGCTACCAAGAGCTAGCATCAAAATATGATTACTCGATTTTAGATTCATAGTTTCCTCTACTGCAAAATGGTATAGAGCCATCAGTAAAAATAAAATTAACGCGAATATTGATGAAACAGTCCAAACGTATAAATATACTAGGGATGTTGCTAGATAAATTAAAATAAACTTCAATAGCCAATTACTTAAATTTGAATAAAGCTTTTTTGCAACAAGAAAGTCAAAATATCCATGCGGAATTCCAATTACTGTAACAGTTGTGAGAAGCAATAAAAGTTGAATGTCCATACTGAATAGATTTGGTGAAATAATTATTATCACCCAGGATAAAATACTTAAATTGGCAAGAAGTACTAATTGATATGAGCTATATCTTTGGAGTTGTGAATGATCTAATTGCATATTTAATAAATAGTAGTTTAGGCATATTCCATATGATAAGAATAATGTCCATTAGTGAAGGCGTATCAGAAAGAAACCTAATTACCCTCTGGGCTTGGTTGCGGTTGAACATTTCAAAAAGAATGTTTTTACTTTCAGTAGGGTGATCTTTTATTATCATCAGCAAGAGGTTATCCATTTTTCTTAAGATTTTATTCTTAAAGGTTTTAGGGTGCTCTATGAATGATTTTCCATTTAACATTTTCATATATTCATCTGCTTGTTTTTGAATGTTTAAAAATGTGTAGCCAGTAGAAGCTCTAGTAGAACCTGCGGGTATGCCAATTTTTATGTAATTTGATTTATTATTGTTAAGTTTTGTATTTGTAGTTAGTGGTATCTCTCCATACTCCTCTCGAATAACCGAGTAATCCTCTCCATATTTTTCAACAATATAATCATGGACTTCACTAGCCATAGACTCTTTATCCATCTCCAAAGATGTGTAATAAGTTGATTCAAATAAATACTTACCTTTGCCTAGTGGAAGACTATAAAAAAAATGAAACTGATTCTTGTCACTAAAATCCATTAAATGCGCTTGGAAATCTTTAAGAGGGTGGTGAAACTCTACAAACAGTCCTTTAAAGATTTGCTTCATAGTAGAAAATGAATTGCTAGGCCTACTATCAAACACATAGCCCGTCTTGCATGTTTCATTATCAGAAATTATTAGACTGTATCCATCATCTGAAAGCTGGATGTCCTCAATGTTCGTCTCGAAAACAACATCTATATTCTTGCTTTTCTCTAATTCATCGAAAATAAAATTATCAAAATCATAAGAGTCAATTGTCGAATAGTTGTAGTTGCTACAATCAAGGATTGTTTGCGAAGAATTTTTTACTACAAGTGAGCTATTTGAGTTTGCTTGAAGATGTTGAAAGGGATGTTCGTAGGTATTCCAATATGACCATGTTTTCCTATACCTATTATCCCTTTTACTGTTGTCCAACACGCATACCTTAAGCGGTGATCCGATTAATCTGTAGGCTAAACTTAGCCCAGAGCAACCGGCTCCTATTATAGCGACATCATACTGCTTCATTGACGTAAGGTAATCCATGTAATGACTTATGTAGATTTTTATTATGTTTCCTTTTAGCAGACAATCTAAAGAACATGGAAGAAAATTCAAAAGATGTTTTAATAAATACTGATATCTTTTCAAAAAAAGTGGTGTTTATCTTTTCTTTAAAATATTTGTCTTTATGACGAAGAATTTTATGCCCGATAGCTTGATAGAGTCGTAGTGCGTAAAGAATTGAAAATCGAGATCTAATTGGTATGTAAACTATACCGTTGAGTGCGCTATTATAATATTCATCGGCCAGCTTGATTAGCTTGGTGACTACTTTTAATATTTCATCATCTGTCATTGTTGATATTTCGTTTCCGCTTAACAAAGTACTAGGAAGATATATTCTGCCATCTCTATAATCAATAAAAACATCTCGGCAAATATTTGTTAGTTGCATTGCAATGCCAAGATCAATTGCATAATATCTTGCAAGAGAATCTTTTATAGACAACACATCACACATCATCAATCCAACACACCCAGCTACTTTGTATGAATATTTAAGTAAATCATCAATATCATCTATTCCTGAGCGGTTTATGTCTGAATTAATACCATTTTTCAATTCTCTGATAACACTTCCATCTATTCCTAGTTTAAGAATATATTCTTCAAGGTCGTTTGTGTCATCTTGCCTATCAAGATCAACATTATCATCATAAAGCCTGCAAAAAGAGTAGACTTTAAAGACATCATTCCTGATATATTTAGGCAGGAGCTTAGATGCAATATAAAATGTTTTGCTATTAGATTTAAGCACATGTTCAAATGATCTACGCATCATATTTAAGTATAAGCTTTTCAGTAACTTTTGCAGAGGATAATACGCCTGGAACTCCTGCTCCTGGATGGCTACCAGCACCGACGAAATACAGATTATCAAGTTCCTGGGATTTATTTGAGTAACGAAAATAAGCTGATTGTCTAAAGATAGGCTGTATGCCAAATCCACTTCCATTATATGAATTTAGTTCTGTTTCAAAGTAATCAGGAGTAACAAAGAACTGGTCAACAATATGTGATTTAAGATCTGGCAATACAGTATCACTTAGAATACTTATAACATGTTGGCAGAACTCATTGCCTTTATCACTCCAATTAATGTCACTCTGGTTATTAGCTACGGGTGCTAGTACATAGAATGAGTCACAGTCATTTTGTATATTTTTTTTATCAGTAGCTAAAGGGCGATGTAAATATAGGCTGGGATCATTAATGTAGACTTTATTATCAAAAATGTCATCAAGAAGTCCTTTATGCCTTTTATTAAAAATAATAGTATGGTGTTGAACATCGTTATAGATTTTTTTAGTAGAAAAATAAAAGACAAATAAACCCATGGAATGTTTTAATATCGATTTTTTATTAAATATTTTTTTGGGCTTAATTTTGAGAATATTTTCATAAACAAATGAAGGGTCAGCATTACTTACAACAATGTCTGCATCGAAGTCCCCTTTTGTTGTCTCAATAGTTTTTATGTGATGATTTTTGTGATGAATATTTAAAACTTCACAGTTTGTTTTATATTCAATTCCTTCCTCTTTAAATAGCCTCTCAAAGCCATTTACTATTGAGCGTGTGCCACCTTCTCCGTAATAAACACCCCATTTCCATTCTAAATATTGGATTAACAAGTAGATTGATGTAGTAGTGTAGGGATTGCCACCCACCAAAAGAGGATGCATGCTGAGTGCTTTGACAAGGTTGTCATTTTTCAAGTATGTTTTAACGGAACTATGTACAGATTTATAAAACTTGATTCTCATTAATTCAGGTATGTAAGGAAACATACTTTGTATATTTTCAAATGGATAATCAGCTAATTGTAAGTATGCAGTATTAAAAATTCTTTTTGAATGCCTGAGAAGACTGAGATATCCCAGTGAATCATCTTTAGAGTAATTCGTCTCAATTTGTCTAAGCATAGACTTAAGAGAAGAGCCATAATCAAAGTGAGATTGATCGCTGAATATAAACCTATAATAAGGATCAACTCGGAGCAAATTAAAGTAATCACGAGAATCTTTATTAAATAGGTTGAATATTTCATTAAGTAAATAAGGTGCAGTAATAACTGTAGGGCCTGCATCATATTCAAATTCATTATGATAGAGTGTGCGAGCTCGACCGCCCAAATTATCTAACTTTTCAAGTACGGTAACATCGTGGCCCATTGCTTTTAGTCTACAAGCAATTGCTAGGCCACCGAAGCCCGAACCAATGACAAAAGTTTTTTTCATTCAGACATAATACAAGGAGCGCAAGCGCTCCTTGTACATATATTTAGTTTTGTTTATGCAGTTTCTGCTGAATCTGCTACTGCAGCTGCCCAGATAAATACACCGAATGCGATTTTGTTTACAAAATCTGCAAGGTTATAAATCAAGTTCAAGCTTGCTGCATCGACTCCACCCATTAAATATCCAAATAGATAACCGAGTGGGTAAATTGCCCAACCAACTAACACGATCATACGACACGCGTTAAATGCCATTTGAGCACCTATGCTTCCACAAGACGTACTTTTTTGTCCTGCTTCACCAGCAAAGATTTCATACAGGATGTATATCCAGCCTGCCATCCCGATGATGAATCCAAGCATCGCGTTGATGACTCCAGCTTCACCTAAGTAACCACCAATCAGCATGACTAATGTACCTACAAGCAGTCTATTGAATACACCTGCACTAACAGTTGTTACCGCTGCTAGTATCAAATAGAATTCGATCATTTGTAACGGCACAGTTAATATCCAGTCAATATATCTAAATACTGTTGGAGACTCGCCTGTTTCAACCCACACTTCTCTCATGTAGAAATAGTGCACAGCTGCTATTAGCGTTACTAGTGATATGACTGATAACGATGTTTGCCATTTAGCTGACACTCTAGATCTTTCAGAGAAGAAGAAGAGAGTTGCTGCAACCATCGAAATCGAAATTATCCAAAATGTCACCCCTACAAAGTCGTTTGCTTGTAAATCCCCAGCAAGTGCTACGGACGGTAGAGCAGATACTAATAGTAGTGAGAGAGCATATGATAAAACGTTCCTCATATATAACTCCTTTTTTTTAATTAATTTAAATAAGATTAATTATCATTCTAACTAAATTACTATATTTATCAATTATCTATTACAAAAAGTATGGTCAAATTTGGTGCATTTTATAGAAAAATACCCTGATTTTGATAAATTACAATGTTTGACATGTTAAGAAGCGCCATTAGTATGGGCGATGTGATAATACCTAAAATTGCAAATACTATACTCAATAATCCAGCCGTGTACTCTTTTTGAAGGCATGCCAATGAACCTAGTATCATTGCTAATGGACTGAAAAGAGGTGATAAAATAAATATTCCAATGAATCCAAATATGATGCCTAATGTTCCATAAATTGGAGTCGACTGCTTAATAATAATTTTATCGTCACTCATTCACTTGTAGTGCGTCCTTCTTTTTGAGAATTTTTTCACACGCTCTCTCCATTTTTTATAGGAACCAAAAGAAATATTTTGTTTCATTATTCTTTTAATTTGATCACTATCGATACCAAAACGTTCATTTATACTATCAAAACTTACATCATCAGAAAGAGCCATAAAAATAATCTCTCCGATTTGAGCATCATTGAGTTTATTATTTTTGCTTGCGGCCATATTTTTTATTACAAAGAACCTTGGACGATGTACTTGAGTATCTTGACTGCTTGGCTCTGATCTTTTGTCACTGCACATGCCGCAGCATCAACCTCTTTAAGTGGATGTTGATGTTCATCTCCATGAATAACGACTATTGATTTATTCAATGCTGAAGCATAGCCTGCATCGAATGCAGCATTCCACTGTTTGTATTTCTCTCCAAACTTAACTATTACAACATCACTGTCTTCGATTGATTTTTTAGTACGGATTGAATTGATATTTGCGCCTTTATTGTCTTTCCAGAAATTATTCTCCTCTGCGCCTAGGATATCTACTCCACAGTTATCTGATAATTCATGATTAGTAACTGGCGATGAAAAGTTGATATCCAGCCCTTCTTTTTGGCACTCATCAATTATTTCTTGTCTCCAATCAGTGTGAATTTCTCCTGATAAATATACATTAAGCATTGCGTTCTCCTTGCGTTTACTATTTTAGGTATTATATAAGTTATTCCAATAGTTGTATAATGCTAAAGATTAAGGAGTAGTAGTCAATAACTTTGAAAGTATGGATAAGCAAATCATAGCAATTGGTGGTGGTGGGTTTGGAAGAAATCCTGGGGTTGGTATTATTGAAAAATATGTACTAGATCAATCAGGCAAGGAAACTCCAAACATCTGCTTTATTCCGACAGCAACTGGAGATAGTGAATCTTATAAAGTTAGTTATTATTCGACAATGACTAAGTTGAACTGTAATCCAACTCATTTAGATTTTTTTAAGAGAACTCCGAACCTAGAAAAATTAATTCAGACACAAGATATAATTTTTGTAGGCGGTGGAAATACTAAAAGTATGTTAGCAGTTTGGCGTGAATGGGGTTTGGATATAATTTTAAAAAATGCGTATGAATCAGGAACTATAATGAGCGGAGTAAGTGCTGGTGCAATATGTTGGTTTGAAAAAGGTATAACAGACTCATGGGCAAATAAGCTGAATATTTTAGACTGCTTAGGTTATACGAAAGGTAATTGTTGTCCACACTATGATGAAGAACCTGAAAGAAAGCCATCTTTATCAAAATTTATCTTAAATGGAGAGCTTAGTGATTGTTATGCAATAGATGGCGGCTGTGCATTACATTTGAAAAATGACCAGGTTGTTAAAGCGATATCTTTTAAAGATGATAAAAATTCTTTTTTGGTCAAGAATGAAAAAGGAAGAATTACAGAAAATTCCTTACCTAAAGAAAGTCTTTAAAGATTACTTTTTGTTGAATTATCGTTTGATATCGCTTTAACAGAGTGTATATAATGACTTTATAAGTTTAAGAGAACTCATATGACAGATCAAAAAGACAAAGCAGAAACATGTTGCAAGAATACTTGTTGCGCTGATGGGTGTTGCAGCGATGGTTGCAAGACTGGAGAGTGTAGCACTACATGTTGCAAGGATGGATGCTGCGATGATTCAGATAACTGCTGCTAGTAACTAAAAACTACTCCACTGTGACTGATTTCGCAAGGTTCCTTGGCTTATCTACGTCAGTATTTTTTTTCAAAGCAACATGATAACTCAAAAGTTGTGCGGGGATAATGTAAAGTATTGGAACAATAAGGTCAGGACAATCTGGCATTTTTATCACTTCCACTTGTTTCTTGTTTCTGGCAATTTTTTTGTTAGTGAAAATAAATGTTTGACCTTGCCTTGCCTCAACTTCAGCAAGATTAGATAAGACTAACCTAGCTAGATGATTATCAGGAAGAAAACATACAACCGGCATCTTTTTATCAACTAGCGCTAAGGGGCCATGCTTTAGTTCGCCAGAATGATACGCTGATGCATGGATGTATGATATTTCTTTCAGTTTTAAAGCAGCCTCAAGAGCTATGGGGTAAGATGTCCCTTTACCTAAAAAAAGAGTATGCTCTTTGTTTTTGAATTTAGAAGATATTTTCTTAATCTCGTCTTCCATTTTGTAAAGTTCATCTATTTTCTTATCTATCTGTCTTATATCTTGAACCATCTTTTTTTCTGTTTTGCCGTACTTTCTTGAGAGAATCACTGTTAGCAACAAAAGAGTAAATAATTGCGATGTAAAAGCCTTGGTTGATGCAACGCTTATTTCTGGCCCTGCATTCATAAGAAAATTCATACTAGATAATCTTGTAAGCGTGCTTTCTGCTACATTACATATAGCTAGAGTATTTGTATACCTGAGTTTTAGAGCTTTCTTAAGTGATGAGATAGTATCGGCAGTCTCACCAGACTGAGAAATACTTACAAAAAGTGTCTTAGGTAATACATTTATCTTTTTATATTTATATTCGCTGGCAACTTCAGCAGTACATGTAATCTTAGAAAATTGCTCAATCCAATCTTTAGCTACCAAAGATGCATGATAACTTGTACCGCAACCTACAAAATGAATATGTTCGATATTTTCAAGAAGCTTATCAGTATTGTGCCCAAATATATTTGGTAATATTTTGTTAGTACCGACATAGCGACTTGTCATATCTTTTATAATTGTTTTCTGCTCATAAATCTCTTTGTGCATAAAGTGTCTATGGCCCATTAATGAGGCTTGGTTTTTATCGATCTTCGATACTTTAGTTGGCTTCTTTATTACTTTTTTATTTTTATTAAATATTTTGATACTTGCCGAATTAATTTCTGCAAATTCGCCATCATCCATTGAGATAAAGTGTTTTGTGTGATCAATTATTGGAGTTATGTCAGACGATATGTAATTAGCATCCAAGCCTTTACCAAGAATTATTGGGCTTCCTTTGCATGAAGTGTAAAGCGTATGAGGTGTGTGCGTATTGATTGCTGCGATTGCATAACTCCCTTCCAGCGAATTCGCTGTTGATACAATTGATGATTGCATATCAGCAGTCTTATTAAAATAGTAATTCATTAAATGGCAGATAACTTCTGAATCAGTATCACTTTTAAAAACATATCCTTTCCTTTTTAAATATGACCTAAGGTCTATATAATTTTCTATAATCCCATTATGGACAATGCCAATATATTCGGACAAATGTGGATGAGTATTTTTTAATGTTGGCTGCCCATGTGTCGCCCATCTCGTGTGTGATACAGCCGTTGTGATTCCTTTTAACTTAGATAATTTATTTTTTAGATTTTTAATTGGTCCGGTAGCTTTAATAGTTATTAATTTACTATTAATGCCATGGCCTGAAATGCCTGCTGAATCATAACCTCTGTATTCAAGTTTTGATAATCCCTTGATCAGTTGGTTTGAAATTGGTTTAGTTGAAGATATTCCAAAAATGCCGCACATTATTTTTTCTTAGTTTTTACAGTATTTTTATTCTTCCAATTCCTTATAGTCATTTGTTTGCTTCTAGCAATAGTTAGATGTCCTGACCCTGAAGTATCTCTAGTAATTGTAGAGCCAGCTGCAATGAATGATCCTTTGCCGATAATTACTGGAGCCACCAGCATTGACCCAGAGCCGATAAAAGAATTGTCTCTTACAATAGTTTTGTGTTTATTCACACCATCATAATTACATGTAATTGCGCCTGCACCAATATTCACTTCTTTCCCAAGTGTTGCATCTCCAACATAACTTAGGTGATTTATCTTTGTCCCATCTCCTATTGTAGAGTTTTTAATTTCAACAAAGTTTCCTATATTACAAGATCGTTTAATGATAGTGCCTGGTCTAATTCGAGCAAATGGTCCCACAGTTGAATTATCACCTATGGTTGCACCAAAGATAATAGTGTTGGGTTTAATATTTACGTTCTTTCCAATTTTACATCGGTTCAATAAGCAGTTATATCCAATAGAACTATTTTCCCCTATAGAGACATTGTCTTCGAACACACAGTTTATGTCTATTTCTACATTTTTACTTACTGTTAATTTCCCCCTGATGTCTGTTCTTGATGGATCTCTTATCAAAGTTCCTTTCTCAAGAAGTTGCTCAGCTTTATGTCTCAAGTATTGTTGTTCTAGATTTACTAAATCAACTTTTGAATTAACACCTTTTACTTCAATTTCATCGCTGAATTTAAATGTTGTGACACTCTTGTCATGATCTATCAATATTTTGATAATATCAGTTAGGTAGTATTCTTTTTTTTGATTATTGTTTTTTATCAATGGAATATATTTTCTCAATACTTTTTCCTGGATAGCAATGATGCCTGTATTAACCTCTCTAATTTGCCTCTGCTGTGGAGTTGTTTCGTTTTCTTCAACGATAGAACTAAATTTATTATTTACTCTAATTATTCTTCCATAACCCTTCGGTGATTCAAGCTCTACAGTTCCAACGACTGCGTCATGGTTTTTAAGCTTTGCAACAAGCTTTTTAATAGAGCTGCTTGTGATAAACGGAATATCTCCACATAAAATGAGTAATTTTGAGTTGGAGTTTGTTTTTGATTTAAGAGCAGCCTTAACTGCACCAGCTGTCCCGTCTAATATTTTTTGATAAGCAAAGCTGACCTTTTTAAAGCACAGCTCCCCCTTTATGTTTTGCAAGCGTGCAGGCTGAGGCGGGTCAATAATATGCGCACGCTGATCAAGTAGAGCAAACACCCGCGCTGTGGCAGCAAGGCCTTCTTGGGTGATCGCATTCAATGTGCCAATTGCCCGCACAGGCTGGACCAACAATAAAAGAGCGGTAATGAAACCAGCAACATCACCGACCTCTGACTGGCCAGTTGATACCTGCCAGGCGGCCACACCTATAACGCCGGCAACAGCAAATCCACCCAATACCTCAAGAATAGGGTCAATACGGGCCCGCCCAGCCAGAAGATTAACAAGGCGTTCATATAAACCGTCAAATGCGCGCGCACTTCTGGTCTTTTCTGCAGCTTCCAGCTGATAGGCTTTGACCATGCGCACACCCTGCAGAATTTCTGCCAGCAATGAGGTGACGGTTTCCATATGTTCCTGCAAGGCACCAGATGCTTTTCGCTGCCGATTTCCAATCTGAATGATGGGCCGCATTGCAAGGGGGTATATCGCTAAAACCAAAATAGACAACAGCCAGCTGAACCAAAACATGACCCCAACCATGACAAAAATCGTCAGTACGTCTCTAACCAGATTATTGGCCAAACGGACAAAGGCTTCCCTGACAAGATTCAAGTCGTTCATAATACGTGAAATAAACGCTCCTGCTGGTTCAGCGGTCACAGTTGCCAGATCAGCATCTATCAGACGATGAGCCATAGCTTTCTGTATATCGGTGGCAACCTTCAGGGCTAGGCTATTCACACTCAATACCTGAAAATACATTGCCACCCCCTTTACAGAAGCTAAACAAATAATCGCGAGCGGAATAAGAACAAACGGATCATCCAGATTGATGAGGGCATCTGCAGAGGCATTGCGTTCCGGACCTGCTGCCAGCACATCAAACACGTGCCGGATTAAAGCAGGATAAGCACCGCCTGTTACCGCAACAAGCACCATAAGCAAAAAGACCAGCATCAGGCGCTGCTTGTAGCACACAACCCAGTCACACCAGAACCTCTTGATAATGGCCTTATCATCAAGGCT
>CAJWPJ010000011.1 GCA_913045115.1 uncultured Gammaproteobacteria bacterium | reverse complement strand
TAAGCATTCCGCCAGCGTTCAATCTGAGCCAGTATCAAACTCTTCACTTTATATACTTTTAAGTCTTATTAGACTAATTTTTTTTAGCAGCTTTAAGTGCTGCAATATATTTAGTGAGTAAAATACAGGCACTACGCACAAATCATTCCAAATTTTTATAGATCTTTTAGGTTATGCTCGCTATGAGCACAGTGGAGTGATTATACATAGAATTGCTGATTAAGCCTAGTGTTTTGTGTGTTTTATCTTACTTCAGAGATACCATAAAGGCCTTTTTCTTGCCTATTTGAAGTAGAAATTCCTTGTGTGCGCTGCAGTCATAGTCAATTGTCTTTACGGGCTCTGAGTCAATCTTAATGGCATTTTGAGTAATTAGTCGTCTAACCTCTGATGTGCTTTGTATTGCTTTGAGGTTATTTGTTATTAAATCGATGATCTTTAGTTCTCCTGATGCTTCAATATTGACGCAAGGAATGTCATCAGTGATATTTTTATTTTGAAACCTAGAGATAAAATTGTTTTTTGCTTTATCAGCGTTATCTTGTCCATGAAATCTACTGATGAGTTCGTGTGCTAGATCAATTTTTACGTCCCTCGGATTAAGCTTATCTTGTGTGCACATCTCTTTCATTGTCTCAATATCATCACTATGTTTAAAGCTCAACAAATTGTAATATCTCCACATCAAGTCATCGCTTATCGACATCACTTTACCAAACATGTCATTGGGCTCATCACTGATGGAAATATAGTTACCGAGTGATTTAGACATTTTTTTAACGCCATCAAGCCCTTCAAGGATTGGCATCATTATGCAAACTTGGGGCTTGATTTTATGATCCTCCTGTAATTTCCTCCCAAGAAGTAAATTAAATTTTTGGTCTGTGCCACCTAACTCAACATCACACTTTAGTTCTACAGAGTCTCTGGCTTGTAAAAGAGGATATAGGAATTCATGAATCGCGATTGGTTTTTTTTCTATTTTGAACCTTTTATCGAAATCATCTCTCTCAAGCATTCTTGCTACAGTGTAATGTGAGGCTAACTCAATAAGATCAAGACCTTTTAATTTCCCAAGCCACTCACTGTTAAAAACAACTTTAGTTTTTTCTTTATCAAGAATTTTAAAAATCTCTTTTTGAAATTTTTTTGCATTTTCTCTAATAGCCTCAGGTTGTACTGCTGGTCGTGTTGCATCCCTTCCAGATGGATCACCTATGCATGCCGTATAGTCGCCGATAAGGAAAACAACATGATGACCCAACTCTTGAAATTGTCTAAGCTTATTGATCACAACAGTATGACCAAGGTGCATATCCGGCATAGTAGGGTCTAGTCCTACTTTGACTGTTAGGGGCTTTCCAGATTTAAGTTTTTCAACAAGCTCTTCTTCTTGAATAATTTCTGCAGCACCCTGTTTTATAACTTTTAATTGAGTATCAATATTTTTCATTATCTGTAGCTAAACTATATAATATATGAATATACTTTAATATTGAAATGCCAGAAAATTATATAGGATTGATGTGTGGTACCAGCCTAGATTCACTAGATATTTCTTTATGTAGTTTTGATAAGCCAAAGAAAGTAAAGTTTTTTAAATCCTACAAAATAAAACAGCCACTTAAAGATAAAATCAATGAGTGTAAAAATCACCGCACAAATAAGAGGATATTCAATGACACAGATGAAATAGTGACTGAATTTATAACTAGATCCTTAAGTAAGTTTATTGAATTATCAGGTTCACAGAATATTGAGGCCATTGGATTTCCTGGTATAACAATTGTTCATAAACCTGATAAAAGAGTCTCAGTGACTTTAGGTAATCCCAAAAGTATTGCTAATGCTTGCAAATTAAAAGTCGTAGCAGATTTTAGGCTAACCGATATGAATTATGGTGGGCAAGGTGCGCCTTTGGCTCCATATTTTCACGAATTTATTTCAAAAGGAGAAAATTGCTTTATTAATTTTATTAATCTTGGGGGCTTTGCTAATTTGACATGCCTTTCAAATGGTCGATTAATGGCATTCGATACTGGACCCGCAAACTACCTAATTGATTTAGTATCTAAACTATATTTCAAGATGGATTATGATAAAAATGGCTCGTTAGCTAGAAAAGGAAAGATTAACGAGGGGGCGCTTCTTTCCATGCTGTCTGATAAATATTTTTATCAAAATCCTCCTAAAAGTACTGGTTTCGAGAGATTTAACATGAAGTGGATAAAAAAATTCAAAGATAAGTACCGTATGAATAGATATTCGTTAATTGCTACACTTACTCAACTCACTTCTATTAGTGTCTCAGACGCTATTAATTCAAGTGATCTTGATTCGAATAAAATTTTCTTCGGTGGAGGAGGCTCCAAAAATTTGACAATAAAACGAGAAATATTAAAGAGAACGGGATTAAACGAAATCAAAAGTCTTCCATGGGGATTCGATTTTAAAAACTTAGAATCATCGGCATTTGCATGGTTAGCAATGCAAAGAGTAAATAGCAAACCTATTTCTAATGCTCATATAACTGGTGCTGAGAGAAGTAGGCGTCTTGGTATTATCTATCGTTAATATCAATGTATGCTCGATCATCGGAGCCTACGTAGTTTTGTGTTGGTCTGAAGATTTTATTGTCTTGTATCTGCTCTATCCAGTGAGCTAACCAACCTGAGACTCGAGACATTGCAAATATAGGTGTAAAGATATCTGTGGGAATATCCATTTCTTTATAAAGAATCCCAGAATAGAAGTCTACATTAGGATATACCCCTTTGTGTGCTAATTTTTCCTCGCAAGCTTTTTCTAGCTCAATAGCTTTTTCAAAAATATCTGTAACTCCACCATCTCTCTCATCAAAGAGCTGTTGAACCATGTCTGTAAGGATGTTTGCTCTTGGATCTTTCACTGAATATTCTCTGTGTCCCATACCCCATACCACGTTTTTTGCTCTTAAAGTCTCATCCAACCATGGTCTTATATCATCTTTTGAATCAATCTTTTGCAACATTGCAACAACTTTCTCATTAGCCCCACCATGAAGTGGCCCAGAAAGTGAACCGATGGCAGATGCAACAACCTGTGATGCATTAGCAAGTGTTGAGGAAGTTACCATAGCAGTAAATGTTGACGCGTTTATTGTATGTTCCCCATGTAATACTAGTGTAGCGTCCATAATACGAGTCATAAGAGGTGTAATTTCCTCGGCACCTAGGATATGTAAAAAATTTTCTGCATATGTGCTATCTGGCTTAGAGGGGATAGGGTCATTTCCATTTCTTATCCTATGCCATGCAGCAACAATAGAACCCAATGCTCCTATTAAAGCAGCTGAGGTATTTAAAAAATATTGTCTATCATATTTTTTACCTTTAACTTTCTCTGGACTTACCTCCAAATCATAAAAAGTGCCAAGTGATGATACAGCCATCTGAAGGACATCCATCGGTCTAGTCTGTTTTGGTAGCGACTTAAGAATTGAGACTAACTCCATAGGGAGCTCCCTATACTCAGTTACTCGATCAGTAAATTCTGTTAATTGATCAGAAGTCGGTAGCTCCCCAAATAAAAGCAAATAAGATGTTTCTTCAAATGTGCTTTTTTGAGCTAATTCTTCTATAGAGTAACCACGATAACTCAGAATTCCTTTTTTACCATTGATGTTGGATACGGATGATTCAGTAGCTATAATGCCGACTAGCCCAGGGCTATATAAGTGCGTACTTGAATCTGTCATTTAGTATTCTATGTTGAAAAAGAAGATCCGCATCCACATGTAGTTTTTGCGTTAGGATTTTTAATTATGAATTGTGCTCCCTCGAGTCCTTCTTGATAGTCAATTTCAGCACCTCGTAAATATTGAATGCTCATTGGATCAACTAGCAGCTTGACTCCACATTTTGCAATCTCAGCATCGCCATCCTGAATCTTTTCGTCAAATGTGAATCCATATTGAAAACCAGAACAACCACCACCTGTAATAAATACTCTTAAGTTAAGGGAGGGGTTTTTCTCTTCTTCGATTAATTTTTTTACTTTTTCTGCAGCACTATCTGTGAAGATAAGTGGTTCTTTGTCTTGAATTGTCGTTGTAACGTTTTCCATATCGTGTTCTCTACAGTGGATACATTATAACAAAAAAGTTTCAAATAACAATTTATGTTACAGAAGCTTTTCTTTAGAGTCTTCTTTGTCTGCGCTTTTGATGTTTAAAGATACAGCTGATTTATCTTCAATTTTTTGAGGCTCTTTTCCCTTGTTTCTAATAAGGTTGCCGTTCACTGTGGCACCACCATTCATATCTAGAATATCGTAGTAAACATTACCAGAGACAAACGAAGAGCTCTTAATAGTAATTTTCTTTTTACCTGTCACATTTCCAATGACTTCACCTTCGATGACTACCTCATCGCCGTATACGTCACCTTCGACAATTCCGCTCTTCTTGACTACAAGCATTGCAGTAGTACAATTTTCAGCAATTTTTACAGTACCAGTAATCTTTCCGTGAATTTCAATTGTTTTGTCAAAAGTGATATCACCCTCAATAGCACAGTTTTCACCAATTATTGTTGTGTGCTTATCACTAGATGTTACCGCAGCGGTAGTATCTTGTATTTTATCAAAAATTCCCATCGGACGTTCAGTCTACCCTACAAATTGAATGTATTTCAACATAAATTTTGTGATAATTTGATTAAATCTCCACTAATCCCAGAGATTCTCTTAGTCCAAACATGATATTCATATTTTGAATAGCTTGACCAGAAGCTCCTTTTATTAAGTTATCTATTGCACTCATGATAACTAGATTGGATCCGTCATTTTTGTCTGATGAAGAAAATAATGAAATCAAACAATTGTTAGAATTATTTACATCACCTACTTTTGGATAGGTCTGATTAATAATTTTGACAAACTCTGAGTCTTTATAATAATCAGTATAAACTTTATATAAGTGATCTAAGTCAAGATCTTCAATGGTCACATAATGGGTAGAGTATATTCCTCTTTCAATTGAGCTAAGGTGTGGTACAAATAGTAAATCAATATCGCTGTTAATATTTTGTATCTGATTCAACATCTCAGGATAATGTCTATGTTTAGCAACGGCATACGCTTGGTAGTTTTCGGTTCCGGGGGCAAATAATTTTTCTGGATTAAGATTTCTACCCGCTCCTGTGATGCCAGAAGTTGAATTTATGATAATCCTTTGCTCGCCAATCAAATCTAGAATTGGTAGAAGACTGAGCAGTGATGATGTAGGGTAACAACCGGGATTAGCAACTATTTTTGCATTAGCGATTTTCTCTCTCTGGTTTTTCATTTCTGGTAAGCCATACTCTGAATCTTTTATTAATTCTGGGCAAGCATGTTTTTGTCCATACCATTTCTCCCAAATTTCTATATTAGGTATTCTAAAGTCTGCTGAAATATCAATTATTTTTACATTATTATCAACTAAATCTCTTGCCATGTTCATAGCGACACCATTTGGTGATGCAAAAAAAACAACATCGCATTCAGCTAAATTATTAATTGTAGGCTCTAAAAATTTCTTATTTAGATTCGTAGCAAGCTTATATAAATCACTTACTTCTTTACCGACATGAGTTCTAGAGGTTAGTACATCAATCGAGACATCCGGATGTTTTAGAAGAAGTTTAACAAGCTCCTCGCCTGTATAACCTGAAGCTCCCACTATCCCAACTGAAATCATACATACACCTATATATTTACTAGCTAATTATTTAGGCACATTATACATTTAAAGGTAGAATAATAAACATGCTGCTGTATAAAACACTTCATATTATTTTCATGGTGACATGGTTTGCTGGGCTTTTTTATCTTCCACGCCTATTTGTTTATCACGCACAATCTGAGGATCAAATTTCAAAAGATAGATTTAAAATAATGGAGAGAAAACTCTTCTGGGGAATAATGACTCCTGGGGCCGTACTCACAATACTTTTTGGTGTGCTTCTAATTGAATATCATGGAATGTCTTATTGGCTTAAAACAAAAATACTCTTGGTCTTCATTCTTGTTATCTATCATGTTTGGTGTGGCGTATTACTTGAAAAATTTAAAACAGATAGTAATACCCATGGACATGTTTGGTACAGGGTATTCAATGAGGTGCCTGTTATATTCCTAGTATTAATTGTGGCATTAGTTGTCTACAAGCCCATCTAATACTTCACTGAATTCTTTTAAAATACTTTTATAGACATCTCTTTTAAATCGTACGACACTTTTGATCGCCGTTTTTTTGTCGCCCCACTTCCAATCATCAAATTCTGCATGACTACTAGCGTTGAGGTTGATTTTAGAGTCGCTATCGATAAGTTTTAACAGGTACCACTTTTGCATCGCACCATCAAACTTCTTGTTATGTCTCTGGAAAACATGAGGTATATGATAGACCAACCACCTCTTGCTTATGCTTAAAATTTCAACTGTTTCTTTTTCTAAACCAGTCTCTTCCTGGAGCTCGCGATACATAGCCTCTCTAACTTTCTCACCTTTATCGATCCCGCCTTGAGGAAATTGCCAAGCTTCTGTACCAATTCTTTTACCCAGCCAAAAACGACCATCATTATTAATGATAATCATCCCAACTCCTCGCCTATAGTTTTTCCTATCCATGATTTGCTTAGATTTAAAAGCTAGCTTGATAGACTTAGCTTTAATCATTCCCCCTGAACCGATATAATATTTACAGTATATACGACTAATTATCCCTTATTAATTAAAAATGAATGAACTTTTAATATTTGATTTAGACAATACGCTTCTTGCAGGAGACAGTGATAGAAATTGGGGAATTTTCTTATCTGAACAACAAATTGTTGATGAATCATATCTCAATGAAAGTGAGCGTTTCTACAATAACTATTACGAAGGCAGTTTAGACATAGATGGATTTCTCTCATTTTGTTTGAAACCTCTCATAGCTAATGACATGACAAAACTATTAAAACTTAGAGAGCAGTTTATCGAAGAGAAAATTAGACCTATTGTTACAAAAACTGGTAAAGAGCTTATCGAGAAAGCTCACTCAGAGGGGAAAAAAGTTATTATTGCAACTGCCACTAATGATTTTGTTACGAGACCGATCGCAGACATATTCGATGTATCAGTTTTGATTGCGACAGAATTTGAGATAAAAGATAATGCATTTACCGGGCGAGTTGTAGGATCGCCATGTTTTCGAGGCGGTAAGCTTAATAAAGTGACTAAGTGGGTTAATGACAATAATTTTGATTTATCTCAAGCATCTTTTTATAGTGATTCATTCAATGATCTACCTCTCTTAGAGAAAGTAAGAAAACCAGTAATTGTAGATGGTGATGATAAACTAAAAGAGTTAGGTAAAAACAAAAACTGGGAGTGTGTGAGTTTCCGATGAAAATTAAACATATAGCTTTTCTAGTGATAACATTTTTTATAGGTAATTATTCTATGGCTGATAAAATGATTGTTGATGATATGAAAAATCAATCTGGAACACCAGATGAAGAATTCTGTGAGAGCGGTAATGCTAAGTGGTGTTTTGTTACAGATAAAGTCATGGGGGGGATATCCGAGGGCTCCCTAGAATTCAAAAAAGAAAGTGATACCTATTTCTACCGAATGACTGGAGATTTATCTCTTGAGAACAACGGTGGTTTCATACAATTTAGAACAAAAATAGAAGATCACCCGGAAGGTAAAAGTTTCAAAGGGGTGCGCCTCAGAGTAAGAGGAAATAATAATGAGTATACAGTCCACATACGTACAAAATACTTGTTTTTACCATGGCAATATTACGAATCAGCTTTTCAGGCAACTGAAGAATGGACAACTATCGAACTTCCATTTACAACATTTAAAAAATCAAATTTCTATCAACCCTCTAGTGTGTCTTCTCAAGACATTAAAACTATTGGCATTGTGGCAATTGGTAGAGAGTTTAAAGCTCAGATTGATTTAGCGTCAATAGAATTATATTAGACAAAAATTTTTATACGCAGCCAGTAGGCTTAGGTAGGCCACCATACTTTGCAATTTTTTTCATTGGTCCAGATTCAAAAACCTCATAAAGCTTTGATGCCTTCCTGTCCATTCCAAATTCTTTAGCAAATATACGCACTGCAGGAACAGTTCCTGATTTATTATACATTTCTCGCGCTTTGTCGATATAGGTTTTTATCTCATCAGTAATTTCAAAACCATCAGCGTCAGCCATCTGATGCATGACTTCTTCAGACCAGTCACCCGTATTTATTAAAAAGCCGTCGCCGTCTCTATTTAATTCCATAATATTAAACTACACTAAGTTTTAGGTAATGTAACCCCTTTTTGTCCTTGGTATTTACCTTTACGATCTTTATAAGATGTCTCGCATACATCATCAGATTCAAGAAAGATAAATTGTGCGACTCCCTCATTTGCATATATTTTAGCAGGAAGCGGTGTTGTATTAGAAAACTCTAGGGTTACATGACCTTCCCACTCAGGTTCAAGTGGAGTTACATTGACAATTATACCGCATCGGGCATAAGTTGATTTCCCAAGGCACAATGTTAGGACCTGCCTAGGTATTCTAAAGTATTCTACTGTACGAGCTAATGCGAATGAATTTGGAGGGATGATACACACATCAGATTTCACATCAACAAAACTTTGTTCATCAAAAGCTTTAGGGTCAACAAAAGCTGAATTTATATTTGTAAATATTTTGAATTCATCAGAACAGCGAACATCATATCCATAACTTGATGTTCCAAAAGATACAATCGAACCTTTCTCGTTCTGTTTTACTTGATCATACTGAAACGGCTCGATCATTCCATGGCTTTCTGCCATTTCTTTAATCCATTTATCTGATTTTATCGCCATCAAGATATATTATCACTCTATGAAAATTATCATAGAGTAATAATAAAAGTCGTCTCTAGTCGTTCTGAATAACAATTTTAGGAAATACTGCACTATAGTCTTTTTTACGCATTGAAAGTGTAGCAGTCATTTTGCGAGCTATCTCTCTGTAAGCTAAAGATGCTGGATCCATCGGATTAGAGGAAACAGTAGGTGTTCCTTTATCCATCTCTTCTCTAATTTGTTTTTCAAGTGGCAGTTCGCCTAAAAGTTTTACGCCGGCTTCGGATGCAAGTTGCTCTCCGCCACCTTCGCCAAAAATACTTTCTATGTGACCGCACTTTTTACATACATGTGTACTCATATTTTCAACAATACCTAAGACTGGGACTTCAACTTTTTCAAACATCTTGAGCCCTTTTCTGGCGTCTATTAGAGATATATCTTGCGGAGTAGTTACTATTACTGCACCACTGACTGGAATCTTTTGGCATAACGTTAACTGTACATCGCCTGTTCCAGGTGGTAGATCTATAATTAAGTAATCCACATCTTGCCATTGTGTATCAGTTAATAATTGCTCTAGAGCTTGTGTCACCATAGGACCTCTCCATATCATTGGAGTGTCTTCTTCAACAAGTAAACCTATAGACATAGATTGTAACCCATGTCCTATTTTTGGCATGAGAGTTTTGCCGTCTTCCGAATCAGGTTGGCCGCTTACACCTAACATTCGAGGAATACTTGGGCCATAGATATCCGCGTCTAGGATAGCTGCATTTGCTCCTTCTTCTTTTAGTGCTAGCGCGAGATTGACAGCAGTTGTTGATTTTCCAACTCCGCCTTTGCCTGAGGCTACGGCTATTATATTTTTAATTCCTTTTATTCTTTCTGTTGATTTCTGAATACCATGAGCAGATATCTCATAACTAAGATCAAGATTAGTTTGTGCGTCTGGATATGCTTCCTTTATTTTCTTATCCATATTTTCGTGAAATGCTTGCATGATTCCCTCTGCAGGCCAACCTAAAACACATTTTACAAATACGTTGTTTCCCTCAACTTTAATTTCTTTGACTGTGTTTCCGCTTACTAAATCTGTTCCCATATATGGACATTGATAGTCCTTCAATAGTGCTTCTATGTTCTCTTTATTCATTCCCTTAGTCCTTTGTATGGTTTTAATATACAATACTCATAATGTATTGAGGTCTTATTATAACCTCACTGCAATTAATTTATAGGCTAATTATCAAATTTCAATGAGAAGAATAGTTGTAACAAGTGCTCTACCTTACGCTAATGGATCTATCCATTTAGGCCATCTTGTTGAGTACATCCAAACAGATATTTGGGTAAGAAGCCAGAAAATGGCTGAAAATGAGTGTGTGTATATATGTGCAGACGATTCTCATGGAACACCGATTATGCTCAAAGCCAAAGAACTCGGAATCACTCCTGAGGAATTAATAAAAAAAACATACGATGAGCATGTAAAAGATTTTAAAGATTTTCAAATTGAATTTGATAACTTCTACACGACTCATTCTGATGAGAATAAAGAAATATCTCAAAATATATATCAGTCTCTGAAAGAAAAAGGCGATATTGTAAGTAAAGAAATCGAACAATTTTATGATAACGAAGCTAAGATGTTTTTGCCTGATAGATTCATTAAGGGTGAATGTCCAAAGTGTGGCGCTAAAGAACAGTATGGTGATTCATGTGAGGAGTGTGGCGCAACCTATTCGCCCACCGATGTAAAAAATCCTATATCAACAGTCTCAAATACCACACCCGTTACAAAGAAAACAGAACATGTCTTCTTTCAGTTGAGTTCATATGAGTCATTTTTAAAAGATTGGATGGAAAATAATGATATTCAAAAAGAGATTAAAAATAAACTTAGTGAGTGGCTTGAAGGTGGATTAGTAGATTGGGACATAACGCGTGATAAGCCTTATTTTGGATTTGAAATTCCTAATCTAAAGGATAAATACTTTTATGTTTGGCTTGATGCACCCATTGGATACATAGCGTCACATAAAAACTATTGTGATAAAAATAAAAAAAATTATATAGATGACTGGAAAGAAGACTCTAGGACCGAACTTTATCATTTCATTGGTAAGGACATAGCTTACTTCCATGGTCTATTTTGGCCAGCTATGTTGGAAGGCGCTGGTCTGAAAAAACCAAACGGTGTTTTTTGTCACGGATTTCTTACAATAGATGGAGAGAAAATGTCTAAATCTAGAGGGACATTTTTTAATGCTAGAACTTACCTAAATCATTTACTGCCCGATTATTTGAGGTATTACTTCTCAAGCAGGCTAACGAATAAAATCGAAGATATTGATTTGAATTTCGATGACTTTATGACTCGTGTTAATTCAGACTTGGTTGGGAAAATAATTAATATAGGTAGTCGCTGTGCAAAATTCATTAATAAAGACTTTGATAACCAATTGTCTTCTGAAGTTGGTAACAAAGAATTGATTAAATCAATCCTATCTAGAAAAGAAGATATTATACAAAATTATGAAGCTAGAAATTATGCAGCGAACATGAGAATTATCTCAAGCCTAAGTGATGAGGTAAATAAATATTTAGATGATGAAAAACCATGGGTCAAAATTAAAGATGATTCAACAAAAAGTCATGTACAAACAATTTGCTCTGATGGCATTAATGGATTTAAATCAATTTTAGGGTATCTAAAACCTGTACTTCCTGAGATAGCAACGAAGGTTGAGAATCTACTTAATTGTGATTCAATCACCTGGTCCAATATAGATAACCAACTTAAAAATCATAAAATTAATGCATTTGAGCCATTAATCACTAGAATTAATAAAGAGAGTATTGAAAAAATGAAAGAAGAGAATAACAAAGAGACGGTCGTAGAAGAGGATGTAGATAAAATTACTATCGATGATTTTATTAAAGTTGATCTAAGAGTTGCCAAAGTAATCAATGCAAAAGAACTTGAAGATTCTAGAAAGCTTCTAGAGCTTGAGGTGGATCTTGGGGATGAAACTAGAACTATCTTTGCAGGTATTAAAAAATCCTACTCTCCAAATGAACTTATCGGCAAGTTAGTAGTTGTAATTGCAAACCTAAAACCAAGAAAAATGAAATTCGGAACTTCTAATGGAATGGTTCTAGCTACTCAGCATGATGGAGATATTATCATTATCCAGCCTGAAAAAGATGTCTCACCCGGTTCAAAAATCTCATAAATGAATCGTAAATCTTTACAAGATCAAATAATTGAAGCACTGCCACAACTTCAGTGTAAGAAGTGTGAGTATCCTGATTGTAAAAGTTATGCTGAATCGCTAATAGAAAAAAATGAGAAGACAAATAAATGCGAACCTGGTGGAACAAAGACTGAAGCAAATATCAAATCAATACTATCTAAACAAACTTTTAACTTACCTAAACAAACAAAGCAACATTATATTGCAGATATTGTTCGTGAAGAATGCATAGGTTGTACTATTTGTATTAAGGTCTGCCCAGTAGACGCAATAATAGGTGCAAGACATATGATTCACAGAGTATTAGAGAGTCAGTGTAATGGTTGTGAACTATGCATAGATCAATGTCCTGTCGACTGTATGTCTATGATTCAAACTAAAGAGCAAATACTATGGACATGGCCGTCTGTGCAATCAGAGCAATCTAAAAAAAATTATTATCATAGAATAGATCGTTTAGATCGAATAAAAAAAGAAAAAGAGCTTAATAGACAAAAAATCCTAGAAGGTGCAGACATGGATGAATACATTCAATATGCTCTTGAGGCGGAATCGAGAAAGCATCAAAAAATAAAAAAATACGAGTAATGATCTCTAGGGTTTTTTATGTATAAAAGGCTTCTTTCTATTTGGGTAACAGGTTTTACAGATCTTACATTCTAGTCTATAGCAAGACCTAGCTGTGCAAAATTCCCTCCCCCAGAAAATTATTTGAAGATGTAATTTATTCCAAGAATCTTTTGGAAATATTTTTTTAAGATCTCTTTCAGTTGTTGCAACATTTGATCCACTTGTTAAACCCCATCTTTGGGCTAATCTATGAATATGTGTATCAACTGCAAATGCAGGAATACCAAAGCCTTGACTCATAACGACAGAAGCTGTCTTATGTCCAACTCCCGGGAGTGACTCAAGATCCTTGAAGTTATTTGGAACGGCCCCATCGAATTTTTTCACTAATATGTTTGACAATTTATGAATAGCTTTTGATTTTTGTGGACCTAATCCACAGGGCTTGATAATTTGATATATTTTATTTACAGAAACTTTAGACATACTTGCTGGGTCTGCCGCAACAGAAAATAGTTTTGGGGTTATTTCATTTACTCTTTCATCTGTACATTGTGCAGATAAAAGGACAGCTACAAGCAAAGAAAAGTTATCTTTATGATCAAGTGGTACAGGTGTTTCAGGATAAGTTCTATCAAGTATTTTTTTTACCGCAATGGCTCTTTCAGATTTATTCATAGTAAATAAGCTTATTTATTCTTGATAGATTTCCAAATATCAAACATTTCTGATGGCCCAGCATACATGATATTTCTTTTATCCATTTCTTCTTTAATTTTATCTAGCCGATTTTATACTTATTAATTTTGTTATTGAATTAGTAAATTTAACTTATTTAGCTAAGAAAGCAAAAAAATAGTCAAAATCCAATTGTATAATACAGGTAAAAGTTTTTTTCTGTCATATTTCTATAAGGTAGCTTTTGATATTGGTAAGTTGCGCTCAGTCTTCTGGTTGGTGAGAAGAATTTATCCAATCCAATTGAGAAAACTGGTCGCGTTTTATCAAAGCTTTCATTTATATTAACAGTGGTAATACTTACAGCTGCCGTGGGCGCAAGTCGATCAACTGTGTGATAAAAGTCATGTTCTAACCCTGCGCTACCTTTTAAAATAATATCAGAAATATCTTTTTCATATTTGAGACCAACAATAATTGTATTTGATTTATCTATAATATCATTATAGGTGACAGGATATTCTGCAGATTTTTCAGTATAACCATTTTGTTTTTTAACAGAATTTCTCAATGCAATATAAGGAGAATATTTAGTACGGTTAGACTTAGTAATGTTATATCTTGCTTCAACAAGATAAGACTCAGCGCTCACAACTGTATCACCCGTGGCTTCTTCAGATACTCCTGATTGTGCTCTTGTGATTCGGGATGTTTTTTTTGAGTAAGTATTCCCTACTTTTATTTGTAACCCTGAGTTATCAGAATATTGATTCCAAACTGCAAGTGCTCCAACTAATGGCACTTTATCTTTAAGACTAAAGTTAGAGGGAGTATCTAGTGTGTGATTAAAATGAGTAAACACAGACCATCTAAAAGTTGGTGTTTCTTTTTTACCAAAAGTAACAACACTGCTATAGCTGGTACTCACAGGATTTGTAATTTTTGTTCTCCTTGCTCCAATGGATACACAGTAACCGTCATCTCCGAACACATCACAGTCGTAGGTATTCATGTGTGCAAAATAACCTTGATCTTGGGTCATTCGATTCATTGTGACCTCTAAAGTTTTACAAATATCATCAGTTTTTTGACAGCCAGGCAAAGATGAATTCAGTGAGCAATCTGTTGCAGAAGCAAGAGAATTAATAACTAAATCCCATTGTGTCCCGGTGCTGTTAGTTAGACTATAACGATGTATTTCGCCACCTCTTTCAATAGATCCAGTAGTAACAGAAGAAATATTTGATGCAGTAATCCCTGACATAACAGCTGAGTAAGATCCTGCTGTAAGTGATGAAGAACTATGAATAGCAAAATTTAATGAACCTGATGGTGATGAAAAGGTTATTTTCCCATAATCCGAGGCGCTATTTATAATAACTGAATAATTCGTTGGAAGGTTTCCGTTAAAGGTTAAGTTATTTTGTGAGTTATAAAGATTTGTTATAACTCCAGTATCAGAGTTCTCAATACTATATTCACTCGTACCAGTAATTGTTCCTGTATTTGTAAAGTCGGTGATTGTTCCAGTGTTTCTAACACCGTATTTATTACCTGATATTGTACCGGAGTTATTTAGAGTAGTAAGGGTACCTACTTGACGAATACCAACACTACCTTTACCACTACCCTCAGTGGTACTAGCTTGAATAGTCCCGCTATTGATAACAGATCCGTAGATGTTTGTTGTACCCCACATAGCTATACCATAACTGGTAGTATCTGAAGACCTATTTGCACCACCTATAGCAGAGATTGTTCCTGAATTGGTCACAGTATTGAACCCATCTCCTGCACCAAGTGAAGTGATACCATATGCTGCTCCAGATGAAGATGCCGATATTGTTCCAGCATTTGTGATGTCAGCAACATAACTGCCCGAAGAAGATTGTATTCTAATACCGTTTGCAATATTTGTGGTATTCTTCGCTTCAATGGTACCCGTTGCTGTGTTGACAATACTTGATAAAATTGAACCATCCACTTGGATGCCTGCAGCATTTTTACCTGAATAATCTGAGAGAATTGTTCCGCTGTTGTTTAGAGAGCTGGTTCCAGAAGCGCTTTGGTAAAAAACTGTATAGAGACTAGTTTGTGTTGAACCGTTGGAATCAATTAAACCTGAGTTCGTTAAGGTTGTTTGTACTTTAATTCTAATTGTATGCCCGTCAGTAGATACAATATTCCCTGAATTATTAATTGTGTATGGTCCACCGCTGTCTAAAAGAATGGTGTCACTTGTATGTGATTGTGTTACACCGGAGTTGATGGTGACATTTTGATCATCTAGACGCTCCGCATAAGCAGGGATGCTTACAATAATCAAAAAAAGTGCTGAAAAGTAATTAATTATATTGATAACTTTAAAGTGAAAGTAAGAAAGCATTAGAATATCTTATGGTTTATTTTTGATACTTTTCCAGATTTCAATCATTTCATCAGGTTTAGCATATTTAATGTCTCTTTTTTTCATTTCGGCGTTAATCTTATTAAGTCTCCCTTTAAATTTCAAGTTAGCAGACTCGTTTAAATCACTCATATCAATTTTAAGGTGTCTAGATAGTGAAATGAGAGAGAAGAAGAGGTCCCCAAATTCCTCAATGATATGCTCTCTATCTTTACTTTCTATCGCTTCATCAAGCTCATTGGTCTCTTCACGTATTTTGCTGATAATCTTATCAAGATCAATCCAATCAAGGCCCAGAGCCTTGGCTTCAAGTTGTAATTTTATAGACTCATCTATAAGGTTTTTTGACTTCATTCGCGAAATTATATAGTAATATAGCCAAATGGGTAGTGATAGGCAGCAAAAACTAAGAGATTGGCTGGGTGAAAATAGTTATGAAAAATCGTCTATTGCCGACCTGTCTGGAGATGCGAGTTTTAGAAAGTATTACCGAGTGAAAAAAAATAATCTTTCTTATGTTGTCATGGATTGCCCTCCTGATAAAGAAAATCTAAATTCATTTATATCTGTTACTGAAAAACTCCGTGATGCAAAAGTAAATGTTCCTGAGCTTTTTGAGTGTGATAAAGAAAGTGGATTCTTAGTGCTATCTGATCTTGGAGATGATTTATATTCTAGAAAACTTGATAGCGAAACAGTTTACTGCTTATATACTGATGCGCTTGAAGCAATTGTTAAAATTCAAGCTAATGCTGACTATTCTGATTTAGAATCTTTTGATGATTTGTACGAAGAGGAAAATAATTTATTTATAGATTGGTTTTTAGGAAATCATCTTAAGATCAATGAAGATGATGGGTATCTTGATTCGATAAATACAGAGTTTAATAAACTTAATGAATTTCTTAAAAATATTCCTAAGACATTTGTTCATAGGGATTTTCATTCAAGGAACCTCCTTGTTACTGATACTAATAATCCTGGAGTTATCGATTATCAAGATGCAGTTATTGGGCCTATAACTTATGATTTAGTATCTCTACTTAAAGACTGTTACATAACATGGGATGATGGTCTTATAGAAGATATGCTGGAGAGTTTTTTTACTAGAATTAAATGTAAAGAAAACAATAATATTTCAGATTTTAGATATTGGTTTGATATGACAGGACTTCAAAGGCATATTAAGGCTATAGGAATATTTTCACGTTTGAATTATAGAGATAAGAAAGATAACTATCTAAAAGATATCCCAAGAACTTATACATATGTAGAAAAAACATTAAAGAAGTATAAAGATCTTACTAATCTAGATGAAATTTTTAGTGAACTGCATTTACTAGAGAAGATTTCAGTATGAAAGTTATAATATTATCTTCAGGAAAAGGCACAAGAATGATGCCGCTCACAAAGGACATTCCTAAGCCAATGCTAGAAATCAATGGTGAATATTTACTGGAGAATAAAATTAACCTTTGCAGAGATTCTGGATTGGATGAAATTACTATAAACGTTGCTTATAAAAAAAATGTAATCATAAACTATATCGAGACACTAGATTTTGATATTCATCTAGTTGACGAAGGAGATGAACCTCTTGGTACTGCCGAGGGAATAAGAAATATCATCAAAAATTTTGATGATGAGGAATTTATTGTCATTAACAGTGATATTTGGACAGATTACAATTTAGGAGCTCTAAAAGATTTAAAACTTGAAGAAAGTTTAGCTCATATTGTTTTAATAGATACACCTGATTACTTAGATGGAGATTTTGACTGTGATGGTGACAGTCTACTAGTCGGAAATGCGTATGTATTTTCAGGTATTGGAAAATATCATAGAGAATTATTCAATAATCATAGTAATGTTGAGCTCGGCGATATCCTTAGATCAGAAAAAAAAATAACTTTCAGTATCTTCGATGGAAAATGGATGGACATCGGAACTCCAGATCGACTTGAAAAAATTAGGCAACTAGAACAAGACCCCAAATAATCAAAAAGGCGCCTACTACTCTTCTGTAGGTTAGAGGATAGTTATAAGAAACTTTCTCAAATAAAACAAAGATGGTTAGCACTATGACCCAAAGGATATTCATTACACCAAGCGCAAAAAGCGTAAGCATTAGTGCCCAGCAACAGCCAACGCAATAAAAGCCATGTTTATAACCAATGATAAATGCGCCAAAATTACCATCTTGCCAGTTATTAGTTAAGAAGCTTAAAGGTGATTGGCAAACATTTAAACAAGCATCTTTGTATGGTGTAAATTGGTAAATTCCTGCCAGGACAAGAACAAAAGCTGCAAGATAGGCATGTATGGGTTCCATCATCATATTCAAAAACCCATTAGTGTGTAAAAAATATTGGGGGAAAGTGATGAATAAACTAAAAAGTACCCAGCTTGACAAATAACCTGCAAGAAGAATCATCGTGGATGCCGATTCTTGCCCATGTGCTTTTTTTCTAGCATTTAGAGTTGTATACAACATGAGCATTGGAAGTATTGACGGAGTCATCATTGCTATCATCATTACTGCCCACATCATGAATAGTAAAAAGAAATCAGTTAAAGCCCACATATTTCCCATTGGAGGCATCCATGTCAAAATCTTCGTAATCATACCTGACTCCTGATTCATAGTCATGCCTTCCATTTCCTGTTTATTCATATCCATGCCATTATCTTTCATATCCATTGAATCAGAAGGCATGTCCATACTCATAGTTGTGTTGTTGATAAATGGAATTGTATTCATGTGCCAACCCATTCCAAGAATATAAAGCCATGAGAATAGAAGTACTATTGCTACTCCAATATAAACAATCATTCTATCTTTTAGGGGTGCTTGTATTACTCTGTCATTCATAAGATTAAAAAAAAATGGCCTGCATGGAAGCAGGCCATCGTTCAATATTGAAGTTAAACTTCTATTGCTTGTTGCTTGTTAGCGCCATCACGATATACGAATGGAGAGCTCAAGCCATTTCCACCTTCCCATGAATGGCTTATGCCATGATCATTGTAAGTAAGCTTTGATGCTTTGCTCACGGTAATAGGATATGGTGGAGCAACTGCTAACGGTGTGTCATGTACTACTACAGGACGACCAGCAGCTCCTGCAAGTTGTTCCATTTTATTTTCAGCTATTCCCTCAACAATCACGTGTCTTGATGGAGAATTAACCATATAAGTAATTTTAGCTCTTTTAGTTGGTAGATATTCGCGAGGTGCACCTTCAGCCCCTTTACCAAGACTTGCGATTACACCTAAGTGTCCACCATGAGCGCCATGATAAGCCTCTCTTAGTGCATTGAATTGTGCATTGTTAGCACGTTCATCAATATAAACTGCCATCTCAAATTGTCCTTTCAAAAGGTTTTGAGGTGCATTTAGCCACATAGAAACATTTAAACCGCTAACGTCAACATTACCAACGTGACCTTGCTCGATGTTCCAAGTTAAGAAAGCTTTACAATAACCCTGAGTTGGGTCTAAAAGAAGAAGACATGGACAAATAGTATCGCATGTACAAGATTCAAAGTACGTACCACGAAGATACATCTCATGATCGGCTTTTGCGGCTTGTGCATCATCAGAACCAAACATAGATCCGATTATTGGTGTTGCTGCAGCTACTGCGCCTAATCCTTTTAAAAAACCTCTTTTAGAATCTGAAACCTGAGTTTTATCTTTTTTCATAATTCATTCCCATTTAATTAAATAGTATTCAATATTAGCATTTGCTAATAATGATTTACCCCACCTAACATTTTAGTCGTATTTAAACATAATTACAAAACTATTTATCTGATAATGAACATTGAAGTGAGAGATATTGTTAAATAACTTACTTATTTTGTTTAAATATATATCCAAGATTATTTTAATTATGATAAAGTAATAAATGTAATTACGACTAGGGGGTCAAATGAGACATTTAAAACTTCTATCTGTACTACTCTTGACAGGAATTATCACTGCTTGCGGTGGTGGAACAAGTGCTCCTTCTGAATACATGGTGAAGGTGTATCCGATTGAAAATGATTTTGATCGTTTTGAAACAATAGGTCCTGTATCGTCACGTGATGAGTGTGCAGCTAAGGCTATGGAAATGAAAGCAGCAGCTTACGAATGCCAGCCTAACTAAAATTTACGTTATTTAATTTTACGTAAGATTATAAACCGCTGAATTCTAGATTCAGCGGTTTTTTTATTTGAAGTTCTTTCTGATGTAATCTTGTGTATGATTATAAAGATCCATAGAGATCACGCCGGCTGAATCAGATATAGTCTTGTCATCCAGCTGTGTAATAGGAACAACAGGATTAGTAGAACTTGAGCAGAAAATTTCATCCGCATCAAATAGCTCGTCCTTGGATATATCACATTCTGCATAATCTAGATTATGTAAACTAATAAGATCAGCTAAAAATTTTCGAGTAATTCCTGGCAAAAGTTTATTACTAAGCTTTGGAGTCTTTATAACTCCGCCTTTAACGATAAAGACATTGCTAGCAGAACCTTCTGTCAATAATCCATCTCTCAACAATAGTGCCTCATATGAATTGCTATTATTAGCCTTGTTCTTGATAAGAACATTTGCAAGCAACGACGTAGATTTAATATTTGATTTCAACCAACGATAATCCTCCTCACATATTGCCTTTTTACCTTTTACAATATCGCTTCTACTAAAAGGTTTGTAGTTTTCACCCATCACAAGCACAGTAGGCTTGCAATCGTCTGAGTAAACATGATTTCGTTTCTGCTGAACTCCACGTGATATATGGATATAGATATAGTGGTCGTTATAATCATTAATTTTTATAATCTTGTTAATAATCTTAATTAAATTCAAAGTATCCAATAACAATGGAGAAATGTTAATTTGTTCTAGACTGCTCCTTAATCTTTTTAAGTGATCCTCTACGTAGAATATTTTTTTGTTATAAATAGGTATCAGCTCGTATACGCCATCACCGAATAAAAAGCCTCTGTCTAATATAGATAAAGATGTTGTTTCTTTCGAAGAGTATTCTCCATTCAAATATACGAACTCTGAAGTAGACATTACAGGTCCATTAAGAGTGAATCAACTGTCCTGCGATATAGCGATCCTTGATTGACATCCTCAAGGGCAGTCAGCTTATAAGTATGAATAATCTTATCTTTTAGTTTTATGTGCATAAATCCTATCGTTTGATTCTGTTTCACAGGGGCAGTAAGTTGTCTGTCGATAATGTATTCATATTTCAAATTTTTCTTCTGCCTTCTAGGTATGGTTACCATTGCGTCTTCAGTGACACCGAATTTTATTTCTGTTTCCTCTCCTGAGAAAACGCGTGCAGTTGATATGGGGGTGTTACCTTTAAACAAAGTGTGGGTCTCGAAAAATCTAAAACCATATTCTAACAATGTACGACTTGCTTGAATTCGCACTTCAGGTGTGGGCGCTCCCATGACAACAGCTATCAACCTTCTATTCCCTCTTTTAGCAGAGCTTGCAAGACAATAACCCGCGGCTTTAGTAAAGCCAGTTTTTATTCCATCAACATTATCATCAATGAAAAGCAATTTATTTCTTGAATATTGCTTAATGTCGTTAAATTGAAATGACTTTGTTGAATATAGTTTGTAGAGATCAGGAAACTCCTCAATCAAAGCGCTAGATAGTAAAGAAATATCCTCGGCAGTCGTATATAAACTATCATTTGGTAATCCAGTTGCATTAGTGTAATTCGTGTTTTTTAACCCAAGATTTGAAGCCATTTGATTCATGTATGTTGCAAAAGTTTTTTCATCACCTGAGATATGCTCTGCAAGTGCAACGCTAGCATCGTTTCCCGATACGGTTATAACTCCTTGAAGGATGTCTCGTACCTTTATTTTTTTTCCGACCTCGATGAACATTTTAGAACCACCGGTTTTCCAAGCTTTTTTACTTACAAGTATTTCTTCATCTAACGAAATGTTATTCTCTTTCAACTCGGTAAATGCTACGTAAGCTGTCATCATTTTAGTTATGCTTGCTGGTGGAAGAGTTAAATCTTTGTTTGATGAAGCTAAAATCATTTTACTGTCAAAGTCCATTATTACGTATGCCTTGACGTTTAGATTTGGTGCCGGGGGAATTGGTGACGCTTGAACTACTGTAACAAATACACTGCAAAGAAATATTGTAAGTAACCGTTTAGTCATCTGTATATAGTAGCATAACTAACGTTACTGTGATGCCATTTTTATTTCTTGTGCCAGTGTATACACTGCAAGTGCATATAACCGGCTCCTGTTGTATCTGGTGATGGTATAGAAATTTTTATGGCCAAAACTATAAACATTGGATTGTCCTTCAAGTCTTTTTATAACTGAAAGTATCTCGTCACTATCAATGGAGGATGAAGCTTTAATATTCATTTTTGCGTACTCTTGGTATTTTGTATGTGGTTTATATGTTTTTTTTGATAATTTATCTAATGTTTTTCTGTTATTCCGAATCTTGATGTCTGTTAGAATTAGACCATCTCTCATCCAGCCATTTTGCTTAAGATAATTTGCCACGCTCCCAATAACATCTGAATTTGAACTCCATAAATCTGCATAACTATCACCATCGAAATCAATTGCATAGTTTCTGTATGAACTTGAAATAAACTGGGGTTTGCCAAGTGCCCCAGCGTAGGAACCTTTGATAGACGACGGATCTAGATTATTTTCACGGCAGAGTAATAAAAAATTTTCTAGCTCTACCTTATAAAAATTCGCCCTTCTTCCCTTATTTGGTCCAACAGATAATGATGCAAGAGTATCAAATGTTTTGAATGAGCCTAAATTTTTACCATATCTTGTTTCAATACCTATTATTGCAACTATAATCTCTTTAGGTACTCCAAATATGTCCTCTGCTTTTTTCAATATTTTATAGTTATCATTAGTAAATGACTTTCCATTTTTAATATTGTGTTCAGTTACAAATAATCCTTTGTAATTAATACACTGCTTCTCGCTAGGCTTGCAGCCGTTCCATGTAAGTCTTCTCTCTGGTGCTTTTTTGAAAAATTTTTTTAACTTTTTTTCCTCTTTAATATTATCAAAAAGCGCTCTAAGTTCTTTGCTATCAAAATCATGTTTATTCTCCATATATTTGATGAACTCATTCACTCCTTTTGTATTGTATTGAGTGTTGGCAACAGAATTACAAGCTATTAACGTAAGAAATGGAATTAATATGATATTTTTGATCATTTTCTCATGAGCCTCTGGTGTGATTTAATTGACATGATAATTCCTAGAGCGGCAAATACAGTCAACATTGATGTTCCTCCATAACTCATAAATGGTAGCGGTGCACCTACAATGGGTAGAATGCCGATAACCATTCCAACATTCACAAGCACATACAAAAATATGGTCAGGATCAAAGTTCCAGACAAGATTCTTGAGAAATTATCAGTTGCTTTGATTGAGATGCTCATGCCCCTAAAAGTAGCAAGTACATATAATAAAATTAATATCAAGACTCCCATAAAACCAAACTCTTCTCCATAAGCAGAAAAAATAAAATCAGTGTGATTTTCAGGAAGGAAATCTAATTTAGATTGAGTGCCATTCATATACCCTTTACCAAATAGACCTCCAGAACCCAAAGCTATTTTAGATTGGACAAGATGATAGCCAGAACCTAATACGTCTTGGTCAGGACTAAAAAAAGATAAGATTCTAGATTTTTGATAATCATACATTTGCGACCACAAAAGAGGGATGGCGCCTATGACAAAAACCAGGCCCAAAAAAATGTGTGCTAGTCGAATTCCAGATAGAAAGATCGCAATTATACCTGAACTAGTTATTAAAATTGCTGTCCCTAAATCGGGTTGTTTAGCAATTAATAACGCTGGTACAATTATTATGAGAACTGCAACTACTAAGTTTTTAAATTTGGGTGGTAGTGATTTATCCGAATAGAACGATGCTATCATCAAGGGAACAAATATTTTCATCAACTCTGACGGTTGAAATCTTACAAAGTAAAAATCTAGCCAACGATCAGCAGACTTACCAACGCCAAAGAATATAGTCAATATCAAAAGTAGCAAACCAATAAAGTATAAAGCGGGAGAAAATAGTCTAAAATTGTCTGGATGAATTTGGGCAAGTAAAATCATAGCAACTAAGCCAATAATAATTCTTATACTTTGTTTAAACATGAGAGTATTGTCTCCATTTGATACACTAAAGAGTGTAGCCAAACCTAAAAATACTATCATCATTACAATCACAAATAGTTTTAAATCAATTTTCAAAAGTGAAGATATGCCGCCAAATTCGTTTGATGCATATCTCATTGCATTGCAACCTTGGGTTTAATATTTTCAAAATAGTAGTTAATAATATTTCTAGCAATCGGTGCAGCTACTGCTGAGCCACTTCCGCCATTATCAACTATAACTGATACTACAATTTCAGGACTCTCAAAAGGTGCAAAGCTTATAAAGAGAGCATGGTCTTGTAATGATTTAGTTCCTGTTTTTCCTTTATCTAAATTATAAACTTGAGCGGTTCCAGTTTTGCCAGCAAACTCAAGACTATCAATTTTTTTTATGTGTGAAGCCGTTCCAATGCTCTTGTCATAAACAACGCGCCACATTGCTTCATTAACAACATGTAAACTATCAGTATCAATCTCAATTTCATTTTTATTATCACTATAACTAAAGTTAGATACTTCATTTTTAATCCTATCAATACTTCTTAAAAACAAATGTGGAGTGACGGATGATCCACCACTCGCAAGAAGCGCGGTAGCATTTGCGAGCTGAAGAGGTGTTGCTAAAAAATAACCTTGCCCAATTCCGACATTCAACGTTTCACCTGGGTACCAGGCAGATTGCCTAGACTGGGATTTCCATTCTCTCGATGGCAATAATCCTCGTTTTTCTCCATATAGATCAACATATGTTTTTTGTCCGAATCCAAATTTTTGTAATTTATCATGAATCATATCAATCCCTGAGATTTCTGCTAAGCGGTAAAAAAATACATCACAAGAAGACGCAACTGCTGAGGATAAATTGACATTCATGTGTCCATCCTTTTTCCAGCACTTGAAGGGTCTTTTGTAATTTTCTAGTTTATATGCCCCGGTGCATGCAAAAACTTTCGATTTATCAATTATACCGTCCTCGAGGGCTACGATTCCAAAAAAAGGCTTAACAGTAGAACCTGGTGGATACTGACCTACGAGAGCTCTATTGAATAACGGCTTTGCTTTATCCTTAAGTAATTTATTATAATCTTTAGAGGATATACCTCTTGCAAATAAGTTAATATCGTAGCCAGGGTGGCTCACGAAACTTAAAATATCCCCGTTATGGGGATCCATAACTATGATAGAACCTCTCTGTCCTTGTAGTAATTCATAAGTGTAGTTTTGAAGTTTGGCATCGATTGTCAGATACACGTCGCTACCCCTGGTAGCCGATTTTTTCTCTAAGACTCTTATAATCTCGTTATTTGCATTAGTTTCTAATTTCTCAAATCCTGGTGTGCCTGATAAAAGATTTTGATAGAATCTCTCGACACCTACCTTACCAACAGTTGTCATGCCCTCTTTAATCTCAACAGTTGAATTAAAATCGTTCTCAGACAGTTTTCCTGTATAACCAAGTACATGTGACGTAGCCTCTGGAAAAATATAACGTCTATTCGATTTTACAATTAGCTCCATCTCAGGAAGAAGGTATTGGTCTACAGATAATTTAGTAAATTCTTCCATTGTGGTATTTTTTTTAAGAGTAACTTCTTTAAGTCTTCCGTTTTTAAATTCTCTTTTGAGTCTATCAATATCTTTTTTTTCAAATTTAAAAACTTTTTGTGAATTTAGTAAGAAATTTCGTTCAGAGACGATATTCTCTTTTTTTGCAATTATATCAAATGTATCAAAACTCTCTGCTAACGTAATGCCATTCCTATCTAATATATTCCCTCTAATCGGTTCTATTGGCCTGACGCGTATACGATTATCTTCAGCTTTGGTTGTATATAATTCGTGATCATTAATCTGTATCTGGAATATATGATCAAGATAAAATATAGAAATCACGAAAACTATACCTGAGGCAATAAGTGCTCTTAGCTTATGTGATGCTCTATCACGGACAGGGTCATTTATATCCTCCCAGCCAGTTTTTTCTTCAAACCTATGTCTTTTTCTGATAGTCTCATTGCGATGCTTACTTACCATATTTGTATTATAAGTAAGAATTTGAAAAGGAAAACAAAAAAAGGACAAACGGTGATTTAATATGAATTTTGTACCTATAATACTTGGATTTACAGGGCTCTTAGCGTCATATTTGCTTTATGTGCAAGTGAAAAAATATCCTGCCGGTGATAAAAACTTAACAGATATCTCAGACGAAATACATCTCGGCGCCATGGCTTTCATGAAGAAAGAGTATTCCATACTGTTCATGTTCTCATTGATACTAATATTTGGAATATATATAGGATTAGGATTAAGTAGCACTATAGCATTCATAGTCGGCGCACTAAGCTCGTCAATAACTGGCTTTATTGGCATGTACACAGCAACTAAAGCGAATGTTAGAACTGCCACAGCTGCGCAGAACTCGGGGGTGAGTGATAGTTTATCAGTTGCATTTTTTGGTGGTTCAATAATGGGTCTTACTGTAGCTGCTATGGGATTATTAGGTTTGGGTCTCTTATACATCTTGTATGGTTCAGACCCTGAGACTGCTTCAACAATTCATGGATTTGGTATGGGGGCATCGACGGTTGCTCTATTCTCAAGAGTTGGTGGTGGTATTTTCACAAAGTCTGCTGATGTTGGAGCAGACCTTGTTGGTAAAGTTGAGAAAGATATCCCTGAAGATGATCCAAGAAACCCCGGAGTTATAGCGGACAATGTTGGTGACAATGTAGGTGATGTCGCAGGTATGGGATCTGATATATTTGAATCATACTGCGGTGCAATAATAGCAACTATAGCGATTGCATCTACTATGGTAGAAGCAGATTTAATTCAATTAGGCTCCAGAGAAACCCTAATGTCTCTTCCGCTCGCTCTTGCATCGCTTGGATTATTCTGTTCAATTATAGGAATAGTTATTATAAGGGTTCTTGCATCAAGGGATGGCAGTGACGAGACAAACATTGCAAATTCTCTCAGAGGAGGAACGTTCGCCTCAGCAATATCATTTATAGTCTTAGCATATTTTGTAATCGTATCACTGGGTTTAACAGCAAATGCATGGTATGCAGTTCTATCGGGAACCATCGGGGGCATAATCATTGGGCTTGTAACAGAATATTATACAGGTGGTGCCCCGGTAAGAAAAATTGCTGAACAAGGACAAACTGGTTCTGCTACTGTGATTACAACCGGCTTGTCTATTGGTCTTCAATCTGTTGTAGTTCCTGTCCTTACGTTAGTTATAATTATCTTCTTATCAAATCATTTTGCTGGACTTTATGGTGTGGGTATTGCGGCTGTGGGTATGTTAGCAACAGTTGGGATCACAATGGCAATTGATGCGTATGGTCCAATTGCTGATAATGCGGGCGGTATTGCCGAGATGGGCGCCCTTGGTGAAAGTACTAGAAAAATTACTGATAGTTTAGATGAAGTTGGAAATACAACTGCTGCAATAGGTAAAGGCTTTGCTATAGGAGCGGCTGCATTGGCTGCTTTAGCGATTATTACAGCGTTTGTTCAAGAGGTAAACCACAGCAGACAAGAGCCAATTCAATTACTCTTGACTGACACAAACGTGCTAATTGGACTATTTATTGGAGGTATGATTCCGTTTCTTGTAGGGTCTTTAACAATCACAGCTGTTGGAGACGCTGCGTACAGCATGATAAACGAAATTAGGAGACAATTTAGAGAAATACCTGGTTTACTTGAAGGAACAGGCAAACCAGATAATCAAAAGTGCGTGGAGATTGCAACTGGGGCTGCTTTGAAGAAAATGGTTATGCCAGGAGCAATTGCAGTATTTTCACCCGTACTGGTTGGATTTTTATTTGGCCCAGAAATGCTTGGAGGTCTTTTGGGTGGAGGGCTTGTAAGTTGTATATTATTGGCTCTCACAATGTCAAACTCTGGTGGGGCTTGGGATAATGCAAAAAAATTTGTAGAAAAAGGTAATTTTGGTGGCAAAGGGTCAGATACGCACAAAGCCGCAGTTGTAGGTGACACAGTCGGCGATCCGCTCAAAGATACTTCTGGGCCATCGATGAATATATTGATTAATGTGATGGCTATTGTAAGTCTTGTGATTGCGCCATTACTATAATTTTATTTGGGAGATAAGACATGAATATACTTTTCTTAGGGGCGCCAGGTTCAGGCAAGGGGACACAATCAAAAAATATTGAAAACAAATTCAATATCCCCCAAATATCTACTGGAGATTTGCTTCGAGCTGAAACCTCATCAGGGTCCGAGATGGGTCAAGAGCTTAAAAGGATTATGTCCTCAGGACAATTTGTTAGCGATGACATTGTTTTGCAATTGGTATCAAAAAAAATTAGTTCTAGCGAATGCGAAAATGGTTTTATACTCGATGGTTTTCCAAGAAATCTTTCACAAGCCTCTAGCTTAGATGAACTATTAAAAAGTCTTGAGCTGTCGATAGAATATGTCTTTCTCATTGATGTGCCAACAGATTTGATAATCAAAAGGTGTGTGGGAAGAATAACATGTGATACATGTGGAAAAATAGAAAATGAGTTTTTCTCAGATTTCAGAGAGGGTGATAAGTGCGGCGACGGGGTTTTTGTAAAGAGAGTCGATGATAACGAGGAAACTGTCTCTAATAGGTTAAAAGTCTATTCTGAACAGACTGAGCCAATAATTAATTTCTATAAAAAAAAAGGTGTCTTGCATAGAATCATTGGAGGCGAGGATGGCCCCCAAAGGTTGACTGATGAGATTATTTCTATTATTAAAAACTGATAATTTATTTGATAAAGTCAGACTAGTGCTATAATTCTCTTGATGATTCTAAATAATCATATAAAAAAATCGCTTGCAATAATCTCTCTAATAATTACACCTACAGCTCATTCTGGTGTAATGGATATTTTCAGTGAGATTCAAAAAGACGTAAGAGAAAGTCTTTCAGATTATGAAATTAAGCCTTATATTATTCCTCTCGAGCAAGGTCGCCTTCTTAATGATAAGAACTTTGACCGTCTAGAAATCGGTTTAACAAGGGAGCAAGTAAAATACCTCCTAGGAAAACCCTCATCAAGCCCTTTCAATAAGGATCGTTGGAGTTACTATCATTATAATAATTTAGATAGAAAAGAAGTTAAAAGTATTAATATAATATTTAAAAATGAGAGAGTATTCGAGATCATAGTAAACAATAAGCTTTACAAGAAACTTGGGCAGATGGAGAATGCCCAACTCGATATTTCAGATGCTCCAATTATTCAAGCCACGAAGAAAGATAATAACAAAGTCAGAGAAAAAATTATCACCATTTCCCTCAATGAGCAGGATGATCAAGATTTAGGGCTATGTGCATTAAATAATTTTGAAACTTTCGAGGACGTTAAGACGCTTGCCGTTGCAGATGAATCTACACTTGAAATTAGAGCCGATAGGCAAAGCCAAACTGATGATGAATTTCTAGCAGAAGGCAATGCAGAAGCTGAAAGGCAGCAAGATATGCTAAAAGCAGATAGTATAAAGTATTACCCAAATACTAAAAATGTTTCCGCATCCGGAAACGTAAAATATTTTAATAATGAAATTACGGTACATTCACAAACAGCACAGTACCGAGGTTTAGATAGTGATATTAAATTTACAGAAGCAGAATACTATAGGTCAAAAAAAATTGGAGCAGGAAAATCTAGAACTATCACATTTAAAAAAAATAAAGATATTCATCTAGAGGATGCAACTTATACAGCATGTAATATAAATGATCCCGACTGGGAGCTTACAACTACGTCAACAAAACTCTTTAATCAAGACGAGAGAGGGCACTCATATAACATGCTACTAAAGTATAAAAACATCCCAATTTTTTACTCGCCATTTATAAGCTATCCTCTAACAGACAAACGACAATCAGGAATATTGACCCCATCATTTGGCTCTGAAGGTGATAGTGGGACATCACTCTCTATTCCATATTATTTTAATCTATCAGAGAATTATGATGCTACCGTTGAGATTACATCTCTCAGTGATAGAGGAATCCTATTTGATAATGAATTTAGATATTTGGGTAGAGATAAATCCTCAAGTTTATTAAATTTCACATATCTTGAAAATGATGATGAGTTTGGTAAAGATCGTTATCTTTATAAAATTGACGATAAAAGAGTTTTGTATAATACGCTCACTTCAGGTAGTAGAGATATGATTGGATCAATCCTCAATAGCGATATATCCTACAGCCGCATATCTGATCTTGACTATTTTGACGATTTTGGAAACTCATTGAGCACATCTAGTCAATCAAGTGTCAAGAGAGAAATTAGACTTTTTGGTGAGAAGCATACCGAAAATAATATTATGAACTATGAGCTGTCGACATTGACATACCAGCCATCTCAAACTGGAATTACAGAGCAATACCAAACAGTTCCCTCATTAAAAGTAGGTTACACTAGTAAAAGTGGCTCTCCTTTTGGCTACAACATAAAAGCAAGCATTGATAAGTTTGAGCATAAAGATGCTTCGATAGTGGAAGGTACAAGATACTTACTTTATCCGAGCGTACAAATGTCATTTATCTCAGATGGTTGGGAATTAACTCCTAAGTTTGGAATAAGATACGTTGATTATAATTTAGATAATAATACAGCTGATTCAGAATCAAAAACTACTGCTATAGCTAGTGTCCGAGGTAAACTCTATTTTGATAAATATATTGGAGACAAGCTCTATACCTTAGAGCCTGAGGCCTACTTATTATACATTCCTGTGGGAAATCAGGATAATAATCCTATTTTTGATACTGGTCTTAAAGAGTTCAAATATTCTTTACTATCTGAAAATAAATTTTATGGAGAAGATAGAATAAATGATGCAAAACAAGTTTCTCTAGCTTTAACGCATAGGATCATAGATGAAAATTCAGGTGATGAATTATTTACCGGTACGATTGGTCAAATAATATATTTTGATGATCGAGATGTTCATCTAACAAGTAATACAAAATCTCATTCTGATGCTTCAAACATCATCGGTTTAATGAGTGCTAAGTTGAGTGAAAAAACTCAGTTATCTATAGGATCAGTCTTCAATCCACACAAAGGCCATGGAATGCGAAATAATATTAGATACAGATACAACGATAACACTGGCTCAAGAAATAGGTTATTTAATGCGGATTATAGATTTTTTAGAGGCAATGGTGAGGAAATTGATTTATCCGGGGTATATTCTTTCAACAATCAATTTTCTTTGGTGGGTAAATATAATTATTCCTTCTCCAATAACAGAAGAGATGTCGAGGATTTAATCGATACCATGATTGGACTAGAGTATGATGGTTGTTGCTACTCTCTCAAGGTTGTTGCCAGAGATTACTGGACGGGAGCAAAAAAAGACAATGCACTATTCTTTGAGTTCTTGCCAAAAGGCTTAACAACTACAAACAATAAGACTGCGTCATTACTTAGAAGAGGTATTGCTGGATATAAAGATAGGACAGATTATGAATAAGTTGAAAATTGCAGCTGTAATGTCAGTAATGATGTTCATAGATACAAGTCAATCCCTAGAGGATAGTGTCGTAGTTATTGTAAATGACAGGGTGATCCTGCAATCAGAGTTGAATGAGAAAATGAGGGAGATAAAGGCTGATAATCTTAGTAGGATTCAACTAGCTAAACTGAAAAATGATGTCCTAGACCAACTAATTGAGGAATCTCTTTTAGATCAGGCAAGCTCCAGAATGGGAATAAGGGTATCGGATATAGATCTCCAAAATCAACTCAAGGCTATTGCAAGTAGCCAAGGGCTTACTGTGCTTCAATTGAAGGACGTAGTAGAAAATCAAAACTTAAGCTATACAAAATATCTTGATAAATTAAGAAGGAACATTAAAAGGCAAGAGGTATTTAGAACACAGTTCACCAATAGAGCATATGTATCAGAAGAAGAAATAATAAGTTTTCTGAAGAATAGTCAGATACCCGAAGTAGATGGAAGGATGAAAATAAAAGAACATATCATACTCAATAAATCTGACAAATTAAACTTGAGTCAAGCTAAAATAATTCTCGAAGGTCTAAAAGTTTCGGACATAGAAGAACAGAAAAAAAAATATCCAGCGTACGAAATACAAACAACTTTACTAGAGGATGCTCAGATATACAAACTTCCTGATATTTATCAAAACAACCTTCAGATGCTTGATGAGAGTAGATTTAGTAGTGTTTTTAAAACTGGTAAAGGTTATACCATGCTAGAAGTTATTGATAGCAATATCCTAGTCGATGAGTATAAAGTCAGCCATATACTATTGACAACAAATCCGATGGAGGGCTCAGAACAAATAAAAGAAAAATTATTTCAAGTTAAAAAAAATGTTATGAGCGGAGAAGATTTTTCAAAATATGCAGGAGAACTCTCACAAGATAAAGCCTCTGCTTTAAAGGGTGGTTCGCTTG
>CAJWPJ010000010.1 GCA_913045115.1 uncultured Gammaproteobacteria bacterium | reverse complement strand
TATTGGATGTAGATAATGATACTTAAAAACTCAGAAATATTATTAACAGAGCCTAGAGGTTTTTGCGCAGGTGTAGAAAGAGCAATAGAAATAGTAAACCGTGCTGTAGAAATTTTTGATGAAACTATTTATGTTAAGCATGAAGTTGTACATAACAAACATGTAATAGAACAATTAGTAGAAAAAGGGGTTGTTTTTGTTGAATCTCTAGACAATGTTCCAGATCAGTCTATATTAATTTATAGCGCTCATGGTGTATCAAAAGAAATATCAGAACTAGCTTCTTTAAAAAGACTAAAAGTATTTGATGCAACTTGTCCACTTGTTACAAAAGTTCATTTTGAAATTCATAAATTTGCATCACAGAACATTGATGTTGTTTTAGTGGGACATAGTGGTCACCCAGAAGTTGAAGGAACAATGGGTCAATACATTTCTGATAAGGGTAAAATTCATCTAGTTGAGACAAACGATGATATAGATAAATTACAAATTGAAAACGAAGATCTTGCCTATGTAACGCAGACAACATTATCGGTTGATGATACGAAAAGTATAGTGAGGTCTTTGAAACTCAAGTTCCCAAACATCATTGGTCCAAGAAAAGATGATATTTGTTATGCAACACAAAATAGACAAGAAGCTGTCAAAAAGATTTTAGAGTTTTGTGATTCATTGATAGTTGTGGGCTCACAAAATAGCTCGAACTCTCAGCGGTTGAGAGAGATAGGGGTACAATATGGAATTAAGTCTTTTTTGATCGACGACATAAATCAGATCAGTATCGAAGATTTAAGTGGTGATAAGGTTATAGGTATTACAGCGGGTGCATCGGCGCCTGAGGACACTGTAGATTCCTTAGTAAAATTTCTATTGGGTCAAGGTGCCAAGATGTCTGATAAAAATCTATCTTTCAAAAGCGAAAATATAACGTTCTCCATACCAAAAGAATTAAGAAAAACTTCTACCTAGCTAAAAATCGTGTGTAGTATTTGTATCAAGTGATTCGTCTGGCTTTTTATACTCTGGGTCATTTGGATTGATAAAAATAAACTGCTTATCTGAACCATCTATAGCAACATAGTCAAGTTTTGTATTTTTAAGATTTACCATAGAGTCAGGATCAATCAATATATTTATGCCATTTATTTTCAATTGAAGATCCTCCTCTTTTGATTGGTCAAAACCCATTAGGTAATTAAACTTGCCAGAAGAATCTACGTTTAGTGATATTCTTAGTGGCCACTCAGAACTTTCTGACTCCTCAGCGGCTGCAATAATCTGCTTTGCTGCATCATCACTAATTTCAAATATCTGCTTAACCATTTAGTTCCTCAATAAATTTAATAAAATATTTGGTCCAACTGAATCTATTTGTTGACCTTAAATGTGAAAAAGACGCAATAGTATTTTTATATATTAAGCCATCTTTTTTACCATTGATACCATAACCTCGTTTTATATTATATGCATATTTATATTTCTTGGTGTTATGTATGACAGATGAGTAGTGAAACTCATGCGCATGTATATTTTTTTTATTCACTGCCCATGGGTGATTATTAGCTTCTAAGACTGTATAACCTCTTCCGATAGGCTTTTCATTCATTTCAATATCAATATCAAAAACATTACACATTTTAGTACGAGAATTCTTAAACTTAATACTTTTAGCTAGATACATAAGTCCGCCACATTCAGCATACACTGGAAGGTTTTGATTTATTGCATTACGAATTGACTTTTTCATTGAGGTATTTTTTTCAAGTTTATGTGCTTGTACCTCTGGGAAACCTCCACCTATAAATAAGCCATCTAGTGATGGTAGTTTAGAGTCTCGTATCAAATCAATTTTTTTTATTTTACAACCATGTCTCTCGATTTCCTCTAAATCATCTGGATAATAAAAACCAAATGCTGCATCTGAAGCAACTCCTATTAGAAGAGAATTGTGTTTATTTTTTAAAATAGGTTTATTATCACTCTGTGATTTTTTAGGTTTAGCTGGTAACAATTTTTTATAGTCTGTGTTGTCTTTTATAATTGATATTAATGATGATAATACCTTCTTTTTACGTGGGTGTTGAAATGTTGGAACTAGTCCTAAATGCCTCTCAGATATGAAGTTACTTATTTTTGGAACAACTCCCAAAACATCAAAATCTGTATATTGTGATACTGCAGCAACCAATTTAGATTCATGTCTTGATGTTGAGACATTATTTAATAGAACTTTATTTAATCTAAGATCTTTCCCAAACGACTTATACCCTTCTAATAAAGGAGCTATGCCCCTTGTCATACCTTCACAGTCTATAACTAATAATACCTCAGTTTTTAGAAGACTAGCTAACTGTGCGTTGCTATCGCTTCCATCAGTAGATATACCATCGTAAAGACCTTTAGTTCCCTCTATGAGACTAAAATCCATGTTATGAGTTTTCTCTGAAAATAGCTTTGTTATCTCAGCCTGACTCATCGTATTAAAATCTAGGTTATAGCAGTCTCTGTTTGAGGCTAAAGATAACCATGACGGATCTATGAAATCTGGTCCTTTTTTAAAAGTTCGGACATTGTAACCAATCTTATTAATTAATCCAGATAGACCAATAGAGATAATTGTTTTGCCTGATGACTTTTTGGTAGATGATATGAGTAAGGAGTTAACCATAATGATTAAACTCTACTTCTTCGAAGGGATAAATTTTAAATTTGTAATAAGAATAAGAATTATTATTAGAGCAAGTGATGTCCCGCCTATTCCCAGACCGAACTCAAATATTGAAGGTGTGTAAGAATGAATTACGCTGTCATAAAAAGAAGACTCTAAAATAATATGATCCGGAAAAATATTTAATGGGAAAGCCTGACCGCCAATAATGATCACAGCAACCGCAAAGAACCCCCCAACTAAGACCATAATAGAAGTTATCGTCAAAGCAAATCCTCTATTCTCACCATTAGTCATTTCATATGAAAGTGGTACTACTAGTCCCAAACCAACTTGTCCTAGCCAAAACATAGTTGTATAACCCCCGCCATTTAATAGTATGAATGACTCAACAGCTATTTGTTTGGATATGTATAGATTGGTTATATGATACAAGATCAAAAAATATATATTGGCTAAAAGGAAGATTATCATTAACCTTCTAATGCTTGTGGTGATTTCAGGTGGGATATCAATAGATTGTAGCTTAGAGATAACTCTTAATAACAAATAAAATACTGCCGTTCCATATAATAAAGACATCACAATAAAAAGTGGTGCAAGAACTGCAGTTGAATAAGCTTCTCTAGCTACTAAAAATCCAAATATTGATCCTGTACCGGTAGTTAGTATTATTCTCCAACCAAATGCTATTTTTCCAATTAAAGAAGAGAACCTACTGACATTGAAGTCCAACATTGACCAAATATATATTGCCAATATGACAAAAAAACCAGAGTATAGAAAAATATTCCACGCAAAAATTGATTTAAAGTTATATGTGGTCATCGCAACAATTAAACGATCCGGTCTACCTAAATCAAGGACTAAAATAATAAGTCCGGCTATTAAAAAAGCTATAGCAAATAATGCTGATAGCGGAGCAAGAGGTTTATATAGTTTTTTATTGAATGCTGATGACATTGAAGCAATATTTAAAACTCCCGACGCTATCACAATTAGTGTAACTGCAAAAATATGTGGTAAGCCCCAAACGATCTGATTATTCATGCCAGTAACATAGTGGCCTTCATGTTCCATATATGCAGATGAGGCTAAGCCTAGTAATATTAGAAAACCTAGAAAAAGAAATATCCCCCAATAAAGTATTCGAGGAGTTTTTAATTTGTTAAGTGTGTAGTCGCTCATATATTTGAATAGAAAACTTTTTGGTTTAAATTTAAATCATTTCTTAGTCTTCTTGGACTATTTGAATCAATTGCTAATCTGACTTTACTGTTACTATCTTTTAAGTCACCAAATGTAATCGCATTATGGCCAGATTTAATACAAGCATCTTCACATGCAGTAGTTTTTGAGCCATGATCTATTTTATTAACACATAAATTGCAGCTTTCTACACATCCTTTTCCGCGTGGAGCATTAGTATTCTGAGTTGTTAATGTTTCGTGAACAAACGATCTTGCTTTAAATGGACATGCCATCATGCAATATCTACAGCCAATACATGTATGCTGATTAACCATCACAATGCCATCTACTCTTTTGAATGAAGCTCCTGTAGGACAGACATCACAACATGGTGGGTTCTCACAATGTTGGCACATCATTGGCATGGTTGTTATTTTGTCAGTGGTTTTATCTTTAATTTTAACTTTTCTAATCCACTGAGAGTCTGTCTCAGGTCTACCGAAGCCAGTCAATCCATTTTCCTCATTACAAGCATCAACACATGCTGTACATCCATCAACACATTTATCAACGTCAATATGCATTCCCCAACTTTGCTTATTAGAAACTTTTTGATCAAGTGGTTTTTTTGCTTGTACATTAGAAGACAAGAGAGATGGAACAATAAATGTCATAGTTAATGCGCTTGCTGATTTAACAAGGAAATTTCGTCTATTATTCATCTTCTATCCTCTTTGCAATAGCACTAATCTCATCAATATCACCATTACTGATATTCTTTGCATGGTTGGGGAATCTTGGTTCTGCAGCATGACACGAGAAACAAGTTATATTAGTTGCTGTTTTTACATGGCACTCTTGACAGAATTGACCCTCAGAATTAATAGGAATAGCTTTACCTTTCTCGTCATATGAAACATGACAATCAACACAATTTGCTAAACTATGATTTTTTGTCCTAATGCCGTCTATTACTGTCTCGTCTCTTTGATGTAGAAGAAACAAATAGTGTTCTTTTCTCATAACATCTGTAGGTTCTACGCATGCTTTTTGGGAATCTGCCTTAGATTTACCTGGGGATACGTGTGGGTTGCCGTCATGGGCATAGACTGAATGCATAGTAACCATGCAGACAAATATCAGTAATGATATTTTAAGATGTCTCAATATTTTCCCCTGAGTAAAAAGCGATTAACTACTCGCCGAGCCCCATTTTTATATATCCAGTTGGGCATACATCAGCACAAATATGGCATCCAATGCATTTGTTGTAATCTGTATCTACATATCTACCAAGCGTAGCCTCATCTTTTTTAACTCGAAATACAGCATCTTGAGGGCAGTAGATAACACAATTGTCACATTCAAAGCACATACCACAGCTCATGCATCTTGATGCTTCAGCAATAGCTTGTTCTTCTGTTAGTCCTATAATTCGATCTTGATAGTTGTCTATTACATCGTCTCCAGATGGAACATCCTCTCCTCTCTTGAGTCTATCCTCATGCTTAAAATGACCAAGAAATAATTCAGTGGATGGGATAATTTCTTGAGCGGATCTATCTTCATAGTTATGAAGCACGTTTTTGCTTTTATCAGAACCACGATATAAATCAGGATCTATTGGAGCTGTATACGGTTCTGGCTCTAAGTCTGTCTCTCTTAATTTATCAAGAAGGTTGAAGTGGTGAACGTCAACTTTAGGGCGTCTTTTAAAATCTTTATTTTCAAAGTAACTTTTAATTGTTTGTGAAACGATAGACCCTTGCCCGATGGCAGTTGTTAGAAGATGTGGTCTTATAATATCACCAGCAACAAAATGTCCTTCTTTTGTTTTATGTCTATAATAATCATCTACCTCAAAAAATCCTCTTTCGTTTCCTAATTCGTCTATGCCCTCAATGTCTGGTGCTTGTCCAATAGCAGCTACAATTAGATCAGCCTCTATTCTTCTTTCTGTCCCCTCAACTGGTACAGGAATATTTTTCTCATCAAAAGTACAATCTGCAACTATCATTGCTACAGCTCTATTTTCATCATTTTTTTCTATCTTGACAGGCATAACTCCATTTAGAATGTTTACACCCTCATGCATAGCATCATTGACCTCTTGCTCTGCTGCTGTCATTTCTTCTTTTTTAAATAATGATGTTAATGTTACTTCAGCACCCTCTTTAGCAGCTGATTCAGATACATCTTGAGCAACGTAGCCGTGAACAATATTCTCAGGAGTATCTTGGTCATTCATTTTAGATATGTGTCCAAGTCTTCTAGCTACAGATACGACGTCTATGGATGTATCACCCCCACCAACGCATATCACTTTTTTTGAACCAACCTTGAGTCTTCCATCACAAAAGGCTTCTAAGAAATCAACGCCAGTAATGCAGTTAGTCGCATCTCCACCATCTACAGGAATTGCTTTACCATTCCAACATCCTATGGTCCATAAAACCGCATCGTGTGATTTCTCGACTTCTGCTAACTCTATATCTCTACCAACTCTTTTTCCAAGAACTAGTTCGATATCACCAAGGTTAATAATTCTCTCAATTTCTTTGTCTAGAAGATCTCTGGGTGTTCTGTAACCTGGAATACCATAGCGCATCATCCCACCAAGCTCTTTTCTCTCTTCAAATATAGTTGAGGCATATCCCATTTTTCTCAGTTGATATGCTGCCGATAACCCCGCAGGACCGCCACCAATAATTGCTACTCTCTCTTTTTGTAATTTAGGCGCAGGATCAAATGTATAACCTTCTTTGATAGCTTTATCACCTATAAACTGTTCAACAGCGTTTATCCCAACATAGTCGTCAACCTCGTTTCTATTACACCCACTTTGACAAGGTGCTGGGCAGACTCTTCCCATTTGAGATGGAAACGGATTAGCTGATGTGGATCTTCTAAATGCGTATTCTGACATGGACATATCTTCAGGCGGCTGCTCTATTCCTCTGACGATTTGTAACCATCCACGTATGTCTTCACCAGATGGACAACTTCCTTGGCAAGGAGGTGTTTTGTGAACATATGTAGGGCACTTGTGAGAGTGGTCTTGTTCAAATATCGCCTCAGAAAAGTCATCATATTTATGATCACCGTCGTTAAACCTTCTGTAGGTATTTTCCTCTTTCATCAAGTTTATTGTCTTTTCTATCTTAGTCATTATTTCAACATTTTATATAAGTTTATTATACTTTTCTAATACACCAATTTTAGCAGTATAGCATAAGAATTTTTGGGCTAAACCTCTTTTTTATTCATTATTAATGCATTACTGACAAGTTGATGAAGGCTAACAATTTGGTCTAATTCAAGGTCATAATACTGAAAAACCTTGCTGAATTGGCTTTTACAGATAGCACAGATAGCAGCCATATGCGTGACTCCTTTCTCTTCAATGAGATGCTTCAAGGCCTCCATTCTAGGTAATGCCCCCTTAACTCGCAATTCCATTAAATCATCTGTCAGCAAGCCTCCACCGCCGCCGCAGCAATATGTCTTTTCCTTGATGGTTTCATCATCCATGTCATAAAAATTATTGGCCACTGTTTGGATTATTTTCCTTGGAATTGTAAATTGACCCCCCATAATACCTCCCATGCTCGATGCTCTTGCGACGTTACATGAGTCATGATAAGTGAGAGTCATATCATCGTTAGCAGACTTATCAAAATTCAAAACGTTTTGATCTATCAATCCATTTGTAATTTCGCAAATATGTTGTGGGACTGGATATCTTGGGTCAAGGAAATCAAATGGTCCTGCAAGAGTATTCAAAAAACTATAAGCAACCCTCCAGGCATGTCCGCATTCACCAAAAACGATTCTTTTTACATTTAATTCTAACGCTGCTTCTCTTATGCGCATTGCTAGTTTTTTCATATTGTCGTAACTTCCAATGAACATTCCAAAATTGGCAGCCTCGCTGGCATGAGAACTCAGTGTCCAGCTAATACCTGCTTGATGAAAGACCTTTGCATATCCAATAAGACCATCTACATGAGGTTCAGCAAAAAAATCAGCAGACGGTGTTACTAAGAGTACTTCTGAATCTTTTACATCTAATGGAAACTTTACATCGATTTCTGTATCATCCAAGACATCTTCTTCAAGGCCTTCTAGTGTGTCTGCTAAAGCCGGTTCTGGTAATCCAAGATTGTTACCAATTTTATGAACTTTACCTATTATTTCATTGCAGTATTTCTGTCCAACGCCGATAGAATCCATAACTTCTCTAGCAGCCATAGATATTTCAGCTGTATCAATACCGATGGGACAAAAGACAGCACATCTTCTGCATTGTGAGCATTGATGATAGTAAGAATACCAATCATCTAGTACTTCTTTTGTTAAATCTTTAGCTCCAACTAATTTAGGAAAATATTTTCCTGGCAAAGTAAAGTATCTGCGATAAACACTTCTCATTAAATTTTGTCTACCAACTGGCATATTATTAGGATCTTTTGTACCTTGATAATAATGGCACTTATCAGTGCAAGCGCCGCATTGAATACATGAATCAAGATAAACACGAAGTGAACGATACTTTCCTAGAAGATCGCCCATTTTGTCAATGGCTTTTTCCTGCCAGTTTTCAACGAGTTCTCCAGGGTAGCCTAAGCTGGATTGAAATTCTTCTTTTGATTTGAAAGGAGATAGATGTGAAGTCGCACTATTCTCTAGTTTCGGAATTATTGGAAACTTTCTTACTTGAGGTGTTTCAAATTTGCTAGCCATTTTATTTTGTCGACTCCATTCTTTTAGCCCAATTCGCTACATGTCTTTTGCTCCTTGCATTGTCAACCTGATTTCTTGTAGGACTAAAGAATAAACCAGGTGCATGTAAAAGTTTACTGTATGGAAAAATTATCATTAATGCAATAACTAGAGATAAATGAATTAATAATACAACATCAGATGGAAGTTCTGAAAAATTGAAAGTTAATAACCCAACGAAAAACAATTTAATCGCAAGAATATCTGAAGGAAACCATTTCATCATTAAACCGGAACCAGCTATTGCTATGATTAAGACAAGTATTAAGTAATCTGAAGGTGATGATATGTATCTTACTCTATCTACAAATACACGTCTTGCAAGTAATCCAAGTAAGCCTGCAAGCATAAGATATGCTGCATAGTGACCAGCAACCTGAACAAGTTCGAATGAAACCCAAAACCAAACTGGGTCTGTAAAATATTTTAGGTGCCTGAAAGCAGCAAGTAGTAGAGCTAGGTGAAATATCCAACTAAAAAGCCATGTCCATTTTGTAGCTGAAAAAAGACTTTCAAAAAAAACAACTTCTCTAAAAATTCTGATTGCTACACCTTTTTGAGTCATTGGTGCAGGTGGTGTTGGTATTTTCAATGGGGCTGGTATCTTAGCGTATTCATAGACTCTATATGCTAAACCAATAAATAAAATTGCTGCAGCGAAGTAAAACATCGCTGCATACAATATTGTTACAAATGACATTGCCTTTCCCTGACCTTGTGATTACTTATACGCAACCAGTAGGTTTTGGAAGGCCTGCAAATTTACATGCTTGTTTGCCTGGGCCATATGGAAAGAGCTCATATAGATACTTACTGTTTCCTTTATCTTTGCCAAGCTTCTTGCCCACAGCTTTTGTAAGAACTCTTACAGCTGGTGCAATTTGATATTCCTCATAGTACTCACGAAGGAAATTGATAATTTCCCAGTGATCATCAGAGAGTTCAATATCATCTTCTTTTGCCATTACTGTTGCTACGTCTTTTTCCCAGTCGTTGAGGTTTGCTAAATATCCCTCTTCGTCTGTTTCAAAAGATTTGCCATTTACTTCAATTGCCATCTTATTCTCCTGTTAAAGCCAATTTTGAGTTTTTTCGTTTTCAGCTACAAGTTTAACGAAACCTTTATAATCTATAATTTCTATATTATTTGTTAAATTCGAATTATCAAGCCCTCTTGCTTCTAGATCTGGTCCTAGTACATAAAAACTAATGTTTTCTTGATTCTCAGTAATCTGCTTTTCAAAGTTAGTTCCTTTTGTGCATGCATAAACAGCATCTTCTATAAACAATACTGATGAGCCCTTCTCTGCATATCTCAAGCAAGTTTTAAGGCTATCCTTTTCAAAAGGCGATTTATTTATTGTATGTAACATTAGAAGTTGAAAAATACCTCAGATTCATTAAATAGTTTTTTTAATTCCGATGATGCTAAAACTTCAACATCAACAGACAAATCATCTTCACTAAGACCGCGCTCTTCTAAGGATTCTTTTTCTACATAAAGTTTTTCAACGTCATACATTTCTAGAGCTCCAAATGTTTTAGTAAAATTTTTCGTTGCTATGCCGTCAGTATTCTGACCTTTTTTTAGTTGATACACTCCATCGTCAATGAAAGCTAAAGACACATCTTGTTCAAATGCAGCTGCAATCAGTACAACTTCAAGAGCCTCATGAGCATATATCGTTCCATGAGGAGCTTTTCTATTTACGTAGATAAATTTTTTTACAATTCCTGATTCTAACTCTTGATCTTCCATATCAATCACCAAATGTAATCATTCTATCTGCTTGAATGCCTGCTTCAATCAGTTGTCCTAAACCTGATATTCTGAACTTACCTGCAATATTATTAGCATCTTTGCTATTTCTTTTCATCTCATCCTCATCAACCATTCCTCTTCTTTGAGCAGCTGCCACACACAGAACTAGATCAATTTCGTGTTTTTCAGCTAGCTCAGTCCATCGATTAGGAATATGCCTGTCATCTTGGGGAGGAGTTGCTAACCGTGTACCGTTATTGACACCATCGTGATAGAAGAAAACCCTAAATATTTCATGTCCTTCTTCAATTGCAGCTTCAATAAATTTATAGGCTGTATCAGATGCTTGATGTTGGTAAGGGCCTTCGTTAATTAAAACTCCAAACTTCATAGTAACTGACGATTAGAATCTAACGTATGCTGATGAGTTAAGAGTTTTTCTACCACCACGCCAGTTATCAATATGATATTTTGTAAATGGTAGTTCTGTAAGTTCAAAAAACCTTGGCCAACCTATTCTCTCAATCCAGTCGTTGATTCTTTCCCAATCGCGCGCATCTTCTTTGTACGCAGATAGAATTCTTTTGACGATTGCTGTTGCTTCTGGCCATCTTGGTGGATTATTAGGTATGCCTGCAGCTACAAGCTTTTGAAAAGATGGTTTGCTTCTTGCGTTAGAATGATTACCGCCGACCCATATTGCAAGCTTACTATGCTCTGGATCATTAATTTGCATAGGCGGACATGGTGGGAAACATGCACCACAACATATACATTTTTTTTCATCAACCTCTAGTGATGGTTTACCGTTAACCATTGCTGGTCTAATAGCAGCAACTGGACAACGTGCTACAACTGACGGTCTCTCACATACGTTAGATACCAAATCATGATTAATTTTTGGTGGCTTCGTGTGTTGAATGTTTATAGCAATATCTCCTTGGCCACCACAGTTAATTTGACAGCAAGAAGTAGTTAAATGAACACGGTTTGGCATATCATTGTTTCTGAACTCATCAATCAGTTCATCCATCATTGCTTTAACAACGCCTGATGCATCAGTTCCAGGAATATCACAATGTAACCAGCCTTGAGTATGAGAGATCATAGCTACTGAGTTTTTTGTTCCACCGACTATGAACCCTTCTTTCTCTAGAGCATCAATAAGTGGTTGTACTTTATCTTTATCACTCACCATATACTCAATATTACTTCTTATGGTGAATCTTACATAACCATCAGCAAATTCATCACCGATGTCACAAAGAGTTCTTAGAGTGAAAACATCTAATATACGCTGTGTTCCAGCTCTTACAGTCCAGATTTCTTCGCCACTGTGAGATACATGTACTAAAACGCCAGGTCTTGGGTGTTCATGATACTTCCATTGCCCAAAGTTTTTTCGCATAGTTGGATGCATGTACTGGAAGCCATCAGGACAACCAGTTTCTATAGGTGATCTCATCTCTTTTTTTGCATTCTCACTCATTATGCTGAATCCTTTTCACGTTGATCGGCTTTTTCGTACCATTTGACGGCTTCATCATCCCAATCATCTGTTCTTACATAAGAACTTTCTCTTGGGTTGGCAACCATGTTTGGATCAACATCAAAGCCAACTCCTTCTAGGAAATTCACAAGCCCAATTCTTTCAATCATCTCGCCGCATCTCTCATGTTCAAGAGCATTGTCAGCCCAAAAATCGATTGTCTCCTCTGCAATCTCGACTAGTCTCTCCCAATCCTCTTCATTTTCTAACTTCATGAATGGAACAATGACTGTTCCCATCAAATCACCTATTTTTAGAGTCCTTTTACCGCCGATTAGAATTGTTACACCCTTATCATCTCCACATTGAAGTGCTTTTGGAACAACATTCAGACAGTGCATGCATTTGACGCAGTTTTGATTATCGATTTGAATTGAATCATCATCATTTAGAGAGATTGCATTGGTTGGGCATCTTGTAACTATGTTATCTATGACGTATTTACGACCTTTCATCTCGACGTACTTCTTAAATTCTTCTTGATCAACTTTAATGTCATCTCTCCATGTACCTATTACAGACATGTCAGCACGCTCGATTGAGTTCATGCAATCATTTGGGCAACCTGACACTTTAAATTTGAACTTATATGGTAAAGCAGGTCTATGTACATCGTCAGTAAAGTTATTAACTAGGAGTCTGTGAGCTTTATGCTCATTGACATTAGACATCTCACAACGTCCAGCTCCAACACATGACATTGCTGTTCTTACACATGGTCCCGCACCACCAAGGTCAAATCCATACTCATTAACTTCATCAAAGAAGTGTTGTGTGTTTTCGGTAGTTGAACCAATGAACATAATGTTGCCTGTTTGTCCATGAAATGTTACTAAACCAGAGCCATGTTTCTCCCAGCTGTCTGCGAGTTGTCTTAATATACTTGTTGAGTAGAAGTTGCCAGCAGGTGGTTGTACTCTCAAAGTATGAAATTCTTTTGATGCAGGGAAAGCATTGCCCACTTCGGAGAATCTTGGAATAATTCCTCCTCCATAGCCATAGACACTTACTGTCCCACCTTTCCAGTACCCTTTACGTGTTTCGTATGAGTGCTCGAGCTGACCAAGGAGGTCATTTGTCATCTCGTTAATTCTTTTTTCTGGATGTGTATCTCTTAGTCTTTTTATACCACTAATGAAACTAGGCCATGGGCCATTCTCTAGCTCATCAATCATTGGTGTATCATGTTTTTTCACAAATATTCCCCTAAAATCCTTTGGTTTCCAATGTATATTATTTTATCATTGATTTCTAATATGTCCACGTGAAGTTAATATTGCATGGAATTATCATAAAAAACAAGTATTAAAATGACCTAAAAATTAACAATATATAAAAGTATGATATTTACAGCAAAATCAGCAGAATTCCTCAGATGGGCAGAGGAAAAAGAGAGGAATATCCCTCAGAATATTGATGGAATATCAGTAAATATCCATGACATAAATAATGTAAAAACCTCTGAGATCGCCAAGATCAAAGAGACTATCAATAGATATAATAGCTGCATATACTCATCTAGTGCTCCCTTGGAGTCTAATATTACACTTTTAAAATTTGCTGAATTAGTTGGAATGAGAACATATGATTGCAACAATTTAGAATCAAATGAAATTAGTACAATCACTCCTGTAGAAAACAACAAAATAAATTATATACCTTACACAGATAAGCCTCTTAATTGGCACACTGATGGTTACTACGATAGAAAACCAATTTTTTCATGGCTCCTTCATTGTGTTAATCCAGCAACCCAAGGAGGCGAAAATTATTTACTTGATCATGAGCTAGCTTTGAGAGAATACGTCATGAGACACGACGACATAAATAATTTATTGGCAGCAGACGCCTTAACTATACCGGAGAGCAAAGACACATCTAGAGCAAAAATCTCAACATATATTTTCTCGTTCGAAAATCAGTATAAAAAATTACATATGAGATTCTCAATGAGAAAAGATAATATTGACACGAGTCCAAAGGCTAGCGCTGCCATTGCAAATCTAAAAAGAATTATAGAAAACGATTGTGGCAAGTATTCCCTTACATACAAGCTACAGAAAAATGAGGGAATTATAACTAACAACATTTTACATGGAAGAAATGCATTTAAAGATGATAAGGTAAAAAGAAAACTTTTAAGGATTAGATCTTACGAGAGGTTATAATGCTCTATCTAAGTACGCTACTAATAGAACATAAAGATGTTGAGACATTTGATGAGTTTTTAGACATCGTCAAGCAAAAGGCTATAGAAGGAGAGATGTTCATTAGGTTTGATTTAAAGCCGCCCTTTCCAGATACTCCAGAGAATTGGCAAGATCGTGTAGAAAGTGTCTTCAGTGGATATATTAGAGACTAAATATGTGGCAAGAAAATGAAGAAAAAAAACCAATAGCTGATAATTCGGATATGGCGGAATTATCATTTTCTGTTGATTGTAAAGAACTCCCATATGACCATGCATACGAACTTTCTTCTGAAATTCTTAATCTTGTCCCTGAAATTAAAAAAGATAAAAGAAATGCAATTCAAACATTGCATGGACCTATGTCAGGCAACGGATGGGTGCGCCCTGATAGTGAGAATATACCTCTATCGAAACGAGCAAAGCTTATAATGCGAATTAATAGAAACCAACTCGATGATATTAAAAATATAGAAGGTAAAGAGATAACTCTTTTTGGAAATACATTGAAAATTGGTAGGTCAAAAGTCAAAAGTTTCTTGGTTGTCAAAGACTTATTCTGTAGATTTGTGATGAGTGATCACAAATTATCAGAAGATGATTTTCTGAATAAAATCCAGAATGAATTAAGCGACTTACATATTAATATTAGAAAAGCACTTTGCGGAAGATCTATGGTAATCAATTTTGGTGAAAAAACATTGTATACAAGATCACTTATGATTGCTGACCTATCTAAAGAGGAGTCACTTAAGCTCCAAGAGGAGGGTGTGGGTGACAAAAAACTGTATGGTTGTGGTATTTTTCTTCCACATAAGTCTATTGACGCTGTGAATAATTTTAGAGAAGACTAGGAATTTACCTACAAGCTTCTAGACTTATACTTTTTAGTATATTAGAATTTTCCAATATTGATTAATTCAGAAATGAGGATATGAATATGAAAGTTGAGGTTAATGGACAAGAGATAGCCACCACTGATACTGGCTTTTTGACAAATATCGAGGACTGGACAGAGGACGTGGCTGCAGTTATCGCACAGCAAGAAGGTATTGAGCTTACTCAAAAACACTGGGATGTGATCAACTATTTACGAGATGAATTTATCAATAATAAAGAAAATCAGCCTAATACTAGGAACATGATTAAAGATATAGGAAAGTTATGGGGAGAAAAAATTGATTCAAAAGCGCTGTTTGATCTGTTCCCTGGCAATCCTAGTAAACAAGCAGGGAGAATTGGCGGTCTACCTGAGAGTAGGAGAAAAGGTGGATATTAATGACTGATGCAGTTAATGAGAAAGAGCTACAAAAAGAAAGAAAAGAGATAATAGCGAGGATTCTAGAGATTCAAAAAAAATTTATGGAACTCGAAAGAGAGAAAGGAGTCACTGAGAAAGACATACACCATAATCCTAAGGGCATCGTTAAAGAGTATAAAGAAGAGCATGAAAAACTTGCTAACAGACTAGTTGATATAGCGCACCAAATAAAGGGGTCAATAAGAACATAATGAATCAAGAATATTTTGATAAAGTAACTGAACTTGAAAAAATGAATGCTAGCGATCAATACATACTAGGCTGGCAAGAAGGCTATCAAGACGCACCAGAAGTGGAAGAGCAAAGAGTAACCGATGCATACCAAGCAGGATATGAAGACGGTAAAAATAATAATTTCGATAACGTAGAAAAATTTAAAGACTAACTCAAGACTTCGTTACTGAGTCGTAAACTTCAAGAATCTTTTTTAATATCTCTACTGAATCAATATCTATAATCTGATCCATAACCCATTTGTTTGTCTGACTGTAACCCATAACATCTTGGCATTTTTTTGACAGGTGTCTGTATAAAGAGTAATTACTCCCCTTTCTTGAAAATTCAAATTCAGAGTACTCTGTTGATCTAAGATTAAGTGTATTGATATAGCCTTTCTTGTAATCCCCTGGTCCAAAAAGATCCTCACAATTCTCTTGCATTATTCTTGCTGATTGTTTCCCTAGCGAGTTCATAACTTGAGCTCTAAATTCACTATCCATATTGTCTTCAAATAATAATCTATCAACTAGATGAACTTGAAATGACATGTACTCTACAATTATAGAAACTCTTTGATGATCATTTTCGTATTCAAAATCCTCACCATGGAGCGTTTTTGCCTTATCTAAAGATAACCTCCATGAGATAAAGGACAGGGCGCTACCATAGTCCTCTGGGGTCTTCTTTCTTTTTACGGTTTTTGACCACTTGCTTTTAATTCTTATTGCCATAATATTCAGATGATAACATTTACTGTGTAATATAAATATTATGACTAATGAAATAAAGATAGATAAAAGGCTCATTGAAAAAAGTCCGGGTAGCTTTATATTTGAATTTGATAATGAAATAACACCCGAAAAATGTGACGAAATAGTTAAAAGGTTTGAAGACTCAAAAGACGATCATTATAGAGGAAGGGTCGGTCCAAATTTTGAAGAGAATGATAATGTAAAAAAATCTACCGATATGGTGATCAGCGGTAAAGATTCATGGAAAGATATAGACGAGATATTTTTTGTCAGCCTATCGAAAGCTCTATCAAAAATGAAAAAGGAGTATGATTTTTTCAACGGTAAATTTAAAGATATTGGGTATGCAATACAAAGAACTGATGCCGGTGAGTACTTTCATTGGCATATTGATACAGGTAGTCATCAAATGAGTGATAGACAACTTGTCGCGATATGGTATCTAAATAATGTAGACGGCCCAGGTGGTGAGACAGAGTTCTTGCATCAAAAGGTCAAAATAAAACCAGAGAAAGGAAAGCTTGTAATCTTCCCTCCATTTTGGACGCATGAACATCGAGGTGTTACAGTAAAGAAAGGGTCGAAATACATAGCGACAACATGGATAGTATTTAAGTGAATAAAACATCTACAGAAGCTCAAGAAAATATGAAATCTGTAATTCAGCGGATTGCCACTGGTCCAGAACTAAGTAAAAATATTTCCAGAGATGAAGCGAAGAGGTCAATGACCGACATTCTTAATGGAGAAATTGACCTAGTTCAATCAGCAATTTTTTTGATTGCTTTGCGCATGAAAAGAGAAACTATGGATGAGAACTTGGGTGTTCATGACGCAATTATTGAGTCTACAACCACTGTGAATACTTCATGTGATAGTCTCATTAATATTGCAGATCCATATGATGGATTTTCTAGAAATCTGCCTTCTTCTGTTTTTATTCTTCCAGTTATAGCAGAACTTGGTCTACCAATTATTTCTCATGGGGTTTTATCTGTTGGTCCTAAGTATGGTTGTACTCATCACTTAACTTTAAATGAGCTAGGATATAACTCTAGTAATAATCATGAAGAAATAGTAGAAAGATTAGAAAATAAAGATATTGGATGGGCATATGCAGATCAGTCAATATTTAATCCAAAACTTCACAGTCTCATGAGTCTAAGAAAACAAATTATAAAAAGACCTGTAATAACAACAGTTGAGGTATTGGTAAAGCCTGTATCATCAAAAAATGATATGTTTTTTACAGGTTTCGTTCACAAGCCATATCCACCCATATATTTAGAGCTCTCAAGAAATGCAGAGTTTACCTCAGCAACTGTTATCCGAGGAACCGAGGGAGGAATAATCCCATCTTTAAGACAAACTGGTAAAGTTCATTTTTATCACAATGCAGATAATCAAGATAAATCTTATGAGGTCATTCCTGGGGATCTAGGAATAGTCCAGTCATCACGAGCTGTTGATATTCCTGAAGAAATAACAAGGAAAAATACTAAAGATAAAATTGCATCAAAAGTGGATGCAGCTGAAATTGCCAAAGAGACAATTAAGTCAGGTTTAGATGCTCTATCAGGTAATGACGGTCCTATGTTGTCATGTATACAGCTTGGTGCAGCAATTATCTTACAACGTGCTACTGGAAATGATTTGAGTGAATGCTCTAAAGAAGTCTTACGAGTTATAAAAACCGGAGCTGCCCTAAAAAGGATTAAGAAATGATTGTGCATTTATGCTCTAAGGAAGACTTTACAGAAAATAGTATGCTTGAGATTATTCATGAGGGTCACTCTTACCTTGTAGCAAAAGTTGAAGAAAAATTTTATGTAGTTGATAACATGTGTAGTCATGAGGACTCAGAATTAATACTAGGATGTCTGAAAGATAAAACTATTAAATGCTCTTTGCACGGGAGTCACTTTGATTTGGAAACTGGCAAGGCTTTGAATGAACCTGCCGATGAACCGATAAAAGCTTATAAGACTGTCATGAAAGATAATAATATATGTATTGAATTATGATATTTGCAGCTATCGATAACACTATTGACTGGGATTGCAACACCACTTGGCGTCAATCTGCGTATAATACTATGTGGTGCTTAATTGGCTGCAGCATAGGTGACATGGGAACAATTTACTATTTCCAGGTTAATGAAATTCCATGGAGCACCCTATCAATTATGCTTCTTGCCATGACAAATGGTATTATCACAAGTATTGTTTTAGAGACTATTATTTTGTTAAAACAAATGAACCTCTCATCAGCATTTAAAACAGCGATTGGTATGAGCCTTATCTCTATGATCAGTATGGAAATTGCAATGAACCTTGTAGATTACTTAGTTACTGGTGGTGCCAAAATAAATTTAATGGTTATTCCGCTGATGTTGATTGCAGGCTTTCTAACACCATGGCCTTACAATTACTGGAGATTAAAAAAATTTAATAAAGGATGCTGTAATTAGTTCATGTGAGCTGTTAAAAGCTTAGTCACTGAGTGTTCAATATTTATTTTTAATTTTTCATTTGTTGCTCTGAAATAACTTTCAAAAAGCACAGTTGGTATCGCCACAGATAATCCAACAGCTGTCGTCAACAAAGCTTCCCAAATACCACCTGATAGAGTTGAAGGGTTGATATTATTGCCTGCCATTTCCATTTGCTGAAATGCATCAATCATTCCAAAAACTGTTCCTAATAAGCCTAATAAGGGTGCTACCATTGCGATTACTTTTAAGGTATCTAGATTTGATTCATAATATTCCAATCTCTCTTGACTAAGTCGAGACACCTCCTCTCTGAGGTATCGTTCTTTATCTTGTGCAATATTATTTTTAAGTAAATGATACATAGTAAATGACACTACCTCTTTTTGCGGGTGAATATCTTTTGAAATAGCCTTATAGGCATCCTCTTTTTTATCCTCAAACCATAGTGCCAAACTAGCCTGAGTAACATCTGTTCTAAAAAAATTTACTTTGAAAAGTACATGTAACTTATAGATGACAATTGATAAAACATAAACTGATAATCCCAGAAGTATGTAGACTACAGGTCCGCCTTTAGTAAGTAGTGATCCAAATTCCATATTATGATTTATTCATTCCAACAATTAGTCTAACAGAGTTTTAAGCCCTGTTAGACTATTTTTTTAGATTAGAACTCGTAATTAACCGATCCAAATAATGTCCTACCGGGTTCATCAGTTCTTGTTGCCGAACTATCCAAAGTGTTCGTTGTATTCAGATGAGTTGCATATCGTTTGTCTGTAATATTGCCCATACCTATAGTAAAACGAAGGTTAGGCGCAGGCTCAAAGCCCGCAAATACATCATAGACAGTGTATCCTGAGGTCTCACCAACATCTAAAACTTTAGAATCAAATCTATCTTGAGTATCAGCAAAGTTAATTCTGAGACCATAGTTAGCTTTAGCTGATTTAATTTCAAATGTTAAATCACCTGCAAGGGGCATAATTTGAGGTAGTGCTCTATTTTGTGTATCGTCCTCACCACGTGTGTAATTAAGATTTAGTGTAGTATCTATACCTGCAATTAATCTATGAGCAGTTAACTCGTAACCATATAAAGTTGCATCAACGTTTTTATATAATCTAGCTTTCATTGCTGAATCATCTAATCTGTATGTTGTTACATAATCATCGACATCATTATAGTAAATAGAACCATCAATGTGGTTGCCCAAAAACATTCCGTCATAGCCAAGCTCGATTGTCATATGCCTTTCACTAGAGAGATTTGGATTACCGACATGTCTCATCATCGCAGTGCTACTATGTTTGGCATTAAATAGTTCGGTAGTATCTGGAGCTCTCTCATTAACACTTAGACTTATGTAAGATTTTCCATGACTGAGATCCCTATTGAATCTTATAAAACCACTTATATTATCAAAGTCTCTCTCGCTTGCTGTAATTGTCCCAGTATAGTCTGCTGTGTATATCTGATTAGCAGTTTTCTGTTGCATTCCAGAACCTGGGTCAGCTGTAGCTTTATTTGGTGTAACTTCAACCTGATCATATCTAAGGCCATAGGATATATTATCTAGATCTTTTTCAAAGAAAAGGCCAAGCTTTTCTGTTTCTACATCAGGCCACAAGTAAGCCATAAAAACATTACTGCCCATCATGGTCATGTTTTGTTCTGCGTTTTTTGTATTATGCTCATAATCTAGCCCCGCTCTCATGTCGGTGCCAATATTACCTATTATCCTCCCTCCATAGGTGTCTGAGGAAGTAGGAGTAAACATGCTTCCATTTCCTGTTGAACCTCTAAGAGTCGTATTATCCATCAAGTGATCAATATCCGTATTGAACAGCTCAAGGTTCAGAGATGAAAAGATACCAAATGGTGTTACCTTGTGATACTTCATCGTATACATATCTGTATAACTGTATGCAATATCCATCCTCAAACCAGGATATCCAACTTTATCTTGTCTGTTATTAGAATAGTTGAACTCTAGCTTAGAGCCATCCGAGAGTAATGTACCTAAAATCACTGTATAGTCAGTAGTTGAGTATTCAGTTAATGGTTTAATGCCTGCGCCAGTTTCAAAGTTACCAGAATTAGATGATGATCCATTTAGCCTTAGATAACTACTAGATGAAAGTGGGAAAACCATATTAGCACTGGTTGTATAAGAACCGGCATTAGAATCAAAGTTTTGCCCTACACTAAATTCAGGTTTACTAACTGGATTAGTAACACGTTTAAAACTTACGATACCTCCAGGACCGCCAGCACCAAAAAGTACGGATTGTGTTCCTTTAATTACCGTGACGGAGTCATAGTTATTAACGTTTGCATAAGTACTTGCTGGATCCATTTTAGAAGAACATGCTCCATAAACCATAGCGCCGTCAAGAAATGTATTAAGTCTAGAGTCACTTTGACCTCGGATAACGGCTTCAAGTCCATGACCACCACGCCTAATAGTATTTACACCATTAATATTTTTTAGTAGATCGCCACCATCAACAGCATTACGCGTATCAATTTCCTCTATGGCTTCATTACTGATTGTTGCCTTGTCCATCACAGGGCTACTTATTTGTATATCTGTTAATTCTTCAGCTGAAACATTTGTTATCAATATAGCGCTGAAGATCATAATTATTAATCTATTCATTATTACCTCCAGATTAAATTTAATTAAAACGATTTAATTAAACTAATGGTGGTGCTCTAGATTGATTTGTATATGGTGTTAATGATTTTACGTTAGGAGCGTAAACTGAATTATGAATTTTGGCAGTATTAAATCCTACGTTAATATGCTGATATTTAACAGTAATTATATCTGTTGAATTAATATCAATTGAACTACAACAGACACAATCCTCAGGCATATCAGAGAGTAAAGCTGTATTGATCCTGTCTAGAAAATTAGATAGTTTTTCTGTGTGAGATATAGAATTAGAATATTTGCTACCACAAAGTTCTGTATGGAGAAGATGAAATCCATTATCTTGAACTGCAGATGATGTATTTATGACTGTATAACTGTGTAGCGGTTGAAATGCTACTAATATTATCAGGAATATTTTAATAATTTTATTCAATTTATTACCCCAACAGTACAGTAACAAATTTAAAGAATGAATTAAAGTAGAAGATACTCGCAACAATAGGGAAATAAGGAAACGAGTATCTTCAATCTGAAGTCTGGCTGCAGGGAATCCAGCCAGACTCATTCATATCATCGGAGAACGATATAAAATTTATTTTTCTCAGAAGTCTATTGCCATACCTGCCATAAATGTTTGTGGCTTGTTAGGTCTAACACCATACTCATGAGCTGATGCCAAGTATGTTTTGTCAAGTAGGTTATCTATATTAACAAAAGCACGTGTTCCTGGCATACCGAGTTTGTCAAGTTTGATTCCACCTTGGAAATCTACAACTATGCCAGAATCGGTTTTAATAGTATTTGTATCATTTGTGAAATATTCATCTGTATATTTCGCAGCAAACTTATAATCCCAGTCATTCGTTTCTGCACCAAGTGATACATAAAAGATTTGTTCTGGGTTATATGGTAACGTTTTGTTTGCTGGTTTGCTTGAACTAGTTCCAACGGTTCTTTCTGAATCTTGGAAAGTCATTGCAATTGTGAAGGGATATCTAACTCCACTTGTAACTTCAGCGCCTTTCATCTGAGTTGAAGGGAATAGATTATTTACTTTATAAGTAATTTCTAAACCTTTAGACTCAGCTTCACCAGCGTTTGTTTGAGAGTTACTTGCGTTACCACAACCAGATGCAATAGAACAAGTTTCATTCAAGTTGTCATAATCGACAAAGAATGCCACTACCTCTAAAAAGCTGTTTGCAGATCTTGATCTATATCCAATTTCGTAGTTATCTGACTCATCAGGATCTACACTTGATGGACCTGTTGGGTTATAACCTTGACTATATGCAGCGAACATTGACTTACCAGCGCCCATTGAATACACAGTACTAGCTGCGACCATTGTTTCGCTGTTATCATATTTAGTTAAACTGCCATCAGATTTTGAAATTTTGTCATAGTCAACATCTTCATATCTAACACCAAGTGTTGTTACAAAATTACCGTGAGTAATTCTATCTTGAATACTTATAGAATCAGCCCAAGCAGATTTTCTCTCTTGTAAAGCTGCTGCATCACGGTCAATGTTAACAGCAACCATTGTGTTGTTATCATCTAATGTATATTTCTCAGAAATACCATTATCCTTTCTTTGTCTGTAGTCATGGTGTTTTCTATAACCTAGTGTAATGTCATGATTACCCATAACGTGATTCAGTTGCATATCATACCCATACATTCCATAGTCTCTATGACCAATTGAACGTTTGATATATTCATCATCACTACTAAAGGTATCGTCATAAAGCATAGATGTACCATTGGTTACAATGTTACATGCTCTAAGTTCTGTGCCAGTATCGTTAGCACAGTTGCCATTCCAGTCGATATCGTCAAAACTTACTTCTGTGATTGTACCTGTATCGGTTCCATCATCACTGACATAAATTGAACCAACTTTTTTCCAGTTACGACTATATTTAGTTTTGTAGAGTTTACCAACAAAATTAGTCGATGGTGAAAGATCCATGTTGTATGTCAGAATATATCTATGATAATCGTTATCCATCTTATCTTGTGATGAAGCAGCATAACGTTTATATGGATTAGCAGCAAAATCTGCTCTTGTTAATCCAACATAAGACTCATGTGATGTTTCTGATGTGTTCTGACTTGAGAATTCAATATAAGATGAAGGCATCGTATATCTCAACTTAAATAAGTCAGAGTTTTTTCTATAACCGGCATTTGTATCATTTCCACTTGCAGGTTCAATTTCCTTGTAACCTTCTGTACCAGCATTTGAAAGCTCAATTACATATGAAAGGTTGCCCATTTCGCCACCGTAATATGTATGCTGATTGAAATAGTTATCATCACCCATTGTGAATCCATAATACCCAGTAGTTTCAGTTGGAATACTTCTTGATATTATGTTGATCGCACCAGCTGTTGTTCTAGGTCCTGTGCCTATAGCAGCTGCACCTTTCAGAACTTCAATTCCTTCAGCTCTTCCGACATCTGGGAAGAAGTACATAGAAGGGTTTGAATATACTGCTGGTCCTTGAAGAATACCATCTTCAGTAATATTAACTTTAGTTGTACGAAGTGCACTTACACCACGCATACCTATGTTTGTTCGAAGACCTAATCCGTCCTCAGTCTGTGAATATACACCTGGAACCTCATTCAACAGACGTTCGATATCAGTGTATCCAGACTTTTTCATTTGCGCATCATCGATAAAGTTCGCTGAACCAGCGATTTCATCAGTAGATTGACCACCAAATATACTCAGTGGCGCCAAATCATCCGCAAATGCATTACTGCTCAAAAAAGCAATAACTATGGCTGTTTTTCTCATAATTTATCCCTATAACGTTATTAATTGGTGCTATTATATTGATAATAATTCGCATTTGCAACAGTAAATGAGAATAATTCTCATTTAATTATATTTCTTTGAATATTAACTAATATATTTTAGAGTATCGAAATGACCAGAATTAGCCTTACACCAATAATAGATGTCGTGTTTATCCTTTTGATTTTTTTTATGCTTGCGTCAAATTTCAATAAGGTTGGGGAACTAAATATGGATTTATCGAAAGAGTCTAGTCAGTCATCAAATGACGATATTAAGCTTATAAAACTAATAGTCAAACAAGACAATTCCGTAATGAGTAATGGAAAGATCTATGATGATGACGAATTACTAACTATGTTAAGGCTTGCTGTAAAAGAAGCTCAACAGTATGCAATAATATTGACCGCTAAAGATGATGTTACTTACCAAAGATATCTATCACTAATGAGTTTTTTAAAAAGCAATAAGATTGAAAATGTTTCACTGGGAATTAAGGATAATGAAGTTAAAAATTAAAGAAAGAAGAGACTATGAAGATGATGGCCTTCTCCCTCTAGTAAATATTATTTTCTTGCTATTAATATTTTTCATGATTGTTGGTGTCATAGAAAAAAATATTGTAAGAGATAATATGCAGTTGCCAAAAGTAGAATTAGATAAATTTGAAAATAAAGACATAACGAAAATATTTTTTGATGCAGATAAAAATATTTTTATAAATGATGAAATTACTGACATTAATAATATTGGCGATAGAATTAAAGCTCTTAAAGTTAAAGATGTGGTCTTTGTTGCAGATAAGTCACTCCTTATTTCTGAAATAAATAATGTTTTACTAGAGCTTAAAAAAAATAAGATAAACAATATAAAGCTATTATCGTCACTTAATGCAAACTGATAATCTAAATAAATATGTTCTTGTTTCTCTGGTAGTTCATGCCTTTTTCTTAATGTCAATAAGTGTTAAGAATGTTCAAAGAGACATAAGTCAAATTGGTGAACAAGGAATGCAAATTCAAATGGTGCTTATAAGAGATCAACAAGACGATGTTCAAGATGAGGAATCTATAAACTCCAGTGAAAAGAAAATTATAAAGAGCGAGGAAAAGGAAGAGCAAGCTATTGTAGATAATAGATTACAAGGTGATAGAACTAATAAGATTTATCAATCTTATTACGGTGTGGTAAGAAGTATACTCGATTCAAATAAAAAATATCCTCTTCTATCCCTTCAGAGGAGACAAGAAGGTACACCGATTGTAGAATTTACCATTCTTCAGAATGGGGATGTTACAAATATAGATATTACATCTTCTGGCTATCGGCTTCTTGATAGAGAAGCTCAAAAGATTGTTTTGAAATCTGCACCATTTCCACCCATACCTAAGTCGCTAGGAAAAAATAAGATTGATTTGAGGGTGCCGATTAACTTCAGTCTGCAACGTTAGTTGAGTACCATTTGAGTTTATCTCTCAAAGCAACTACACCACCGATTATAAATATTGTAGGTGCCTTAGGTTTTTTCTTTTTAACAACTGATGGCATATCTTTAAGAGTTGAAATATATTCTTTTTGGGTGCTAGTAGTCCCTTGTTGAATAAGTGCACAAGGCATTAATTCAGACAATCCATGTTGTGTTAACTGTTCACAGATAATGTCTATAGATACTAAACCCATGTAAAAAACAATAGTCTGGTTATCCTGTATTAATTTCTCCCAATCTAGTTCTAACTTACCTTCTTTGAGATGCCCAGTTACAAATATGCAACTTTGAGCATAGTCTCTATGTGTAAGTGGGATGCCGCTATATGTAGAACAACCACTTGCACTCGTTATACCTGGGACTACTTGAAATGCTATTTTCTCATCAGCAAGTGTTTCTATCTCTTCACCGCCCCTTCCAAAAATAAAGGGGTCGCCCCCTTTAAGACGTAAAACTTTTTTACCCTCTTTAGCATACTTTACAAGCAACTCATTTATCTCTTCTTGTCTTACAACATGATTGTCTCTTTCTTTACCTACATAAATTTTTGTGGCATCTCTTCTTATTAAGTCAACTATTGAGGGATGGACTAATCTGTCATAGAGAGCTATATCAGCTTGTTGCATAAGACGGAGAGCTTTGAACGTCAGCAAGTCAGGATCTCCAGGTCCTGCTCCAACTAAATACACTTCTCCTTGGTTTGCAATATCCTCATCAAAGTTGTCTATTTGTTTATTAAGGAATGATTTAGCCTCATCGGTCTTTCCAGATAAAACAAGTTCTAGAAACTTTCCATTTAACATCTTCTCCCAAAATATCTTATTGGACGAAAATTTTTTCATTTTCTCTCTAACCTTGATCCGATTGGCTGATACGATCTCTGCAAGTTTACCGTAACTACCTGGCACCATAGTCTCGAGCTTGGTTCTGAGGACTCTTGCTAAAACAGGAGAAGCTCCTCCTGTTGAAACCGCAACAGTAATATCCCCTCTTTCTAGTATTGAAGGGAAAATAAAATCACATATTTCAGGCTGATCAACTACATTGACAATGATGTTATATTTTTTACAGTCTTTTGCGACACGTTCATTCAGTGAAACATCATTTGTTGCTGATATGACAAAATTATACTTATTCTCTTCTAAAATCTTATTAGAATATTCTTTTTTCACGCACCTAATATTATGAGTTTTTGCTAAGTCAAGAATATAGTCTGAGAACTCTAGTGAGATAACTGTAATGTCAGCTTTAGCTTTAATAAGGAGATCTAACTTTCTCTCGGCGACAGATCCACCGCCTACAATCAAACATGGTAATTTATCCAATTGTAAAAAAAATGGAAAGTATTTCATAAAGCTTACTTAGAAATACCCGCTTTCTTGTACCATTCTTCGGCTTTAATTAAATCCTGGTCAACAATTTTTCCTTCCTCAAATATCATACCTAGAGTTGTTGCTGAACCCATCATCCCAGCTTCTGCAGCTTTTTCAAACCATTTGATACACAATTCAGGATTCTTATCTGTGCACTCTCCCTCAAAATACATAAAACCAAGGGCGTGCATAGCTAAAGGCAATCCATTTTCTGCAGCTTTTTTCATATAGGTAAATGCTTTATCCTCATTGGCAAGACAGCCAAGACCATTCTGAAGCATTATAGCCATGCGGTACATAGCATCAGAATTTCCCTCCTCAGCAATAGGAGATAGTAACTTTGTAGCGTGTGCGAAATTCTTTGTTTCAAATGCAGCAATGCCACTTTCAAGTTCCATTGCTCTGTTTTCCCTGTGATCCATTTTAATTTAGTAAACCCTCTAACTTCCCATCCATATCATGTTCTATCAAATCATCAAAACCTCCAACATGATAATCATCTATAAATATTTGTGGGACAGATTGTCTACCAGATTTTTCAATCATTTCTGCAATCAATGATGGATCTTGATCTATCATGATTTCTGTGTAGGTAATATTTTTTTTGTCAAAAAATTTCTTTGCTCTTACGCAATATGGGCAAATTCTTGTACTATATATGACTACTTTTTTCATATTAACTATAATGCGTGATTTTTCGATTCACATTTTTCTGAACAATTATACCAATAACATCATAGGAATTATCAAGTTTTATCTCGGGATATTCAGTGTTTAATGCTAGTAAATAATTGTCGCCATCAATTTCTTTAAATTTCCTAAACCATCTTACCCCATCATATTCAACGAAAATATATTGCCCGTCATTACACGACCCAGATGGGTCAACTATCACGATGCATCCATTTGGAAACTCTGGCTCCATACTATTGTCAGTCACTTGTAGCGCATAGGGCTCAGAGGAGCCACACTCGCTATGTAAATCTGTTATTTGATTATTTTCTGTCATCTAAAAATCTTAAATATTATGCTTATAACAATACTAATTATTATCGCACTTGTTACAGGAAAATAGATATTAAAGTTATTTTTTTTTATTATTATGTCCCCTGGAAGACGTCCTAATCCAAGATTATTCAAATATGGGTACAAGACTCCAATTAGAATAAAGATGATTCCTATCGAGATTAATATTTTGGACATTTCTATCCAGTATTTCTCATACCTGTCGCAATAGCATGTATAGTCCTCAATAGCGGATCCAGATTGACTGTATCTTCACCAGGTATAGCGCGATGAGCTTTCAATAACATCACTTGAATATAGTTTAGGGGATCAAGATAAGGCTGTCTTCGGCTTAATGATAGTGAGAGTTTAGTGTTATCAGATAAAAGTTGATCTGACTCAACAATTTTTAATAAAGTTTGAACGGTAGAGTCAAATTCTTCTTCGATATCATTAATGATTTCACTAGCAGAGGCTCTATCGCTAGCAAGCAAGGAATAATCTCTAGCAATTCCTAAATCCGATTTAGCTAACGCCATTTGAATATTATCCAGTAACACTCTAAAGAAAGGCCACTCTTGGTACATAGTTTTTAATTTTTCCATATTAGACTGATCGCTTGAGATCATTTCATTCAAAGCGGTACCAAGACCATACCATGCAGGTAGAGTATGCCTTGAAAGCGACCAACCAAAAACCCATGGGATAGCTCTTATTGAGTATTTAGATCTTTGGGTTTTCTTTCTATGGGATGGTCTTGAGCCTATGTTTAACTCCGCTAATTCTTGGACAGGTGTTGCCTCATAAAAATAATCCATGACTCCCTCTTTATCGTCAGTAAGATCTCTATATTTTTTTTCACCAACAATAGCCATGTTGCTCATCGATTCTTCAAAATTATTTGTGCATACAGTATCATCAATGACAAGATGTTTGCTTGCCTTTATTAAACCACTTATTGCAAGTTCTAGCTCATAAGATGCAGACTGTGGCACAGCGTACTTGTAAGATAACACTTCACCTTGTTCGGTAATCTTAATCATGCCCCTAACGGTTTTATTAGGTTGGGCTAGTATTGCATTATGTGTAGGCCCGCCACCTCTTCCGACGGTTCCTCCACGCCCATGGAACAACCTACATTCAATCTGATATTTCTTTGATATATCAAGAACCTGTTGCTGAGCTTTATAAAGGCTCCATGATGAGGACAATATCCCCCCATCTTTGCAAGAATCTGAGTAACCGAGCATAACCTCTTGTAACTTTCTATTTTTGTAATTCCCAAGTAAGCCTGTATAGGTCTCGTTACTAAATAGGTCTTGTAATATTTCTTCTATTCTCGTTAGATCATCAATAGTCTCGAACAACGGTGTAATATGTATTGATGACTTTATGTATCCCTCACTGTTTGTGACTAAGCCACATATTCTAGCTAAAGCAAGCACCTCAAAGACATGACTTGCATGGTGAGTCATTGATATAATGTAATTACCAAACGCCTGCGAGCTAATCTCATTGCTCAATTGTTTCATTACAGTGAACACATCAAGTACTTTTTTTGATTCATCAGATAACGATGGGTAGATATCATCATAAACAATGTCCGATTTTATAAAGCTCTCAAGTGATGCGATTCTAGATGCCTCGTTTAAGTTTTCATAATCTAAGTTTTCATGATTATTTAATATCTCAGAAATTGCATTAGTGTGATTTGTTGATTCTTCTCTGATATCAAGATTAACTAAGTAAAACCCAAAAGTTTCAACGAGTCTAATAAAGTCATTCAAGCCAAAGTCATTCAAAATATTATCATTGTCAGAGATCAAAGAATCTTTAATCAGATATAAGTCATTTAATAGATCTTGTTCCGAGTTATATGCATGAGGAGTTTTAATATTAGTTTTGTTTTTTAGATGCTTGATTGCTTTTAGCCTTTCCTTAAGTCTATATCTCACTATTTTTAATTTTCTTCTATATGGTTCTTTTGCAAAATCTTGTGTTGTATCTTTAAATGCCTCTTCGCAATACTGGTCATCATTCTTAGATGAAGACAAAAATTCTTCAGAGGGCTTTGTTAAGCCGGATGAGTGAGTCAAAAGAGTAGATAATTTTTGAGCACGTCTTATGTATTCATGCAGTGCAGTCTCAGCATGCATATAAACAGCTTCCCTAGTTATATCAGGTGTGACAAATGGATTTCCGTCTCTGTCTCCACCAATCCAGGAGCCAAATCTTATGAAACTAGGAATTTTTATATTGTCGGTGTGATAAACTCTTTTAACAGCTTTTTCTAGATCTCTATATACTTCGGGTATAGCTTTAAATAGTGAGGTTCGAAAATAATATAAACCATTTTCAACCTCATCTAAGACTGTTGGTTTTTTTAGTCTAACCTCATCTGTCCTCCAAAGTATTAGAATCTCTGCTTGCAACTCATCAATTAATTCCTCTCTTTTAATGGACTGCCCCTTATAACTTTGTAATTCTAAAATAGTGTTAAAGATTCTTCGCATTGCCTCAAGCTTGCTTCTTCTTTTGGCTTCAGTAGGATGTGCTGTAAAAACAGGTATATACCGCAAAGAATCGATCAAGCTCTCTAATTGAGCATCGTCCATTTCTGAAGATTTACATTCCCTTAATGTCTGATCGAATGAACCTTCCCATGAATCAAACCCTGATTTAAGACGATCAGTTCTATTGATGTGCTGATATGCCTCTTCAGCAACATTTACAAGTGCAAAATATTTGGAAAATGATCTAATTACATTTTTTAAAGTGGTCGGGTCTAGCTTTCCTATGTATCGGATAAGCTGATCATGTTTAATTTGGTTATTATCTTTTCTTAAGTTTATGAAACCTTTTCTTAGTTTCTCTACTGCGATATAAACTTTATCGCCAGCATGTGATTTAATGATATTTCCCAAAAGTTTACCAAGCAACTTAACACTTGATCTTAGTTGCGCATCATTTAATTTATCAAAAGTTTTAAGGAATTCGCTCATAGTTTCATGATATATTTAGCTGCAATAAACATACCCAAGTTCATAGCAGTGCTCAAGATACCTCTAAAAAAGAGCATGTTCAAGCTTGACAATACTGTTTTTAGCCTTTTTTCCTCTTAGATTCAAAGAACTTTTGAAGTAATTTCCTTGATTTATGATTGTCATCAAATCGAATCACATTAGGTTTATGATGACATGATGATGACTCATAGATTTTAGGACCATTTAGAACGCCGCCGCTTTTTACATCTTCTGCACTGAAGACTATATTGCTCAACCTTGCAAAACTAATAGCTTGAGCACACATTGGGCAAGGCTCTAATGTTGATATCATCGTACATCCGTTTAATCTCTCGTTTTTTAACCTCGACATGGCCAGTCTCAATGCCAAGATTTCTGCATGATCAAGTGAAGATTTGTTTGATTTCATTTGATTATAGCTAGAGCTCAAAACTTCATGTGTATCATCTTTGATAATTACAGCGCCAACTGGCACTTCGTCCATGCTATAAGCAAATTCTGCTAGATTATAAGCCAAGTCATAGAATAATTCGTACTTATTGCTCACATAAATCTTACATAGTTTCTTTGAATCTAACTTTTTCACCGATCGGTTTCCCGATGATATCATCGTTACACATAACGCAGTTACCTCTAACAATTGTATGCGTTGGCCATCCTCTTACTTTCATGCCATCAAAAGGCGTCCACTTACTTTTAGATTTCTGTTGCTGGTTACTGATTATCATCTCTTTATTGATATCGACTATTGTAAAATCAGCGTCGTACCCTTCTTTAATTTTTCCTTTGTTATGTATCTTGTGTATACGCTCAGGTCCGTAACTCCATAGGCTCACTAATTTACTCAGTGATAGTTTTCCATTATTAACGTGGTTGAGCATTATGGGTACGAGTGTTTGAACGCCAGGCGTTCCACTTGGTGATTTTGGATAAGTTTCAGCCTTCTCATCAAGTGTATGTGGTGCATGATCAGAAGCTATTATATCCACAACGCCATCGTTTAATGCTTTCCATAAGGCATCTTGATGATTTTTTTCCCTTATTGGCGGATTCTGTTGTGCAAGCGTACCAAGTCTCTCATAGCATTCAGGTGCATACAGGCTGAGATGATTAGCTAGTAGCTCAACGCTGGCAACATCTTTATTGTGAGATAGAAACTCCATCTCTTTCTCAGTTGTTATATGAAGAATATGTGCTTTTTTATTATACTTTTTTGCAATTCTAACAATTCTTCTAGTAGAGGAA
>CAJWPJ010000009.1 GCA_913045115.1 uncultured Gammaproteobacteria bacterium | reverse complement strand
TCATATAAAAGGAAAACAAGAGAGATGAAAATTGCTCTTGAAAACAATCGCGAAGAGCTTGACAATCTGAGGAGAAACCCACTTCGAGACGGGACTGAATGATTGAAATTCTTATTATTGTCATTTTCATTGCGATCATGTCAATTTATTTTTTCACTAAATCAAGCGTAAACGAAAGCTCTACAGCAAATATATATAGCGCAGAGTATTACAGAGGTCTTAACTATTTACTTAATAATGAAGATGATAAAGCATTAAAGATATTTACTGACTTAATTGATGTTGATAGCTCAACCATAGAGACACATCTCGCGTTAGGTGGTGTATACAGAAGGAGAGGGGAGTTTGATAAAGCAATACTGATTCATCAAAATCTTCTATCTAGACCTAATCTTGATAAAGGTATCAAGAATCAGTCTCTGTATGAATTATCTAAGGATTTCTTTGCCGCAGGCTTGTATGATAAATCAGAAAAAATACTCTTAAATCTAAAAACGAATAAGTCATATCAAGACTCATGTAACGAATATTTGCTTCTGACTTATGAACTATCGAAAGACTGGGATAAGGCAATAGACTTCAGTAAAAGTATTAAGAGTGACCTTATAAGAAATACAACTAGTGAGATCCTTATCTCTCAATATTATTGCGAAAAATCATTGGATTATTATAATGACAATCAGCTGAATAAGATGATAACTGTTTTAAAAAAAGCGATAGATGTAAACAAAAACTGTGCTCGAGCATATAAACTATTATTTGAGGTAAATATTGATAATAACCCAAGCCTTGCTATTGATTATTTGAAATCACTTGTGAAAGTTGATTCGAAATTTCTACTAATATCTTCAAAAGAAATAGTCAAATTATCTAGTAGAAACAAGGATTCAAGTATAGATAAAAAAATATATGATTTAGTATTATCAGCGTCATCAACAAGCTTATTCTCACCCGATCTTTATGAATTCATGATTAATTATAATTCTGAGGATTCATCTGAGTATGTTTTAAAATTGAGTAACAATGTTTTCACAAAAATGTATGATAATTTGTATTTAAGTAAGAACGACAACTCATCATTTCAAAGCGATTTTTTAACATTGATTAGGGATAATTATTTATCGTTTAGCTGCAGCACATGTGGTTACACCTCAAAGAGTCATACATGGCAATGCCCGTCATGTAATAGTTGGGAATCAATTGAACCTAGTACAATTAGCGAGAGAGTAACAATTAATGGATGACTCAAAAAAAATTATTATAGCATTAGATTATGATCATATTGATCATGCAATAGCTCTATCTGACATAGTAAATCCTGAGTTGTGTCGACTCAAGATCGGAAAAGAGCTTTTCACAAAGTATGGACCAGAAATAGTAACGAAAGTTCAAAATAAAGGCTTTGATGTTTTTCTAGATCTTAAATTTCATGATATTCCTACAACTGTATATAAGGCGTGTCTCTCAGCATTGTCTCTCAATGTATGGATGCTAAACGTTCATCTCTCAGGTGGTGTAGATATGGCCAAAGCTGCAATGCGCGCAAAAGAACATTGTGAAACTCCTACCAAATTAATCGGTGTGACAGCACTTACAAGTTTATCTGACAATGATTGTCTAAAAATATACGGCTGTTCTAGACACGAAGAGCTTCAAAGGCTTAAACATATAGCCATGGAATCAGGTGTAGATGGTTTTGTCTGCTCTCCATATGATATAAATACTCTAAAAGACTCCACGAAAATATATGTAACACCAGGTATTAGAATAAATAATGATAAGCAGGATCATCATAAAGCTGCGAAACCAAAAGAGGCAATTGATTTGGGCTCTGATTATATTGTAATTGGAAGAGCAATTACTGGAAATCCGAATCCTAATTCCGTCCTAGAGGATATTATAAGAACACTATAGACTTTCGTAGAGCCTTTTATACGCACTATCGCTATCAAGTTTAGCACCATATTCTTGAATTACCTCTCCTGCACACCTATTTGCAAATCTCACACAATCCGAGAGACTCTTTTGATTTATTTTTGCAAAGATGTAAGAAGCTAGAAACATATCACCAGCACCAGTTAAATCTACAGGAGAAACTTTTTCTGGAATCTCATGTGCCCTTTCATCATTACAGATTACATAGGCACCTTCGCTACCTGATGTGATAATGATTTCAGATGAATAATTTTTTAAAAAATCTATAGCATCTTCTATATTATCTTTCATCGATATATTTAATGCTTCTTGTTTATTACAAAAAACCATATCAAAATTTTTATGAAGTAGTTCCATCATATTATCTCTAAAGAATTTGATGACATTTGGATCAGATAATGTAATGACCTTCTTCGTTTCACTCTCTATCGCGATATCAAGAGCATGGAGAGCAACGTTTTTTGTACTATCTGAAGTTACTAAGTATCCTTCAATTAAAAGATATCGAGAATTCTTTATCATATTTTGGTCTATGTCATCTTTATTTAGATCTGAAGATACTCCCAGATGAGTATACATTGTTCTCTCGTGATCGGGCGTGATTAATACTAAGCATTCTCCTGTAATGCCAACATCAACCTGATCAATACATGCTTTAATTCCAACTTTTTCAAGAGACTTAATGAATGAATTTCCTGCTACATCATCTGAAACGCGGCCAATAAATGACGCATCGACACCAAATTGGGATAATGTGTATAAGGAATTAGCAACTGAACCGCCAGGCATCATTTTGACGGACCCGTGTGTCTCATTAAGATGAGACAATAACCTCATGTGATTCTCCTGATCATTAAGCTCCATACATCCTTTTGTAAGACTCAGATCAGCTATTTCTGTATCAGTAACTTTATATTCACTATCGACAAGCGCGTTACCAATGCCGCAAATTAATTTTTTTTTCATAATCTTCTCATTCATACCACTGATCGGACTCGAACCGATACTTTCTTGCGAAAAAGGGATTTTGAGTCCCTCGTGTCTACCAATTCCACCACAGTGGCATATTTTTACTTTTTTATGTTAGTATAAAGAATAATGGATTATATCATATATTTTGTCGCAGCAGCTTTGATCGTATTTGTTGCTATTTATATTAATAAGCAAATACAAGTGTCAAGAAGCATTAGATTGGAGGACACTACCCTTGAGAGATTGGACGAAAAGCTTAAAAAGCACAAACTTATTGGCGGCAGACATAAACGAACTAATAAAAAAAACCCGCCTATTATTTAATATTTTTTTCTTTCGCAGACTGTGCCATTTTGGCCATTTCAGGAGTATAAGCTTCACCTTGCCACAACATATCGTAGACAATCTCTTCGTTGCCATTTTCACAAAGATCAATCACTTTTTGAAATAATGGTTGAAAGGTTTCACTTTTGTGAGAATTTTCATGATCTTCATAAGATCTCCAATAAGTAATAATTAAAGCCTCTCTATCTTTGAGTGAACTTTCCAAAGCTTTGCCTACATTACTCCCCTCATTAGATATTTGGCCGCTGTTTAGAACAACCATTCCACCAATAAACCCCGTTTCTGAGTGATAAGTTTTTACATTTTCACACATTAAAGCAACCTTTTCTTGTAATTCATCCAGAGTGTGTCCGTCTTTAAGAATTACTCTATTTATTGTGACAATGCCATCATGTGGAAAATTTTTTATAAGACCCATACAGTTTTGTAACAAATTTCTTTTACTTTTGCAATAATCATAATCTATAATCCCATTTTATGAAAAATAACATTAAACTTTTTGATTACAATCTTCCAACAGAACTCATTGCAGATACACCCCGAGCTAAGAGAGAACAAGCTAAATTGATGGTTTATAACAAAAAAACAGATGATGTCATGCATTCAACTTTTTTAAGTTTAGACAAATATTTGGATAAAGGTGACTTGCTAATTCTAAATGATACCAAAGTGCTTCCAGGCAGGTTATTTTTAAAGAAAGAGTCTGGAGGAACTGTAGAAATTTTATTTCACAAAAGTATCGATAAGTACTCCTTTATATGTATATTTAAATCATCCAGAAAAATAGCTATTAATTCAAAGCTGTTTGCAAATGATGAAAACTTTTTTAAGGTAGTCGCAATCAACAAAAACTTCATCACTCTATCATCGAATAATGATCCAATGACAATTTTTTTAAAATACGGGCAAGTACCTCTTCCTAAATATATAAAAAGAGAAGCCACAAAAGATGATGTAGAGAGATACCAAACAGTTTATGCAAAGAAGCTAGGCTCTGTAGCAGCACCTACAGCTGGCCTACACTTCACAGAAGACATACTATTAAAACTAAAGCATAAGGGCGTCTTAATTGATTACTTAACTCTCCATGTTACATATAATACTTTTAAACCGATCACTGTAGATAATTATAACGATCATGAAATAGGATCTGAGTTATGTGATATAAGAGAAAATCTCATATCGAAGATAAAATTAACTAGACAAAATAACAAAAAAATTTATACCGTAGGAACAACTACTACAAGAGCACTTGAGAATTATGCAACGAAATCATATCAAGGCGACTTTTGTGGGGAAGCAGATTTATATATCACGCCTGGCTATGAGTTCAAAATTATTGATGGGATAATTACTAATTTTCATTTACCTCAATCTACTTTACTTTTACTTGTTTCTTCGCTTATTGGTAGAGAGAAATTATTGAATCTATATAATTTAGCAATTGGTAATGATTATAGATTTTATAGCTATGGTGATAGCATGTTTATACAACTATGAAATTTAACATTAAAACTACAGATGGAAACGCGCGAGCAGCTGAGTTGATTATAAATAAGAAGCATCTAAATACTCCCGCGTTTATGACTATAGGAACATATGGTTCGGTTAAGTCACTTGATACAGTAGATTTGAAAAGATGTAATGTAGATATAATTCTTTCTAATGCATTTCATCTTATGCTCAGACCTGGTACAGACATAATTCAAAAACACGGTGGTCTGCATGAGTATATGAATTGGGATGGTTTAATCTTAACTGATTCTGGTGGATATCAAGTTTTTAGTCTTGGTCAAGATGTGATGGTGAATAAGGAGGGGGCTGTATTTAGATCACCATTTAATGGAGATAAAGTAACAATGACACCTGAGATTTCAATAGATGTTCAGTCAAAGTTGAATACTGATATTATGATGATATTTGATGAGTGTATAAAATATCCATCAGACATCACCTCAACAAAAAGGTCTATGGAATTATCATTAACCTGGGCAGAAAGATCGAGAACATCAAACTATGACAACAAAACTCTTTTCGGAATAGTTCAAGGCGGCATGTACCCAGAATTAAGAGAAAAATCCAGACAAGAACTTATTTCTATGAATTTTGATGGATATGCGATTGGCGGGCTTTCCGTTGGAGAGCCGCAGGAGCTCATGAGGGAGATTATTGATGAAAATGCGCCAAGATTGCCATTGAATAAACCAAGATATGTTATGGGAATAGGAAAACCCTTGGATATTGCTTATGCTGTTCGATCTGGCGTTGACATGTTTGATTGCGTTATTCCAACAAGAAATGCAAGAAACGGCCAACTTTTTACTTCTCAGGGCATTAAACGAATAAGAAATGCAAAATATCAGGACGATATGTCACCAATTGATAAAAACTGCGATTGTTACACTTGCCAGAACTATAGTATTTCCTATATAAAACACCTGGATAGATGCAATGAGATATTAGCTGCGAGACTTATGACTATCCATAATGTATACTTTTATCAAAATTTGATGACACAGTTGAGAACTGCCATCGTTAATTCATCTCTTGATGAGTTAATTGGTCAACTTGAAAATGATTTTAAAGAGGTAAAAAATGATTGAATCAGCTTATGCAGCAGGACAACAAGAGCCATCACTCATTGGCTTTTTACTGCCAATATTTATTCTTGTATTAATGTACTTCATACTAATTAGACCACAATCTAAAAAATTAAAAGAACACAAGAAAATGGTCGCAGCACTAAAAGTTGGTGATGAAATCGCAACTTCCGGTGGTATTTATGGAAAAATTATAAAGCTTACAGATTCTTATGCGATGATAAAGATCTCTAATAATACAGAAATTAAACTTCAAAGAAATTCAATTAATCAAATTCTGCCAAAAAATACCCTTGACCATTTAAAATAATGTCTAGATACCCACTTTGGAAATATATTTTAGTCATTTTAGTAATGGCATATTCTGTCATTTATACACTGCCTAACTTTTATGATACATATCCCTCTATAAACATAACAAATTATGAAAATAGGCAAATTTCTACAGACGAGATAACTAATATAGTCAGTAATAATTCATTCTCCTATATGGGAACAAATGGAAACAGTATTTATTTTAAATCAATAGATGATCAACTTAATGCTTACAATATCCTAAGCTCAAATAAGAAATTCATATATACACTAAGTAATTATAATCAAATACCAAGCTGGTTACATGCAATAAATGCTCAGCCGGTGTCTCTTGGCTTAGACCTCAAAGGAGGTGTTCACTTCTTACTTCAAATAGACACTGAGAATGTCAAAAAATCTCGAGCTAATCAGTTAGAGAGTAATCTGAGAAACTTCTTAATTGATAATGGTATAAGATACTCAAATGTTCAGAATAATAATAATGAGGTCAAATTTTCTCTTGTAAATAAAAATCTTAATGAGGAGACCTTAAGCGTTTTGTCCGATACTTTTTCTGACTATGATGTAACCTTGATTAGAGAAAATGAACAACAAAATTTATTTGCAAGATTATCTGACGATTCTTTAGCTGATGATGTTAAAGCATCTATGACAAAAAACCTAGCGATATTGCGATCAAGAGTTGACGAATTGGGTGTATCTCAACCTATTATTCAAAAACAAGGTAAGGATAGAATTATAGTTCAGTTGCCAGGTCTCCAGGACTCCACAAGAGCCAAAAATATACTTGGCTCTACTGCAACACTGGAATTTAGATTAACAAAAGGAACACCAGAGGATTGGGTAGCATCAGATACTATGGGTGCTACTACAGTGGGTGAATCCATCTTGTATAGACAGAAGAACGGATCACCAATATTACTTTCAAGAAACGTAATTGCCTCTGGTAAAGATATAGAGGGAGCTAATTCTGGATTTGATAGCCAAACTAATCAACCTGCTGTATTTGTTAATCTAAGCTCTTATGGTGCATCTAATATGCTTGAGACAACATCTAGAAATATCGGAAACAGAATGGCGGTTATTTTTGTAGAGCAAGATAAAAGTGAGGTCATAAATGTTGCCACAATTCGTGAGGCATTCAGTAAACGATTTCAGATTACAGGTATTGACTTACAAGAAGCTAAAGATTTGGCTATTTTATTAAGATCAGGTTCTTTAAGTGCACCGATGAGTATTGTTGAGGAGAGAACCGTTGGACCAAGTCTAGGAAGTGAAAACATTATTTCTGGTAGAGATTCAATGATATTAGGCATGATTTTAGTAATCTTATTTATGTTTATTTACTATAAAAATTTTGGACTAGTAGCAAACTTAGCTTTATTTGCAAATATTCTTATAATAACTGCGACCTTATCTCTATTTCAAGCAACGCTTACTCTTTCTGGAATTGCAGGTATCGTTTTGACAGTTGGAATGGCTGTTGATGCAAATGTCTTGATATATGAGAGAATTAGAGAAGAGTTACTCAATGGTAATAGTCCAAACGCTAGCATTGTGTCTGGTTATAATAAAGCATTTTCCACAATATCCGATGCTAACATTACCACTCTAATCGCTGCAGTCGCATTGTTGACTATCGGAACAGGCGTTGTCAAGGGTTTCGCAGTCACACTAGTCATCGGTATCTTATCGTCTATGTTCACTGCTATTATTGGCACTAGGGCAGTTATAAGTATTATTTACGAAAATAAGAGCAACAAAGGGCTATCTATATAATGCTAAGACTAATTAAAAACATGGATATAAGATTTATGGCAATTAGAAAAATTCCTATATTCATATCTTCATTGTTGATCGTGATATCCTTACTAAGTTTTGTGCTTAAAGGATTTAACTTTGGGATAGATTTTTCTAGTGGCTATATTGTTCAATTAAAATTTGATGACCAAGTTTCAATAGTAAATATTGAAAAAAATTTTTCTGAGGCAAATATTGATGATGTTACAGTGCAACTATATGGGTCAAGTAAAGATGTCTTAATTAAACTCAAGGATGAGGAAATTTTTAAGAAAAATAATATTAATAATTTTATGAATAATATATTCTCTGATAAGTCATTTACAATTTCTAAATTAGAATATGTAGGCGCCCAAGTGGGAAGTGAGCTTCGCGAGAAAGGCGAGTGGGCAATGTTGATAGCTCTTTTTAGCATATTAATTTATGTAGCACTAAGGTTCGAGGTTATATATGGTTTAGGAGCAATAACCGCATTAGTGCATGATGTCATTATAACGTTAGGAGTATTCTCTATATTTGGTTTGACTTTTGATTTAAGTGTCCTTGCTGCTGTTTTAGCTGTAATCGGTTACTCATTGAATGACTCAATCGTAGTATTCGATAGAATACGAGAGAACAACATTATTATGCGTAAGCTATCAATTCTTGACGTCCTTGATAAGTCCATCAATCAAACTTTATCAAGGACACTTGTTACATCACTCACAACTCTATTTGTGATAATATCATTGTTAATATTTGGTGGCGATGCAGTGAGAAACTTTTCTATTGCTATGTTCATTGGAATTATTGTTGGCACATACTCATCTATATTTGTAGCCAGCACGAGTCTTTCATATTTTGGAATACAAAGACCCGAGGAAAATTAGGAATTATATTCTTTTAAGATTTCTCTCATTTGCAAGCACTATGAAATTATCGAATTCCTTGTTCATTATTCCTGCTTCTTTTGCTATTAAAATACAGTCTTGATATCTCTCATAGTCACTCTCACTTATAACATGGTAATCAATTATACCTAGTGCTAAATAAATTAATTCAACGGATGTAGAGTTTAGGGTAAGCAATGTGTACTGGGAGAGCATTTTTGGCAAAGTGATGTTATTTGATTTACACATTAGTAAGCTCTCTGAAGAGGTTAGAGCTCTTACTTTTCTTTGATTATTCACTGATCCAGACCCTCTCTCACTAAAAATTAACAAATCAATAATTGGATTAGTAATTATTGAAAAAACTGTTTGCTTGTTTTGTATTACAGATATAGATAGCGTCCAAAAAGGTAATTTCCTACAGAAATTTTCATAATCACTTAAAAAGTTAAAAGTCCATATAAATGATTTATTATTGATTGTTTTTTGATCATATAATATCTTTGGATCATCTACATTTAATCTATTTTTATCTTCCAAGTTAGCAAAATGTATAAAATCATTTTCACCTAATTTATAGTATATGTTAATGTGTTCTACCACTTTGCTTGTGATCATTTCTCTAACAGGCATATTCCTCAGCGCATCAGAACTTTTGTTGATAAACAGTCTTCTAATTTCTTCTTCAATTATTTCGCATGCTGATTTAGCTATGTTTAGTCTTGGTTGCATAATATTAATTAGTTAGATAGTGTATATTACATTATGACGGCAAATATTAATATCGTTTTAGTTAAAACTAGCCATCCCGGAAATATCGGTTCAACCGCCAGAGCAATGAAAACTATGGGTTTGAAAAAACTTACACTTGTATCACCCAAAAACTTTCCATCTGACATTGCAGATGCAAATGCAGTTGGATGTGTAGATATTTTGAATCATGCTAATGTTGATGACAACCTTTCAGTATCAATAAAAAAGTCATCCCTTGCAGTTGGGTTTTCTGCAAGATCTAGGAAATCAAATATACCATCTCTCACCATTGATGAGCTTTTTACACTTTTAGATGAATATGAAAATGAAGAAGTTTCTATTGTATTTGGCAATGAGCAATCTGGTTTATCAAATGATGAGATTAAGCTCTGTGATTACATAGTATCTATTCCTACAGATAATGCCTACACATCTCTTAACCTAGCAGCCGCTGTTCAAATATTTTCTTATGAATATTTTAAAAATATTAACAAGAGCGATAGTAAGATAATTAAGAGAGATACTCAGCATGTGTCACACTTAACTAAGAGTCATATGATATCAATTTTTATATCAATAATGACTCACTTAGATATTATTTCAGATAAAAATAAAAAATCTCTTACACAAAACATTCACATAATCTTTAATAAGTGGAAATTCACCAAGAATGAAGCTAATCTTTTTCTTGGTGTCCTGAGCAGTATTGAAAAAGCCCTAAAAAAATAATAGTTGACTAGATAAGTCAGGTATATAATAATTTAAACATGAAATTTAGTACAAAATCACGATATGCTATTACTGCCGTAATAGACTTAGCAAATAACTCAGAATCTTCTGTTTCACTAAAGGATATATCTGACAGACAATCAATTTCACTGTCTTACTTAGAACAGCTTTTTTGTAAGCTCAAAAATTATGGTGTTGTTCGAAGCCAGCGTGGCCCTGGCGGTGGATATATGTTGAATAAAAAAGCTAATGACATTTCACTTTATGAGATAGTTGTCGCGGTGGAAGAAAATATAGATCAAACTCAATGCGGTGGAAGTCTAAATTGCCAAAAAGATAAGCCTTGCTCTACTCACCATGTATGGACAGGGCTAAACACTATTATTACTAATTATATGAAAAATATCACTATCGGAGATGTAGTGACTAGTAATGAAGTACACAATTTACATGATGCCAGGGAGGGAAGCGCGCATGTCAGCTAATTCAAAAAATATTAATAATTCTTTAAGTATTCCTATTTACTTGGACTACTCTTCAACTACACCTGTTGATAAAAGAGTTGCTACAAAAATGTCAGAATGTTTAACGCTCGATGGAGCGTTTGGTAACCCTGCATCAAGATCTCACTCATTCGGGTGGGATAGTGATCAGCTTATCAAAGATGCTAGAAAAAATGTAGCAGATCTAATTAAATGCGACACAAAAGAAATTGTTTGGACCAGTGGAGCAACAGAATCTAATAACTTGGCTATAAAAGGAGCTGCTCATTTTTACAAATCAAAAGGCAATCACCTTATTACATTATCAACAGAGCACAAGGCTGTTCTTGATACTATGAGACAGCTAGAATTAGAGGGATACTCAGTTACATACCTAGATCCTGAACCTAATGGCCTTTTAGATTTGGAAAAGCTAAAGGCGGCTATTACGGATCAAACATTATTAGTTTCCATTATGCATGTAAACAATGAAATTGGTGTCATTCAAGATCTAGAAAAAATTGGAAAATTAACAAGAGAAAAAAAAGTTTTATTCCATGTTGATGCTGCACAAAGTCCTGGAAAGGTTGACATAGATGTTGAGAAATTTAACGTTGACTTATTATCACTGTCTGCACATAAAGTATATGGTCCTAAAGGAATCGGAGCTCTTTATGTCAGAAGGAAACCAAGAGTCAGATTAGAATCTCAAATGCATGGAGGCGGACATGAAAGAGGATTCAGATCCGGTACATTACCAACACATCAAATAGTAGGCATGGGAGAAGCCTTTAAGATTGCAAGAGAGGAAATGGATAATGACAATGAAAGAATTAAAAAATTACGAGATAAATTTTGGAATCAACTGAAAGATGTTGAAGAGATATATCTAAATGGTGATCTTGAAAGTAGAATTCCAGGTAATTTGAATATTAGTTTTAACTATGTTGAGGGCGAGAGCTTAATCATGGCGATAAAAGATATTGCTGTATCTTCCGGTTCTGCCTGCACATCTGCTAGCTTAGAGCCTAGTTATGTACTTAGAGCGCTTGGAAGAGATGATGAATTGGCCCATAGTTCCATCAGAATTACTATTGGTAAATATACCACTGAAGAAGAAGTTGATTACGCAGTTGACTTACTCAAGAAGTCAGTAGAAAAGCTACGTAATTTGTCACCACTATGGGATATGTACAAAGATGGGATAGACATAAAATCAATAAAATGGAATACTCACTAAATTCTATGATTAGTGTAACTGAAAAAGCTGCAAAACATATCAGATCCCAGCTTGAACAACGGGGCAAAGGCGTTGGCATCAGACTTGGCGTAAAAACAACTGGATGCTCAGGTTTAGCGTATGTAATAGAGTTTGCAGACGGCCATAATGATGATGACAATGTTTTTTTAGACAAGGGAATCACCCTAATCATAAATCCTAAAAGTTATGTATATTTAAAGGGAACACAGGTTGATTTTGCCAAAGAGGGTATAAACGAAGGTTTCAAATTCAATAATCCAAATGTAAAAGATACTTGCGGTTGCGGTGAAAGCTTCAACGTATAATGTCTCCTCTAAATCTTAATTATTTTGAGATATTTGGTATCGATGCGCAGATATCTATTGATATAGAAAATCTAAATAGTCAGTATTTAATTTTACAATCAAAATTTCATCCTGATAAATTTGTAAATGCTACTAATCTAGAGAAAAGTATGGCAACAAGGGTATCAACATATATAAATGATGCATATAATACGCTAAGCGATCTTGTCCATAGAGTGGATTATATACTTCAATTAAATAATTACTCAAAAGATGAGCACACTACATTTAAGAATACAAACTTTCTAACTGAACAGATGATGCTATCAGAGAAAATAGAAAATGCTGATCCTAGCCAATATGAGGAAATTAAGAATGAAATATCTACTAGAATTAAAGAAATTATTTTAGAGATGAAAACTAATTTAACTAATAAAGAATTCGATATCCTTTTCGAGAATAACTCTATGGTTAAATTTTATAAAAAAAATATACGGCAGTTGAGTGTTTAAATATGGCTTTAATTCAAATATCTGACCCAGATTCTACACCAGATATAAAAAAACAATTTTCTGTGGGTATAGATTTAGGAACAAGTAATTCTCTAATCGCCGAGAGTATCAATAAGGATGTAAAGTTTTTCGAAAGTGATAAATCTAAACTAATTCCATCTGTGGTCTATGAATCTGAAAAAAAAATATACGTTGGCGATACTACGAAATTGAACTCTATTAAATCAATAAAAAGATTAATGGGTTTATCATCTCAAGAAGTATCTTCACTTGATATTGACAATTTTAATTTAGATCTTTCAAATGATTTACCATACGTTGTAATTAATGAACAAAAAAAAACTGCACCAGAGATCTCATCGTTAATCCTCTCCCATTTATGCAATCTTGCTATGAAGCAAAAAGAGTCACCTGTTGATTCTGCCGTCATAACTGTACCAGCATATTTTAATGATATACAGAGACAAGCAACTAAACTTGCTGCTGAGATGGCCAATATAAAAGTCTTAAGACTTATTAGTGAGCCAACCGCTGCTGCTATTGCTTACGGTATCGATGATACAAAAGATGGTAATTTCGTTGTGTATGACTTTGGAGGGGGTACTTTCGATGTATCTGTTCTCTCTATCAAGAAAGGAGTTTATAAAGTTCTTTCTACTAAAGGGGACACTCATCTAGGTGGAGATGATATTGATAGTTTGATTTCAAAATATTTGGTAAAAACATTCAAGACTACTGAGAAATTACCTACTCGAGAACTTATAAATATATCTAAAGATATCAAACATCAGCTATATAAGAATGATATCGCAATTAATGATGAGTATAATATAAAGCTTTCAATTGATGATTTTAATAAAATTATTTCATCCTTGATTGATAGAACAATTAACATTTTTGATACTGCAATTAATGACTCATTGCTACCACAAAAAGATATTCAAAATATTATCCTTGTAGGTGGATCCTCAAGACTAAAAATAATAAGTGAAAAGATTAGAGAAAAATATTCTATAGCTATTCTTGATCATCTTAATCCTGACACCGTGGTAGCTATGGGTGCTGCAATACAAGCTGAAATTCTGTCCGGAAATTCTAAAGATGATTTATTACTCCTTGATGTTTTGCCACTCTCACTTGGGATTGAGACATATGGGGGTCTTTCAGAAAAAGTTATAACACGTAATACACCAATACCAACATCATCTGAAAAAACATTCACTACTTTCAAAGATGGACAAACAAAAATGATGATAAATATTGTTCAGGGTGAACGAGAAGATGTAACAGAGTGTATTCCTCTGGGTGAATTTACCCTCTTAGAAATACCACCCTTAGTTGCAGGCGCCGCGAGAATCATAGTGAGATTTCAGGTTGATGCTGATGGATTACTTACAGTAAGTGCACGTGAGCAAACTGTAAATAAAGAAACTTTGATACAAATTAAACCATCACACGGCTTATCTCCTGAGAAAATTCAAGAAATGCTAAGTTCATCAAATACTCTTGCTGAGGAAGACAAAAATTATAGATTATTGAGAGAGAATATAGTAGAAGCAGAGAGAGCCATTTATGCTATTGAAGAAGCAATTAAATCCGACGGCAATGAATTACTAAAAAGTGATGAACTTTGTCGAGTAAATGATTCAATATCATATCTAAAAGAAGCGGTTACCACAAATGATATCGCTGAGATAAGAGATGCTATCAACAAGCTAGAGCAAACTTGCGAATTCTATGTTGAAAGAAGAATGAATAATAGCATCAAGTCATTAATTGCAGGTAAAGATATTAATGATATAATCTAGCCATGCCGAAAGTAACCTTTTTACCCAATCCTGATTTATGCCCCGATGGGATTACAGTCGACGCTAAAAAGGGTGATACGATCTGTAAAGTGGCATTAGACAACAATATAAAAATTGAGCATGCATGTGAAATGTCATGCGCATGTACCACTTGTCATATATATATAAATACAGGATATGACTCACTTGATCCGCCAACTGACGATGAGGATGATTACTTAGACAAGGCTTGGGGTTTAAAACCAGAATCTAGACTCAGTTGCCAAGCAAAAATTTCAGATCAAGACCTTGTAATTGAAATTCCTAAATATACTATAAATCATGCTTCGGAGAATCACTAGTGAAATTAAAATGGACTGATAGTTTAGATATTGCCATTGAGCTTGCAGAAAAACATCCAGATGTTGACCCCAAGTATATTCGCTATACTGATCTTCATCTGTGGGTATGTAGTCTGGATAATTTTGATGACATTCCTGAAAATTCTAACGAAAAAATATTAGAAGCAATTCAGATGAATTGGATTGAGGAGGTTTGATATGGACAAGACTCTAGCACTGATTAAACCTGACGCAGTAGAAAGGAATATCATCGGAGACATAATTTCATTAATTGAAAAAAACGGATTTGTTATCATAGATATGAAATTTATGAAAATGTCTCGATCGATAGCTGAAAAATTTTATGATGCACATATAGGAAAATCTTTTTATGATAAACTTGTTACATATATGACATCAGGTAATATTATTGCTTTAGTCTTAAAAAAAGAAAATGCTGTTGATATTTTTCGAGATTTAATAGGATCAACTGATCCAGAGTTTGCTAAAGAGGGAACCATTAGAAAACTTTATGCAATAGATAAATCATTTAACTCTATTCATGGATCTGACTCAGATGCTAATGCTGAAAGAGAAATATCAATTATATTTGATCACTAATGGTTGACTTAATATCAAAAAAAATCAGAGGCTTTCGAGATATATTACCCGAAGAATCTAAAAAGTTTTTATTTCTTGAAGAAAAAATTCATAAAATTTGCTCTTTGTTTAACGCTAATCAGATTCGACTTCCTGCTTTGGAGTCGCTTAACTTATTCAAAAGATCAATCGGTGAATCATCAGATATTGTTAAAAAAGAAATGTATTCATTTAATGATAAAAATGATGAAACTGTTTGCTTGATCCCAGAAGGTACAGCACCATGTATGCGTTTAGCTTTTGAAAATAATTTAATCTACGACCGTGGGGTAAAAAAAAATAGGTTTTACTACTATACATCTATGTTCAGACATGAGCGCCCCCAAAAGGGGAGATATAGGCAATTCACACAATTTGGCGTTGAGTTTATGGGAGACGATTCAATTTATGGCGATATTGATTTATTACTTTTGTCAAAGATGTTTTTTGAACAAATTAAACTCGATAAACTAAAACTAAACATTAACTCTCTCGGCTTAATAGAGGATAGAAATAAGTATTCACAAGATCTTCAGTCATATTTCAATAATTATTCTAATTCCTTTAATGATCAACAGAAGAATACGATAAAAACAAATCCACTTAGAATACTTGATAGCAAAGATCAAAAGCTGATAGAGATAGTAAAAGATGCTCCAAATATTTCAGATTATATTAACAAAGTATCATCTGATAAGTTTAATAATATCATCCAGATCCTTGAAGATCTCAACATTGATTATATAGTCAATAATAAATTGGTCCGTGGTCTTGATTATTATAACGATCTAGTCTTTGAATGGAAAACTGATCAGCTCGGCACACAGGATGCTATTTGTGCAGGTGGTAGATATGATAGTCTATCAAATATAATAGGTAATCAGTATGTCCCTGCTGTTGGTTTTGCTATGGGTATTGACCGGGTAGTCGATCTCATAACTTATCACGATACAGATTTAGTTATCGGATTGTCAGTTATATCTGATTCACAATCAGATATTCTAAAAATATCATCTTTTATTAGAAGTGTTGGTGATAAATTCAGACTTATCCAAATGGATGCGGATAAATCTTTGACAAAGCAAATAAAAACTGCTGTTAAATCTAACTGTGATATTTTAGTAATTGTAGGTAGTGAAGAAATGAGCAATAATACTCTAACAATAAAAGATCTAAAGAGTGATAAAGATGATAGGTCAATCGGCTTAGATGATTTTTCAAAATTTATAGAAGAATATTAAATGAGTGAAGAAGAAAAAGTTGTTAGTTGGTTTGAAGAAAACTATAAGTCGCTTATACTCGGCATAATTATAGGTTTAACGATTTTATTTGGATATAAATCTTATCTTTCAAATCAAAATACTTCACAACTTGAATTATCTAGGCAATTTGATTTAGCTGTTACAAGTTATCAAAATGGAGATACTAGTAAAATTCTGTCTTTTTCTAGAGAAAATATGAACAATAATTCGAACAATGTTTATACATCTTTGGCTAATTTATATTCTGCAAAAATTATGTACCTAGATAATAATATTGATCAATCATATGTATTTCTAGATCATATCATCTCAAACACTAGCGACAATGGTTTAATCGACATAGCAAAATACAGAAAAGCAAAGATTCTCATCGAAGAAATGAAGTATAGCCAAGCGAATGAATTACTTGGTGATGATCCAGATAATTATCAGCATATTGAACTTAAAGGTGATATATATTATTTACAAAATAATGACGAGGAGGCAGTAAGATATTACAATAAAGTACTTGCTTACAGCATTACACCAAATGAGAAAAAAAATATTATAGCCAAAATTAATCTAATAAAATGACTAAGTTTAAAATATATATCCTTTTTATCAGCTTGTTTTTAACATCATGTTCTAATTTTTTAACATGGCATCTCGATAGAGGAATACATAAAGATAAAATATTCTCTCCATCTAATAATACCGATCAGAAAGATATGCCGCAAGATAAGTATAACGTATCATCTACAGAAAAATGGTTAACATCTACCAATAATGGCATCGAGGGTAATACTGGATATTTAAGAATACTAAAAAAAAACAATACTATTTACTCTGTAGATTCAAATGGTCTTCTCTCTGCACTATCTAGCAATAATGGAGAAATTATTTGGCAAACCTCTACAAATTATGATGTTAGTTCAGGAATAAGTTTAATTGATAATAAAATATGTTTAGGTACAGCTGATGCTAAATTGATTTGCTTCAAAATTGATTCTTTATCAAATGATAGTCATCTTCCACTTATAACAAGTATTAAAAACTCCACAACATTCTCAAAGAGGGTCCCTGATATAGAGATGGACTTATTCAGTGAGCTTGCTTCACCTGTATTACCAATAAATAATCTCATACTGATGAAACTTGATAATGATGACCTATATTTAACGGACCCTTTAACATTAGATGTAATTTGGAAGACAGAGAGTCAAAACATTCCTTTGAGAACTAAAGGTTCTTCAATGCCGCTTATTCTTGAAAATAGTGTTTTTATAGCAAGGGATAACGGCTCTTTATCGGCATATGATAAAACAACAGGTAACCTCAAATGGCTTACGATAATATCCTCTCGATCAGGAAGAAATGATTTAGAATCACAACGGGATGCTGAAATGAGTATATTGACTAAAAATAATAAAATATACTATGGTCACTATCAGGGCAGTCTTACATCATTAGATAAAAATACTGGAAATAGAATTTGGTCTAGCCCTTTCTCTTTCTTAAACAACATATCTTTACATAAGAACTCAATTTATGGATCTACCTCTGATAACTTACTTGTTTCACTAGATGAAGCTTCAGGATTTCTAAACTGGAAGAAAGAAATAAATAAAAGAATCACAGAGCCATTTATAATTGAAAAAGTTGTGATGATATTCACTACCAGTGGGACTTTATTAGGTTATGATCTTGATACTGGTACTAAAGTGTATGAAAAAGAATATGGATACGACCTTAACTCCAGAACTCAGTTCATTATTGAAAAAAATAACATATTTTTTCAAACAAATGATGGAGACACAATCTGTCTTCAGGTAAATTTATAATAAAAAATGACAGACTCTATTAGCCTTGTTGGTAGAACTAATGTTGGAAAATCATTACTTTTCAATAAATTGATCCAATATAAAAACTCAATAGTACTTAATAAACATGGTGTCACGAGAGATATCAATGAGGGTAAAATATTGTATCAAGATAAATATCTTAATTTAATTGATACAGCAGGAATTACTTCGACGGATGAACATTTTACAAAGCTTTCTTATGAAAAGACTCTCGGCGCTATTGAGAGATCATCCATTGTTTTATTCGTAACATCTATCGAGGATGGTATCACTTCGAGTGATAAAGAGATATGTTCATTACTAAGAAAACTGAATAAATCTATCTTTCTCGTTATTAATAAATGTGATAAGCAAAAATCTAATTTAAAAAAATATGAATTTTCAGAATTCGGATTCACTAAAGTATTTGAAGTATCTGCGAAAACAAATCTAGGTCTTGAGAGACTAGTAGAAGAATTATTTAATTCATGTTCATCTTCAGTATATAAAGAGGATAAAATCTCAAGAATTGCTTTTATCGGAAAACCTAATGTAGGTAAATCTACACTTATAAACAGTATTTTGAATGAAAGCAGGTCTATTACTTCAGATGTTCCCGGCACCACGATAGATTCACTTGAAATACCTTTTAGTTTTAAAGGACATAACTTTTTAATTTATGATACAGCCGGTATTATGAAAAAAGCATCTACAAAGGATATTATCAATAAGTACTCTATAAGTATGTCATTGAAATGTATTAGCGATGCTAATCTTTGTGTGCTCGTAATTTCAGCTACTGAACTAGTATCTAAGCAAGATAAATCTATTTTTAATATTCTAAAAGACAATAATAAACCTTTTGTGTTAGTAATTAACAAAATAGATTTAATAACTAAAAATGAGATAAAAATCCTTAAGAGCAAAATTGATTACTTTTCCAACATACTTTTTGGAACCAAGATTATATATATTTCTGCACTTCACAATAGAAATATTAGAAAGCTGTTATTTACTATAAAGACCCTCGTTACTAACTTATACAGAGAGTATCGACCATCAAAACTCACAAAGATTCTTAACGATGCTTGCAATAAGCACCCCATTAAAAATGCTAGTAATAGGCTTATAAAATTGAAGTTTGCCAAACAAAATAAGAGTTCAGATTTATCAATTTCTATACATGGTAATCAAACAGATAAGATACCTGATTCATATAGAAAATATCTAGTTAACTATTTTTCAGACCAACTGGGACTATCTGGAGTCCCAATAAAATTGATTTTCAAAAAAGAAAAGAACCCATATAAAATGGGTTCTTAACAAAATAATATTACTCAGCTGTTTTTGGGCTGATAATATTTTTTACCTCTGAAATGCTGTTTGCAGGAAAACCCCCTGTACTTGCATGATCTTTGATGAGCTGCTCGTTATCTGCATTATATACGCAGTAAACTTTATCACCAGTTACATAGCTCTGAACCCATTCTATACCAGTTCCCATATCTTTTAGGATACCGCATGATTTTTGTGAGATGCCCTTAAGATCATCTGCAGTCAAATCTCCAGCACCTGATATTTCTCTTTCAATTACATATTGTGGCATTTTACCCCTCCTTATATTATGTATTTTTTGTATTATCTTATTATATTAGCTAATTATCAAGTTTGACCTTAACCTTATTCACCAGCGCTAAAGGATCTACGTAATGATTGTTGAGTAGAACTGACCAGTGTAAGTGGGGACCTGTTGATAAGCCTGTATTCCCAACTGATCCTATTACTTGACCTTTCTTAACTATTGAACCTTTAGCCACAAGTATATCATCCATATGCAAGAACATGCTTATTAGATTATTTCCGTGGTTCATCATGACAAATTTCCCATTGTAGTAGTAATGACCAGTTAGCATAACTTTGCCATCTGAAGGTGCATATATCGGTGCTCCAGTATCTGCAGCTATATCATGTCCATTATGATAGTTACCTTTTTTACCATTGTAATATCTTTGTGTGCCATAAACTCCGGTAACTATACCATCAACAGGAATTATGAAATTATAATCAGGGTAAGAGTCATATTTTGTTTTTTTAGCATCTACAATCTCTTTCCTTTCTTTATAAATTCTATCTAATTCGCTTTGAGATTTTTTTTTATATTTATTAAATCTAATTTCCTGGATATCAAAATTTTTTTTCTGAATATTTAGTCTAACAGTCTTTATATTCTCTTTTCCGGTAAAGGAATAGATGTTAGCACCTCTGTCTGAATTATAAGGTATGCCAAAGAGTAGATATGGTTTACCGTCTTCCTTTACAGTTGTTAACAAATGATTTTTGTAATAATATTCCGAGTTTATTTCACTATCATCCAATGGTATCAGTACTACATCACCAGTGTATATCGGCTGATCTGCACTGGCACTACCAAATACTAGAATAAATAAAATTAATAAATATGTTTTAGAAATTATTCGAATTTTTCCATCCTAATTTTGATTTTTTTACCTCCACGTATGTAGTTATGCCACCTCTAACTTTCCAATGAGCATCGATCCTCATAAATCTTGGCTTAATGAGGCCATAAAGATCATTAAAAATTTGGTTAGTTATATCCTCATGAAAAGCACCTACTTCTCTGTATGATCCCATGTATAACTTAAGAGACTTAAGCTCAACACAATGCTTGTCCGGGACATATTCAAGATAGAACTCTGCAAAATCAGGCTGTGATGTTAGGGGACATATGCATGTAAACTCAGGGATGTCCATCTTAATTAGATAGTCATTTTCTTTTTGGGGATTATCAAACGTTTCTAATAGATCTTTCATGTACACAAAGAATTAATGTTTATAGTATAATACACGATAACATATTATAATTTAAAATTATCTTATGAGATTATCCAAAATCAAATTATCAGGCTTCAAAACGTTCGTTGATGCCACTTCCTTAAACTTCCCCAGTAATCTCACAGGAATAGTGGGCCCAAATGGATGTGGTAAATCTAATATTATAGATGCTATAAGATGGGTGATGGGAGAATCATCAGCGAGAAACCTTCGAGGCGATACAATGGATGATGTAATTTTCTCCGGATCATCGTCAAGGTCAGAAGTTAGCCATGCAAGTATAGAGCTCGTATTTGATAATTCACAGAACAAATTAGATTCAAAATTTGCAAAATTTAATGAAATTTTGATTAGGAGAGATGCTAATCGTGATGGCAACTCAAATTACTATTTAAATAATACGAGATGTAGAAGAAAAGATATAAGAGAAGTTTTTTTAGGGACTGGTCTTGGCCCAAGAAGCTACGCAATAATTGAACAAGGTATGATCTCAAAAATTATTGACTCTAAGCCTGAAGAGCTAAGAACATACCTCGAAGAGGCAGCAGGTATAAGTAAATACAAAGAAAAAAGAAGAGAGACAGAACTTAGGTTAAAGCATACATCAGAAAATTTAAGTCGCTTAAAAGACATAATGCGAGAAATAAACTCCTCTCTCACTAAACTTCAGAAGCAGGCTAATGATGCAGAGTCATATAGAGCCTTAAAAAAAGAAGAAGAAGCTCTAAGGATAAAGATTATCAGTAAAAAAATAATGAACTATGATAAATCTTTTGATGCTGTCAAGAAAAGAGAAAGTAACTATCTACTTCAAAAAGATAAATATGATTCAGAAATGACAGGATTTAACAATACTATAGATCAATTGAAATCAAAAAGAGATGATGAACAATTAGTTTATAATAAATTGCAATCAGAGTCATTTCAAATCGCCGCAGAAATTGCTAGAGCTGAAAAAGATATAGAATATACAGAGCAAATTGAAACTAGTAAAAAAGATAATATTGAAGATATTAACAAAGACATAGATAATGCAAATGTTGAGTGCAATTTACTAATCAAAAAACAATCTGAGAATAAGCAATCAATTGTTAACCAAAAAAAAGAAAAAGAAAAACTCTCGAAAGAGATTAATCAAATAAATAATGACATTAAAGAGTCTTCATTTTCATTACAGAATTGGCAATCACACTTTAATAAGTTTTTATCGGATAAAATAGAATTAGAGAAAGAGATCGAATTAGAAAAATCTAAAATTGAGTCATACTCAGAAAATATTTCCTTACTTGAAAAGAGATTAGATAATCAATCAGACAAACGTACTGATTCGCATGATACGAATATTCATATTGAGCTTTTAACACAATCAGAGTCTTATCAGAAAGATCTTATTAATCTTAAAATAGATTTTGAGAGACATTCAGATAAACTTGACAGCAATCTAAAAGATACACTTCTTTCAAGTTTAAATAGTCTTTTAGATAAATTTAAAAAAATTATTATAAAAATCAAAGACAATAATAAATCTCATGATAAGCAGATACAAGATCTAAATAATAATATTAAAAGCTACCACGCGAAAATAATTAATAGCGAGCAAATGCTTAAACAATATCAATCAAATCTTAAGAGCTTTGAAACACAAAAAAGTAAACTTGAAAAAGAAAAAATTGACTTAAAACAAACTCATGACAAGTTAAATTGGAAGTATAATGAAATATCTGAAAAACTAAATTCTAATAATGTTGCTATTTCTACACTCGAAACACAGACGGTATCCTCAGATGAAAATCTTAATAGGCTCAAAGCTAATATTGAGGTTCTCACTATCAGAAAACAGGAACTTTTATCTAACTCAAATACTACTATAGGAACAGATACTAAAGAAATACTTAATACCTTAATAAACAAGAAAAAAACGAAGGACCAGTCTTTAACATCATCGCAAGATAAAATGACTTCCATAGATAATAAGATTAGAGAAAATGAACAGCTTATTGCGAAGTTATCACTGAGTCAAAATCAAATAAGTAATGAAATTAACGCCATTAATATCGAATTGACTGAAATCAAAACAAATAAGTCTTCACTACTTGATAATACAGACTTTGATAAAAACCTAATACTTCAATCAATCAAATCAGATGATGAGACTTCTCTTACAGATCATGAAAATCATCTCAATAAAGTCAAAATCAAAATAGATAAACTTGGTGCTATTAATTTAGCAGCAATTGACGAGTTAAAAGAGCATGAGGAACGTAAAATATATCTTGATAAACAATATGATGACCTTGTTAAGTCTGTAGAAACTTTAGAGTCAGCTATAAAAAAAATTGATATAGAGACAAAAGCAAAATTTAAAAATACCTTTGATTCAATCAATACTAATTTATCGTATTTTTTTCCAAAAATATTTGGAGGCGGTAAAGCATACTTAGAATTGACAGACAATGATTTACTCAATACTGGAGTCAATATCATGGCTAAACCACCAGGCAAATTAGTTAAGAATCTGAATCTTTTATCTGGTGGCGAAAAGGCAGGAACAGGTATTGCTTTTGTTTTCTCTATTTTTCGTATTAACCCAGCTCCATTTTGTTTGCTCGATGAGGTCGATGCACCACTAGATGAGGCAAATAATGAGCGTTTCTGCAACGTTGTAAAAGAAATGTCTGAATCCGTGCAATTTATTTTTATAACTCATAACAAATCAACTATGAAGATAGCGGATGTACTATCAGGCGTGACTATGAGAGAAGCCGGAGTATCTAAACTAGTGTCAGTTAATGTTGAGGATGCCTTAGACATGGCAAAGTCTAATTAATCTTTTTTTAAAAATCTTTTTAAATGACAAAGGAAAAAAAAATTAAATACCGGTATCTTAAATTAATAGATGTTATAAATAAGCATAATCTTCTTTACCATACATATGATTCACCGGTTATTAGCGATACTGAGTACGATCATCTTTATAAAGAGCTCAAGGATATTGAAAATAAGTATCCGTCTATTATTTCTGAGGGCTCTCCCACGCAAAGAGTTGGCTCGCAACTACTTGATTACTTTGAAAAGAGAGAACATGAACAACCAATGTTATCTTTGTCTAATGCTGCAACAGAAAATGATTTTATAGATTTCTATGATAAGTTAAATACCAATAATAATATCAATGATATAGAGATGTTTGCCGAACCTAAATTTGATGGATTAGCTGTGAATATTAGCTATGAAAATGGCCTCTATCACAATGCCACAACTCGTGGTGACGGCTATGTGGGAGAGGATGTTACTCAGAATGTTAAAACTATAAAATCTTTACCGATGGTAATTGATAATGCCTCTTTACCAAAAAAATTTTCAATTAGAGGCGAAGTTTTTATTGATAAAAAAGATTTTACCGATATCAATCAAGAATTGCGTATAAAAAAGCAAAAAGAATACTCGAACCCTAGAAATCTTGCAGCAGGCAGCATTAGGCAATTAGATCCTGCTGTAGCTAACTCTAGAAGATTGAGATTATTTTTACACGGCATTGCTCAGACTGATTCATTTATCAACTTTAAAAAGCATAGTGACTTGTTCGCTCATTTTAATGATATAGGCTTTCCCATTAATAAATACTCAAGAGTCCTTTCAGGTATCAATGAGTGTTTATCTTATTTTGAGGAAATGAGTAAACAGAGAGAAAGCATGCCGTATGAAATCGATGGTCTTGTCTATCGTGTTAACTCTTTTGACAAGTATAAATCACTTGGCTTTACATCTAAATCCCCAAAATGGGCTATTGCATATAAATTTAAGTCTTTGGAATCATTATCGCGTATTTTGAGCGTTACTTACCAGGTGGGAAGGACAGGTACTATCACACCTGTTGCAGAGTTAGAACCGATTAATATTGGTGGAGTTAAAGTTGCAAGAGCAACCTTGCATAATTTTTCCGAGATAAGCTTAAAAGATATTCATATAGGTGATTATGTGTATGTAAAAAGAGCAGGTGATGTAATACCAGATATTGATAGAGTTGAACTTAGTAAAAGAAAAAGTGTAAAAAAAATAATACCACCTAAGAAATGTCCAAGTTGCAATAGCACACTTATAAAAATTGATAATCAGGTAGCCTATAAATGCACCAACCATAAAAAATGTATACCGCAAATTGAACAATCTATTATTCATTTTATTGCAAGAAAAGCTATGAATATTCAAGGGATCGGAAATCAAATAATCAAGGAATTGGTATCCAAAAAAATAATTTTGAGAAGCTCAGACTTATTCACTTTAACTGAGAGTGATTTTCAGAAATTAGATCGAGTTGGTGAAAAATCAATCAAAAATTATTTGTTATCTATTGATTCTTCAAAAAAAGTTATGTTCAGCAAATTCATATATGCATTAGGTATCAAAGAGGTTGGAGAATCATCTGCAAGAGCTCTAGCCACAGAGTTTGAGTCACTTAATAAATTACTCCGATGTAAATATGATGATTTAGTAGGAATAAATGATATTGGCCCAGTTGTTGCAACAAATATTATTTCATTTTTTAAGGACAGCTCGAATGTATCAAATATAACTAATTTAATATCATCCGGAATAGATGTAATCTATAAAAAAAATAAAACCGAAAATCTATTAAGTGTTGTAATAACAGGAAGTTTTGATAACTATAAACGATCAGATTTATCAGAGATTTTAGAAGCTAATGGATATAAGATATCAAATACCCTCTCAAAGAAAACTAATTTACTTATTTGTGGAAATAAACCTGGGAGTAAACTGGAAAAGGCACAAAGCTATGGCATTAAAATACTATATGAAAAAGAACTAGCTATGCTTCTCGCAGAATTTCATTAATACCCACCTTACTTAAAGTCTTCTCGTCAACTTTTTTTACAATGACGGCGCAGTACAAATTACATGATCCATCTTTTGATGGAAGTGACCCCGATACAACAACAGATCCTTCGGGAACTTCACCATAACTCACGGTTTTAGTTTCTCTATCATAAATCTTAGTGCTTTTGCCTATAAAAACACCCATTGATATTACAGAATTTTTTCTGACTATAACACCTTCGACAACTTCAGAGCGAGCTCCTATGAAGCAGTTATCCTCAATGATTGTAGGCGAAGCTTGAAGCGGCTCTAATACGCCACCAATACCCACTCCACCTGACAAATGAACATTTGCACCTATTTGCGCACATGACCCTACTGTAGCCCAAGTATCTACCATAGTTCCTTCTCCAACATACGCTCCAATATTTACAAAAGAGGGCATGAGAACAACATTTTTGTCTATAAAAGAACCGTAACGTGCAATTGCTTGTGGAACTACTCTTATATTATTTTCTTTTAAGTATTTTTCAGATGTATGAGAAAATTTAGAATCAACCTTATCATAGAACTTTGTATAGTTTGTCTCTATACACTTATTGGCATTAAGCTTGAATGATAAAAGTATTGCTTTTTTTGCAGATTCATTTACTTGCCATATTCCACTTACATTTTCAGCCACTCTTGTTTTTCCAAGGTTTAAGTCAGATATAGTTTTCTGAACTTCTTTTTCCACTTCACTTTTATTTTTTTCGTTTATGCCATTTTCAAATGCGTCATTAATTAAATCATTCTTTGTCATAGTGTACTCGGGACCTCATTAAATATTTGGTTGCTGTTTATTTTATCTTTGTTATCCAAAAAACTAATTATATCATAATATTGTTTTACATTTTCAATATATTGGACTGCTTCCCAGCCTCGAGCGTAACCATATTTCATTTTTTTGTAGTATTTTTTTTGATTAAGTTTATACAAATAGCCTTTGAGAGTGCTCCAATTATTTATGTTATCACCATTTTTATCTGCTAATAAAATTATATCATTAATATGATTAGGACCTGCGTTGTAAGCCGCAAGAGCTAGGTTGATTTTTGTTTCATCACTATAATTAGAATACTTTTCAAGAAGCCTACTAAAATATTGAGCTCCACCAAAAATACTCTCCTTTGGTATCAATCTATCAACATTCAACATCTCAGCTGTGCCTATAGTTAGCATCATTAGCCCTTTCACGCCAGTAGGGGAAACCGCGTTGTTATTCCACTGTGACTCTTGGTATGAAATAGATGCAAGTAATTTCCAATCCAATTTAAATTTTTCAGATGAATTTTTGAATAAAGACTCATATCGTGGTAGTTTCGTCAGCATATCTGATATAAATACTCTAGATCCAATAAAAATATAAGATGATATACTGTTCTTTGAGTAATATTTTTCCTCAAGCATATTAATAAACTCTTTTGAATTTTCAGAGTCTAAAAAGTATTTTGCACTTTCAAGGATAGAACCATCATCATTAGGAAATTTCCATACCAAGTTTACTTTACCTAGGACCTTCTTTATACGAAGGCTCGGAAAATATTTCTTGTAAAATAAATACGTACTTCTTGTAACTATTGCATTTGTGACTAAATTATTATTAATATTATATATAAGCTCATCAGTAGAGCTGTCTGAATAGCTTATTTCAAAACTTGTTAAGAAAGGGTATCCTAGATCAATATTTTCAAATGATCTAACTATGTCTACATCATTACCCATTCCACTATTTTGATTTGTGATTAAAAGTAAGTCCTCTTTATTTACAACTAGACAATTTGGACATATATATGTTGTATAAAATATATCTATGTCGTATAGATTATCTGCAAGTATTAACTTGTTTTTTCCAAATGTATTTAGATATTCATTCAGTAGCTCATATTGATACCCTGTAATATTTTCTTTATTTGGTAAAAGCATTTCAGGTAAGTTTTGAAACCTAACAGAGATATTTTTTTTATTTTTAATATTTTCGAGAGAGCTATAGGTAAAGTTAGTGTAAAAAATATATGAACTAGTAAAAACAGCTATACCTATGAGAAATCTCAAAATAATCTTAAGCACAGCTAGTTATTCTTTTGTCTAGGGCCTCTTGTATAGCTCTTTTTATTATTAGATTTGTATTTGTTATATTTATAGTTTTTGTTGTATCTTCTGTTTTTATTATAATATCTCCTTGGTTTTTTAGATAGTCCGTCTGACTCTTTCTGGCCGAATATCAATTGGATAATCCTTTTGAAAATATTAGTTTTTTTAATATGTCGGTTTTCTTTTGAAGAAGGCTTGGGGGGTATTGTTTTAGGTTTGACTGCAGACATCAATGCTACTTCTTTATCCTGTATTACCATCCCATCAGCCGCATCTGTATTTTTATTTTTCTTATTATCCCTTTGATTGTTTTTAATCTTCTTTTTGAATTCAGCTTCTTCCAAGCCCTCATTATCAATCTCATAACTCGAGGTATCTAATTCAGGATCAGGAACAATTTTAATTTCAACACCATGCCTTGATTCTATGTTTTTTATAGTATCTTTTTTTTCATTCAACAAATACGTAGCTAATCTTACTGGAAGGTAAACAGTCTCTTTGCTCTTTGTATTAATAGCTTCTTCTTCAATAATCCTTAATAAAGAAATAGCGAGTGACGACAGTGACTTTATCTGGCCTGTACCATCACAAGTTGGACAATTTTCGTAATTATTTTGGATGATTGATGATTTTAATTTTTGTCTTGATAATTCCATTAATCCAAATTTTGATATTCTTGCAAATTGTATTTTTGCTTTATCTTTCTTGGAATACTCTGCCACTTTACGCATCACATTTTTTTGTGAATTAATAGACATCATATCTATAAAGTCAATAACTATTAAACCACCTATATCTCTAAGCTTGAGTTGTGTTAATATCTCCACGGCAGCTTCTATATTGGTATTCAACGCAGTTTCTTCGATATCACTCCCTTTCGTTGATCTGGCAGAATTAACATCAATACTGACCAACGCTTCAGTTGAGTCAATGACAATATTTCCACCTGATGGCAGGTTTATATTTCTTTTATAGACAGTCTGAACCTGACGTTCAATTTTATGCTTACTAAATATAGGAGTGAGGTCACTGTGATGCTCTGTTTTCACATCGTGATGAGGTAAAAATAGCTTTTTCGCACTGATAAAGTTATCAAAAAAATCTTTATCATCAATATAAACCTCATCTACAGATTCATCGCAATAATCCCTTATAAGTCGAGCCATCATACTACTCTCTTGATATATTAGGAATGGAGCATCTTGCTGGATTGAAGTTTCTAGTACTGATTCATATATTTGTATTAAGTATTCTATATCCCATTTAATTGATTCTTGAGAGGATTCTAAACCTGATGTTCTCAAGATAACACTCATACCTTCTGGGACATCAAGACCGCCTATTAATTTTTTTGCTTTGATTCTATCATCTCCCTCAATTCGCCTAGAGATACCACCAGTCGAAGGATTTTTTGGAAGCAGAACAAGATATTTTCCTGCAAGACTAAGATATGTTGTAAGAGCAGCACCTTTGTTACCACGCTCTTCTTTATCTACTTGAACTATAATTTCCTTGCCTGCCTTAAGACAATCACGAGAAGACTTATTAGAGCTTGAAAATAGATCTGGAGTTATTTCCTTGAATGGAAGAAAGCCATGTCTCTTCCTACCAAAATTTATAAATGCAGCCTCCAGACTAGGTTCAACTCTGGAGATAACACCTTTGTAAATGTTCGATTTTATGTTCCTTGACGGAAAATCTATATCTAAATCTGTAAGCTTGTTGTTCTCTACAACAGCGAGCCTCACCTCTTCCTTCTGTGAGGCGTTGAGTAATATTTTTTTCATTGTGAATCCTTTTAATCATAATTTTATATTTTTCTAAATGCGCAAAATTAGGTGTATTTATCATCTAGGCGCTTAATTTTTTATAAATATTTATAAATGTTCTTTATTCTAATAAAATGTATATATTAATACATTTGAACTTTACCAGACACTAATATAGCAACGTTTGGTGTTATCATCAAATATATTTAGGCAAGATGAATACTAAAAAGTCCAATATCTTTGAGATAAATGAGGAATCAAGCGGCCAAAGGTTAGATAATTTTCTCATTAAACAACTAAAAAATGCTCCTAAAAGTCTAATATATAAACTTGTCAGGAGTGGCCAAGTTCGAGTAAATTCAGGCAGAAAACAGGTTTCATATAGGATAGTCAAAGACGATATCATAAGAATACCTCCATACTTAATCAAAGATGAGAGAATATCTCAGGAAATACTCCAAGACCCAAATTCGTTCGTAGAGTATGAAAATGAAAAATTTCTTTTAATTAATAAACCAAGCGGAATTGCGGTTCACTCTGGTACAAATCAAAAATTCGATTTTCTTACTTCTCTGAGATCAGTCTCACAAAACAAAGAGCTTTCATTAGTTCATAGATTAGATAAATCTACCTCTGGATGTTTGTTGGTCTCTAAGAATTACAAGTCAGCATCTTATTTAGGAAAGCAGTTTTTAGCAGGGAATGTTAAAAAAAAATATTATGCATTATTATTAGGTACTCTTGACAGAGATGTTATTGAGATAGAGTCTAAAATATCTAAAGATGTATTTGAAAAAAAAATGACTCTGGATAATATTAAGGGAAAATATGCATATACTAAGATAAAGTTGCTGAAAAGATTTAAATCATACAGCTACGTAGAAATTGAAATCGAAACAGGAAGAACTCATCAGATTAGATTACATGCAGCATCCTTGGGTCACCCAATAGCTGGAGATATAAAATATAATAATCAAAATCACAGAGAGAACAATAAAAAAATTAATTTACGACGATTATTTTTACATTCATTTTATTTATCATTCTTCTATGATGAAAAATATGAGTTTATATTAGATTTACCTATTGAATTAAAAGAAGTATTATCTATATTAGAGACATGCAATGACTGATGACAACAAAACATTAGATAAAATAGTATCTGTTTTAATCTCAGAGAGAAAAAGAGATTATAGAAATAGAATCATTTTTAGGATCATATTTTTTCTCTTTTTTATTTCAATACTTTTTTTAATTCCTTTAGCTAAAGACATAAATTTTAGTCAACCTCACATTGCTGTTATTGAAATAAATGGTCTCATAGCATCTGAAACTCAATCCAGTGCAGAAAATATCATTCCTCTATTAAAACAAGCTAGTGACAATGAAAACTCATCTGTGATAATTATCAAGGTTAACAGTGGTGGCGGAAGCGCAACTCAATCAAAAATAATTTATGATGAAATTATAAAATTAAAAGAAGAGAGCACTAAAGAGATCATTTCAATTATAGAAGACGTAGGTGCCTCTGGCGGCTATTATATAGCCATGGCTGCTGATGAAATTTATGCATCACAAACTAGCATTGTCGGTTCAATTGGGGTCAGACTGGACAGCTACGATGTAAGAAGTTTCTTTGATAAACTAGGTATTAAATCTAGAACTATATACTCTGGAAAAAATAAGCTTATCCTTGATCCATTTCATGAGCTTTCATCAGAGCAATATAGCCACCTGAAAAAATTAACAGATCAAATCCATAATCAATTTATTGTTGATTTGAAAAAGAGTAGGGCAAATAAGCTAACTCCTGATGCATCTGTATACTCTGGTTTATTTTACACGGGTAGTGAGGCTTTATCACTGGGCTTAGTAGACGGCCTTTCTTCATTGTATGACCTAAAAAGTAACAGATATGCAAATTTGCCGATCCAAAAATATAATCGTGATAATGATGTTATACAGCAAATTCTAAAATCAACATTTTATTATTTTACTGAATCAAATATTAATTAAAGAATGTCTATAGTACATTTTTATCCTGATCTTACATCCGTAGAAATCAAAAATATTGAGGAAAGGTATAATGCTAATGATAGTGATTTTCTCATAAACAGGGCATCTGATTACATATGTAAAATCATTACAAAGACTAAATCACTAAAGAATAAATTTCTTTTCATCTGTGGCCCAGGCTCTAATGGTTTAGATGGCATGTTCGCCGCACGAAAGCTAATATCACAAGGTTACGATGTCAAAGTTTTTTTTATAAAAAGTAGTAAGAATACCTGTTATCTTGACAGATTAAAGTTGAGAGAATATCTGATAACAAGTTTTTCACTTGATGACTTCAATTGTATCGTAGATTGTATCTTTGGCTATGGGTTTAATAGAGATCTTGATAACGAGCATATTGACTTAGTTAATCAGATTAATAAATCAGAAGTATTTGTTTTTTCTATTGATGTACCAAGTGGACTAAGTCCTACTACTGGTAAGAAATGTCCTGTCTGCATAAATTGTAATATCTTAATATCACTTTTAACTTATAAGAGAGGGACATTCACAAACTTCGGGAGAGATAATTGGGACAAGATATACTTTTCGAATTTAATTGAAGATCAATTGAAATCAAAAAATTACTTGATTTCTGCAG
>CAJWPJ010000008.1 GCA_913045115.1 uncultured Gammaproteobacteria bacterium | reverse complement strand
TGTAGTACCAATGGCCGAGTGCTCTCGGACGGGGGTTCGATTCCCCCCGCCTCCACATAGCAGATATGCTATAATTACTCGTTATGTTGTTTATGGATAAACTAAAGAATTTATTTAAAGTGACCTCGACATATCAACTTGTAGTTGTTTTTACAGTATTTGGAATTACTGGATCTCTGTCATTAGTTGTTTCACAGTATATCTCTGAATTTTTAAATATAGAAAACATTATATTATCAATAATATTTGTTCTTTTAGTTTATCAAGTTTTATTAATCATAATTGGTAGTTTATTTGGTGAGTTTAAATATTTTTGGGAAATGGAAAAAAAAATAATCTCAAGATTTAAATTCAATAAAAAAAGTGGTCAGCGTTATTCATGATTAGGAGTTTTAAAATATGTATATAGCAATGAATAGATTTAGGATTGTCCTTGGTAGAGAGAATGAATTCGAGAGTATTTGGAAAAATAGAGATACACACTTAGAGAATGTGCCTGGTTTTATTAATTTTAATTTAGTAAAGGGTGAACAGGATGATGAGTGTACGTTATATGCTTCCCATAGTACATGGAATACTCAAGAGGACTTCCTTAATTGGACTAAATCGGAAGCTTTTAAATTAGCTCATAAGAATGCTGGTCAACATAAAGATATTTATATTGGTCATCCTGTTTTTGAGGGTTTCAATGTTGTTTTATAAACCCTAACAACTCCATGATACAAAGCCACACTTTACTCCCACTAAGAAGTAAATGAGTACTATAGCGAAAACAATGGAATTCATAATCTTGTAATAATTATTCAAAAGACTAGTTATTTAGTGTTAAGACTTGTGATAAAGATTCTTTTGCATCACCAAAGAGCATTCTAGTGTTATCTTTGAAGAAGAGCGGGTTCTCTACCCCAGCATAACCAGTAGACATTCCTCTTTTCATTACAACAGTGTATGTCCCTCTCCAGCATTCTATAACCGGCATTCCAGCAATTGGGCTATTTGGGTCCTCTAAAGCTGATGGATTTACTATGTCGTTAGCGCCAATAACTATTGATAAGTCAATATTACCAAAATCGTCATTAACCTCTTCCATTTCATAAACAATATCATAAGGAATTTGTGCTTCTGCGAGAAGAACATTCATGTGACCAGGCATCCTTCCAGCAACTGGATGTATGACGAATATAACTTCTATATCTTTCGTTTTAAGAATATTTATAATTTCATTGACTACAAACTGGGCTTGCGCTACAGCCATACCATAACCAGGTATAATTGCGATTTTTTTTGATGATGTAATCATATTTTTAAATTCATCAATATCAATTGCTTGTACTTCACCCTGGTCAGTACTTGCGGTTGCTGCTGATGAGGACTCAGTTCCAAAACCACCAGCAATGACTGATATGAAACTTCGATTCATTGCTCGACACATTATATAGCTTAAAATTGCTCCACTACTTCCAACAAGTGCTCCAACAACAATTAATAGATCATTGCTAAGCATAAAACCTGTAGCAGATGCTGCCCATCCTGAGTAGGAATTTAACATTGACACCACCACCGGCATGTCTGCACCCCCAATAGATGCAACTAAATGAATACCAAAAAAGAAAGATATAGTTAACATTATAGCAAGTGGAACAAGAGCACTATCTATAGTTCCAGAAGTTACAAAGTTATGTCCAAAGAAGATTATAGCAATTATCATGATTAGATTTAGATAGTGTTTTGCAGGCAACATCAGTGGATTGCCAGAGAGTTTGCCGCTAAGTTTACCAAAAGCAATAATTGAACCAGAAAATGTGACCATACCTATAAATATTCCAATATAAATCTCTATCGAATGAATTGTCTTTTCAATACCTAGATATTCTTGAGTAGGGTTAATGAAGTTTACAAGGCCGACTAATACTGCAGCCATACCAACTAAGCTGTGCAATATAGCAACTAATTCTGGCATTTCTGTCATTTGAACTTTTTTAGACAGTATTAGACCTATGGAGCCACCAAGCAATATTAAGATAATCAAGAGTCCATAATTGCTAGACACCTGTGGGCCTAGAAGTGTAGCTATAACTGCGATAAGCATAGCGCTTATTCCATAAAGATTACCTTTCCTTGATGTTTCTTGGTTACTGAGCCCGCCTAGAGTTAGAATAAACAAAACAGCAGAAACAATATAAAGCGATCTTACAACCTCCATGTTTAGTATTTCAAAATTCATTTTTTAAACATTCCCAACATTCTCTTTGTAACAGCGAAGCCGCCAAATATATTTATACTAGCAATAAATATTGCCACACTCGAAAGGACAAGAGATATAGTATCAGTAGTTGATATTTGTGTAATCGCACCGATAATGATGATGCTACTGACCGCATTAGTTACAGACATTAAAGGTGTATGCAGAGAGGCTGTTACATTCCATATAACCATATAGCCTACGAAGCAAGACAACACAAATACTGTGAAATGATTCATGAAAGAAGCTGGTGCAAAGGCGCCTACGATAAATAATAATGCTAAAGAAATTAGTGCGGGTACAACTGATGATTTCTTTTCATCTGCCTTAATTACAGGCTCAGCTATTTCGTCAGGCTTTTTAGGTGTTACTGATACTTCAATTTTAGGTGGTGGATATGTTATTGATCCATCTTTGACAGCCGTCATTCCCCTGATTACGTCATCATCCATATTAATGTCTAGTATCCCGTCCTTATTAGGAGTTAATTCATCTAGTATGTGAAATAGATTGTTAGAATATAGCTCGCTTGATTGTGAAGGAAGGCGTGAGGGTAAATCAGTAAAACCAATTATTTTTACTCCCTTGTATTCTGCAACATTATCTTTTTCACAAAGCTCACAGTTCCCTCCTTGTTGTGAAGCTAAATCAACAATAACTGAGCCAGGCTTCATAAGCTCAACCATTTCTTTGGTAATAAGTTTGGGAGCTTCTTTTCCGGGTATGAGTGCTGTTGTTATAATTATGTCGACATCTCTAGCTTGCTCTTTAAATAAATCCATTTCAGCCGCTATGAACTCTTTACTCATTACTTTTGCATAACCATCAGAGCTTGAGCCATCTTCATCAAGGCTAACAGTTAAGAACTGTGCTCCTAAACTTTCAACTTGTTCTTTAACTTCAGGTCGTGTATCAAATGCTCGTACAATTGCACCCAAGCTCGTCGCAGTACCAATTGCTGATAATCCAGCAACACCTGCTCCAATAATTAAAATTTTTGCTGGGTTTATTTTTCCAGCTGCAGTAATTTGACCGCCAAAAAATCTACCAAAATAATGCGCAGCCTCGATTACGGCTCTAGATCCGGCCACATTCGCCATGGATGATAATGCGTCCATTTTTTGTGCCCTTGATATACGTGGAACAGAATCCATGGACAGAATATTTAGTTTATCTTTCGCGCATAACTGAAGTGACTCTGTGTTTGTTGCAGGACTAAAAAAAGATATTAAAGTTTGATTACCAGACAATTTTGATATTTCGTCTTGTGTTGGCTTGTTAATTTTGAGCAAGATATCACTCTTCAAGACATTATCTATTGCAGCTATTTCAGCACCTGAATCTTCATAAGCGGTATTATAAAAAGTTGAATTGACTCCAGCATCTCGCTCGATTGATACGTCATAACCGAGTTTTTTTATTTTTTTGACGATTGAAGGTGTAAGGGCGACTCTCTTTTCGTTCTGTTTATTTTCTTTTAAAACGCCAATCTTCATGATAATAAAGTCCTATAGTAATGTTAAAAGACATCTTTCTCAACCAGAACTGAGACAAATAAAATAATACATTAAATAATTAATGGTCATTAACTTTAATTTCTCTCACACCACTCTCTAAGGACCTTATGTGCAGAGCTGTCATTTACAGATTTATCCTCATTTTTCTGACGGAGTTTCTTTGCTGCAAGTTCAACGACATAACCATTGGGGTCTCGGAAATATACTGAGGAGATGAAACCATGATCGCTGATACCCCTCGTTTCTATACCAATATCCTTTCCTTTATCATACATCTGAACAAGTACTGCATGATCAACTTCAAGTGCAATGTGAAGATCAAAGTCATGTTGATTGATAAAATCAAATGGTTGATCAGGAGCTTCAAAAAAAGCGATGTGTGATCCGTCTTCCATTTGATAAAAGCTATGAAGAACTGATGTTTTCCTTCCCGTCTTCGTTTCTGTAATTTCAAAAGCATCTGTCAAAGGCAATTCTAAAAAGTCTTCATAAAATTTTCTTGTCTCTTCCGAGTTTTTACATCGATACGCTGCATGATGAATTTTTTTAATCATAATTTATAATAAAATGATTATGTCTTATAGACAATGTGATTTATTTAATAAAGTCTCTTATAGACGCTGAAAAAACATAAAGGTAAAATCTCAGTTGGTGATAGATGCTCTTATCTCTTTCTTTATATAGTTGGTAGTAACGCTCTAATCCACACTTAGTTTTTATATACTTTTCAATTTTCATATTTGTCGAATATCATTTTGAGTAATATTACAAACCTATTAATATCCCTATTGCGGTTTGTAATATAATCAATATGCTCATCTTTACTTTTTGTTCTATTTAATCGCACTCCCCATAAACCTTCTACTTCATTTGGTAAGGAAGAAAATCTTATATCATAAATTACATTGCTATCATTTTTATCTATTCCTAAGTATCCGTTAGAAAACCATTTAAATTTTTCTAAATCCTTTGCCTGTTGATGATCACTGTTAAGCCATGGAAAAGATTTATTAATATCTAGTTTGTCGACTGTTTGACCCTGATATATTTTGTGTTTCAAGCCGAGTCTTATAGCATTGACATGATGTTTTTCTGATGATGTATAAATTACTTTCCAAACGATTATGTTACCGAAACTAGGCTTTGCTTCTATTGTTTGAACATCATGTCGGCTTGTATTTGCATATTCACTGATGATGGATTCAGCTCTAATTTTTTGTGTGTAAGCTACTGTTTGATACAACAAAATCCAGATTAAGGCATAAACTGAAAATAATTTATTCTTTTTAAAGACTGCCATTGTGATAAAAATTAAAACAGGAAGTGTAAATATAGGGTCAATCACTGAAACTGTATTCCAAGCAATACGATCATCGGTAAAAGGCCAAAGTAACAATGTTCCGTAAGTGGTAAATGAATCAATAATTCCATGAGTTGCATAACCTATAAAAGAATACATATATGTTTGCTTGAAACTGAGGCTCAGACTTTTAGCAAATAAATAATAAAAAACGATTGAGCACAGTAACGCCCCAAAAGGTATAAAAAAAAGTGAATGTGTAAAATGTCTATGATACTGCAAAAATAATAATGGATCTGTATCTGATCTAATAAATATATCTAAGTCAGGTGCTAGGCCAGAGAGTAATCCAATTAAGCTAGCTAAATATATTGTATTTTTTTTAGAACTTGCCTGCGATGCAGCTGCACCTACAACTCCTTGTGTTAATGGATCCATATAAGTTTTAATTATAATTTATTATAGTGTTTTTGCCAATTAAGAGAATCTCTACACATATCGAGTACAGTGCTCTCTGCTTTCCATTTCAAAAGTTTACGCGCTTTGTCTGTACCCGCGAAGTATTTAGGTAAATCACCTGGCCTCCTTGAAACTATATCGTATTCAAATTTAATACTAAGTGAATTTTTAAAAGTATCTATTATCTCCATTACACTGATACTATTACCGGTCCCAATATTTATTACATCATTGGCACGATTAGATTTAGAATAATTCAAAGCCGCAACATGCGCTCTAGCAAGATCCGTGATATGAATATAATCTCTTTCCCCAGTTCCGTCCTTAGTATTATAGTCATCACCGAATACTTTTAAGCATTTTAATTTTCCTGAAATTACCTCTAATATGTATGGCATCAGATTATTTGGGACACCTACTGGTTTCTCTCCGATCATGCCTGAACTATGAGCGCCAACAGGATTAAAATATCTGAGAGATAAAGATGATACCTTATTAAGAGTAGCCCATTGATTTATTAATTGCTCTGCAGCTAGTTTTGTTCTTCCATAGTTATTAATTGGTATGGTTGGGTGATTTTCATCATATGGTAAATACTTAGGCTCTCCATATACAGTTGCAGACGATGAGAATATGAAGTTCTCACACTGATGCTTACTGAGAGAGTTTAGTAATGAGGCAGTCCCTGCAACATTTGTAAGGAAATATTCATATGGTTTCTCCTCGCTATCCTTGACCGACTTTAATCCAGCAAAATGAATAACATGCTTTGGAGTAATTGATTGAAAAATTCTATCTAACTCTAATTCGTCATTAATCGAAATATTGAAGTGTAGAATTGATTTTTTTGTCAAGGTCCTCAGTCTTTCGACAACAGATTCCTCACTATTGGATAAATTATCAATGATGACAAACTCATCATATGAATCTTTTAATTCAACAATTGTGTGTGAGCCGATGTATCCAAGTCCCCCTGTAACTATTATTCTATTCATTTGACTTAATCCATTTCTTTATATTTATTAAAGACTGATTAACGACCTGATGCATATCTAAATATTGATATGTTCCACATCTTCCTATGAATTGAATTTGATTTTCATTTATATTTTTATATTCATTATAAGTTTTTCCGTACCTATCATCATGAGTTTTCACCGGATAGTATCTCTCAAGATTATTTTCACTATAGTCACAGGGTATCTCTTTGGTTTTGATATAGAGACTATTATTTTTTTCAGCATGTTTTGGCAGGTTATGCCACCATGTTTCTCTTGTATATCTAGATTGATCAGAATAATTAATTACAACATGGCCATTAGATGAATCACGAGTTTCAGTACTATGAACGAATTTGATCGATCTATAAGGCAAGTGGCCATAGCGGAAATCATAATATTCATCTATAGGCATGCTATTGAAGCAAAAATCAAACTCATTGATCATCGACTTATCAAAATTCTGGGATAACTTTATATCTATATTCTCATGATCTAACAAATTCTCAAAAAGACATGTATATCCATTTGTAGGTAAGTATTGAATAGTATCGTTTGGAAAATACCTATCTTCATTTGAGAAAGAAAATTTTATTCGTTTTACTATTGCGTGACTAACTTCTTTTAAATCTAAACCCCACATTTTTTTTGTATAAGGTCGATAAAATATGTCTGTAAGCTCTTTGCCAATTTTACTGTAGAGCCAATCCTCAGCATTCATTATATTTTTTTTTCTTATAATAAGCTTGTCTAAAAAAGCACGGACATCTTCTTCATTTTTAAAAGTTTGATTGAATATATCATTGATAGTATTGATATTAATCGGTAAAGGTACAAGTTTGTTTTTATTTATTTTAACAACGACTCTATGCTCATACTTTGTCCATTTAGTAAATTTGGATAAGTATTCAAAGACTGTACCGTTTGAGGTATGAAATAGATGTGGTCCATACCTATGAATTCTCACTGAGGTCTCTCTGTCTATAAAATCATAGCAATTTCCAGCAATATGATCTCTTTTATCAATCAAAGTAACGTTATATCCGTTTTCTGCTAGCTCTCGCGCATGTATTGAGCCAGCAAAGCCTGCTCCAACAACTAATACTTTATTTTTCATATAATATTGTTTTAAATATTGAATTAACTTGATTTTTAAAAACAGTATGTTCATTTTCAATGATACCCTTATAATCTGAAAAACTTAATACGTTTTTTTCATAGTTAAGAAATATATCTAAAACTGTTTCTCTAAATAAATTACTTGCTAATATCTTATTATCGTCAAACTTATACCTTTTAGGAATTGAGACATCTTCATCATTGTTTGCGCTTCCCTTTTTGCCTGTGATAATACAGCAATCAGCCATCACCGCCTCACGTGGCATCCGATCTTTACCTGGATGATTCCCAAAATCGATATACAACTTTGCTCTTTTAAATAAATCTTGAACTTGAGTATTACTTAAATTTTGTAGAGGAATAAATTTAAGGTCGCGATTCATAGAAATTAATTTCTTCGTAATTTTTGTACCTTTAACAGGATTGTATAAAATAATATCTTCTTTTGTTTTTAATGATTTTACAAAATGAATTGGATTTAAATAGTCTGATAAAAGCTGACTATTTAGTTTATTCTCATTAAGATGTGCTCTAGCATAAACGCTCTGAGCAAAATGGAAATAGTTTTTCATTAGTCTCAGGGGCATCAGCCTTAGTCTTAAAAGATCCTTATAGTACTTTATCGCGTCCTTAAACTTACTATCCCCCTTTTTTCTATAGTAGTTATCAACAGATAACCACCATATCGCTATTTTTGCATTGTTGATTTTCCATGCAAACTTTGTTGCTACTTCTGGAAGCAAAATAATATTATCTTTGCTATCATCAAAATTCGACTGTTTTACTTTGTATATCCTATATTCTTCAGGTACTGAAAATTTAGTATGAAAAGGATAATAAACTATAGAGGAATCAAAATTTAAAGAAGTAAGCTCATGGGATAATTGATGTACAAGCTCAGAGCCTCCTGTCACAGAGTTTCCTCTGCATAATATTAATAATCTTTTGTATTTATTTCTTATTTTAGTATTAATCGATGGCATAGATAAATAATTCTCCTACTATTACATGATATAGTATTTAGATGGATGTGAGTATAATTACGATCAATTACAATTCATCAATTTTTACACTTAAACTGGTAGATAGCGTTTTAGAAAGAATAGATCCCTCAATTCAATATGAAATCATCATCATTGATAATGCCTCAAGTAAAGAGGATTATGAGCGACTAGTATCAAGTTTACCTATTGATGATCGAATCAAGGTTAAGAGAAACCAAGTGAATAATGGTTTCTCTGGTGGCAACATGGATGGTTATAAAGAATCATTAGGAGAATATTTATTATTTATAAATAATGACTGTGAATGTAAAAATGATGTTTTGAGTCCTTTAATCAGTTTCATGCTAAGAAATAAAAATGCTGGATTATTGACAGGAAAAGTTCGCGGACATGATGGAAAATATACTGGTACTCATAAATTATTTCCTTCCTTAATTAGAAGTATATTGGGCAACGGATTTGCAAGATTAATTTCTAAGGACAACTTTATATCTCCAAAAGAAGAAATTACAGAACCAGTAAAAGTACAGGTGGTCACTGGGGCATTTATGTTTTTTAGGAGAAATGTTTTTATTGAAATAGATGGATTTGATAAAAGATTTTTCCTTGACTGTGAAGAGGAAGATATATCAAAGAGAGTTTGGGATAGTGGTAGAGATGTATATTTTATACCTGAACCTGAGGTTATTCATGAGCATGGGGGAAGTAAGAGAGATGATGATAAGAACTTGAGAAATGAATATTATATTTCTTACAGAAAATTAATATTTAAACACTATGGTGTTGTTTATTCATTACTGATGATGTTAATGGTATATTTAAAAATTCTCAAAAATTTATTTTTAAGAAAGGTGGATAGTGAATTACTGCTACTTGCCTTAAAAGGCTTTCCAGAGAAATCAAGCTTAAGATATAAACAATGAATTTAATTTACTTCTTAACGTATGCTTTCTGATATGCGTTATTACTAGATCTCAACTTGATTAAATCTAGTATATCTTTTGATTTTTTTTGATTGTCTCTTGGAGCAAATAATGCTCTTTTGTTTTGTAAATGCTTTTTTTTTGGTTTGCATAGATAGTATACGGCAATACTTTTTCTAAATATGCCTCTTGGTAATTTGATTTTCCTGGATAAGCCATGCCATGAGTTTTGTGATGTATCAAAGATTATAGCTCTATTAAATTTAGGAAATATTTCTTTTTTTAAACACCCTGGCAAATTTTCTTTCTCGTTGTGTTCCCATAGACCAAGATGGCCGCCGTAGGAGGTTTTATAAGACTCCTCTAAATAAACGATTAGGTTAAGTCGTCTCTGATAAGACATTTTAGGATGAATAGTATAATCTAAATGTGGGTTTAGGTTACCTTTATTTGCATGAATATGCCATCCTCCACCATGTAAACCTGGATCAGGTATTAAGCTAATTTTTATTTTTTGACTAATTAAATTTACAAAGTTGTTCGAATTTAAATGACAAAAAACATTGTAGGTCAAATCATCAAAGTGGTTCCAATTATTACATGTTTTTTTGTCCTCAATTTTATTTTTATATTCATGCCACACTTTACTACTATATTTGGGAAACTTGCATGATAGTTCCCTAGCGATCTTAATATCAAAGAAATTATCAATGACGCAATAGTCAAATGGTTCTTTTTTAAAATTACTTAATGATCTTATTATAGCCTTGTTATTAATCATGTTTATTGCATTCCATAATACAATGCAAATGTAACAACTAGGGGTACAATAAGCATGGAAATAATTATTGCGATAACCCAAGTAATCGGTTTCTCGCGATCAATAAAGCCTAAGATTAATTTTTTTCTCTTATTCATTGATTTAGTCTATTAACCACATGAAATTAATTAGACGCAATCGCTCCGAAGTTTTCTGATATTTTATGTTCTGCTTACGCGTCGGCGTAGTCCTTTAACATTTTAGAAACCTCTATCGCGTGCATTTCTTCAGCTTTAATCATGCCTCTTGCATATTCCTCAATATAGATACTTTCATCTTTTACTATATCAAGTAATAGTTTGTATAGCCCTACTGCTGCTTTTTCATGCTCAGAACTTTCATTAAGAAGGTCAATTGTTGAATGTTTATTTGACTCCTCAATTATTTGGATTTTTAGGGATGGATGACCGCCCAAGCCTGTGACAATCTCTCCAGCTTCTTGCGCATGAAGAAGAGACTCAGACGCTTGATCTTTAAAAAATTGAGCTAAGCTGAGCCTGTCACGACCAGTTATCATGAGTGCATAGTGTGTGTATCTCACAACACCTGATAACTCATATTCCATAATTTTATTAAGTATTTCCATTACTTCATTCGTTTTATTGTTGTTCATAGTACCACCTCATATTTTTTTCAAATTTTAACATAAAGAGATTAAAAGAATACAACTAAACGCTAACCTATGACTTTATAATTAATATGTTTTAAGTATTTGGTAATATTGCCGTTGTCAACAACATATGCATTTCTTGCAAACTCCCAGATTGGTATATCTTTCTTACTATCCCCTATGTAATCAAATTTGGAATTTTTGTATTTATTATTTAAATATTTAACTTTATTGATGCTGACCATATTAATATCTAAAGTCGTTCCAACTGCATGGTCAAATAAATTTAGATATTCGGCGAAAACCTCTACGTATTTAAAATATGATCCAGAAATCAATATAGTAGTGGTATATTTTTTTTTATTAGATTTTATAAAGTCAATCACCGCTTGATTGAGTTTAATATTCTCTATAGAGAATTTAGTATTTAAATATAAATAATGTTTTGCGTATGTCTTACCTTTATTCACTAGAAGCCATAAAAGTTTAGGTAATAGATACATTTTATACAGAAGAAAGAACTTCAATCCAACAAATATCATATCTGTTTTGATCAGTGTATTATCAAGATCAACTGCTAATATTATTGAGGCGCCTTTATCGTTCATTGAGAATAACTAGCTTTTCTCATCCTCATTTTTGAATGCACTATATTTCCCATCAGTTAAGCTTTGTAGAAAGTCAATCGCATCTTTACCTGACAAATACTTTAGCTCATCATAATCTCTAACAGATTCAACTATCTGTATCTTAAACCCTTCAATAGTATTAGTGATATAGTTTTGATCAGTTTCAGAGAAAGATGAGATACACTTATTAAGATCAGCTCTTAAGATGTACCCATCTTTTTTACCAGCCCTTATCAAATTCTTTATCTGATCAGGCAAACTCATATGTGAAGTATTTTTTAGACAGTCTTAACTTGAACAGCTCTAATTCCTTTTGGGCCATCCTCTGTTTCAAATTCAACTTTATCATTTTCTCTAATTGTTCCATCCACTAGATCTGACTGATGTACAAATATGTCTTTATCGCCTTCATCAGGTTTGATGAATCCAAATGCTTTTGTTGTATCAAACCATTTTACTGTTCCTGTTTTCAAAGTTTTCTCCTTAGTTATTTAATAATTAAGAAGGTTAACAAATCAAAAAATTTACGAACAACAGCTTAATTACATAAGATATTATATAGACATAAACTAAAAAGAAAAGGTTTAAAAAGAGAGTCTAGTTATCAGAACTAAGCGATTTAAGCAAATCGGGCATAATGTTTTGAAGTTTTAATGCTGTATCTAGTTTTATTTTATTTTTTTTAGTAACTAAAGAGTTAAATGAATTAAGATTATTTTTAAATGTTGTTTTGGAGTATAGAAACAAGAACTCCTGAATAAGCTTTTTAGCTTTCTTTACATTATTATCTAATGTAGAAAGGACATTTGATACCTCAACATTTTCATATTCTGGATGCCAGCAATCGTAATCGGTTATCATACCGATATTTGTATATCTAAGTGATGCCTCTCTACATAATTTTGCTTCAGGCATGCTAGTCATGCCTATTACGTCACACTCCCAGCTCTGAAATAGTTTTGATTCGGCCAAAGTCGAGAATTGAGGGCCCTCAATGCATAGATATGTGCCGCCACATTGGTGACTGATAGATAATTTCTCTAAAACTAACTTTGAAATATGCATCAATGTCTCATCTGTTGGATTGGCCATCGATACATGAACAACAATATCCTCAAAAAAAGTTGAATCTCTATCTTTAGTAAAATCTATAAATTGATCAATTACAACAAATGACCCTGGTGCTAGATTATCTTTAAGAGATCCAACTGCTGAAATAGATAGAATATCTGTAACGCCTAAATTTTTTAAGGCGTCTATATTTGCTCTGTAGTTGATCTTTGATGGAGGTATAGTATGATCTTCGCCATGTCTGGAAAGAAAGAAAATAGTTTGCTTATTGTACTCGCATTCAACTATGGGTCCAGACGTACCGCCCCAAGGTGTATCAACTTTGTGTTGGTTAATTATATTCATCTCCTCAAAGTTATACAGACCACTGCCACCTATAACGCCTAGTAACTGTTTCATAAGTTACATTTAATATAATCTTTGAGTTCTCTGTGCGGCTTCCAACCAAGTTTTAATATTTTTTCAGTCATTAATTCTGAGCTCATTCTATTTGCAACATTTTCACTTACATATTCAATTTGATTAGATATCATTTCTGCAACTTCTTTAATTGAATATCGCTTAGGGTTTGCTATACCATATTCATCTCCATAGCCTTTTTCTGCTATCAACATCAGAGCATTTATTGTATCGTCAATATGTGTAAAATTACGATATTGTGTTCCAGGTTTGGTAACTTGCAGTACTTCGTTTTTCTTTTTTTTCTGAAGAAATTTTGCAATCACAGTAGCGAATTCACCTTGAGAGTTTTCCCTGCCGCCATAGACATTATAAAAATATGTAATTGCATAAGGCATTTTATTAAGTTCACAGTAAAACTTAACAAGTTCAGAATTTTGCCACTTAGAAAATGAATACGGACTTTTAAATCTATTGAGTCCCTTGTCAGAAAACTTTGTACTACTTCCAGAGTATATTAATTTAGCATTTGAGGTTTTGGCAAATTTCAATACATTTAACATTGGTAATAGATTATTTTCTAAAACAAAATCACTCTTTAAAAGTGACTGTTCTACTCTTGAATACTCGCCAAGATGGAAAATAATATCAAATTTTTCATCGATAGTAGTTATATCTACTGCGTTAAGATTTATGTACTTGACGTTATCGACATGATTGCTCTTTTTTCCTGATAGGTAATTGTCGATAGATGTTACATCATGTTTATTTGCGTAAGCCTCGCATAAATGCGACCCGATAAATCCTGCTCCGCCAATAATTAATATTTTCATTCTATAAATATAAATAACTAATATTGTACAACATCTTCATCTATATCTCTCCATAAATACCAGGTTGCCACTGTGCAATATGGATCCCATTTTTTTTTAATATTCATAATTTCTTCCTTAAACTTATCTCTGTTAACGTTATAGTTTTTACAAAAACTATTTATTAACCCTATATCGCCCAACGGTAAAATATTTTGACGATTATAATGAAATATTAAGAACATCTCTGCTGACCAAGGCCCGATACCATAGAGTTTTGTTAGCTCCTCAACCGCATCATCGTCATTCATTTTTTCTATCTTTGTGAAAAATCTTTTATTATCATCTAAAATCTTAGCTATACCTTTAATGTAATTTACTTTTCTATACGAAAGTCCACAATTTCGAAGATCATCGTCAAATGTTATTAGGATTCTCTTTGGTGTTAGTCTACCGATTTTTTTTAGTATCTTATTTTCTATAGAATTAGCCACTTCGATTGAGATTTGTTGACCTATGATTATTTTGGCAAAAGTTGTAAAAATAGTGTTTGTAGCCACAAGGTAAGTTTTTGATTTATGCTTCTTGATCAATCGTGATATCACTGGATCGTGAAGCTGAAGATACTTCAGAGCTTTAGACCAGTATGGCGGACTTTTGAGTGAGCTTGCGTTCATTATAGGCGTGCTATAGTAACACGCCTATTAGTTTTTAGTTTACTGATTTTTGTATGTGCTAATTCCAAACGGTATGTATAAAGGGCACCATCCAGTAGTACCAGTTAATATTGGAATAATACCAATAAGTGACCACATGCCCAATCCAAGGCCAGGTCCCATATAAAGAATTGCTATACCAGCAATAACACGTAACATTCTTTCCATGCTACCGATGTTAGTGCACATAGTTTTAGGTGTAGTTGCCATTTTCATTCACTCCTGAAAATATTAATGTTTACATAGTATTAAAATAAATATCTAATCGCAATATTATTTTTTCTTACTTTTATAGTCCTGAATAGCAGCGCTAATCGCGTCTTCAGCAAGGACAGAGCAATGAATTTTCACAGGCGGAAGAGCTAGCTCCTCAGCAATATCTGTGTTTTTAATCATTGATGCCTCAGTTAAAGTTTTCCCTTTAACCCACTCAGTTAAAAGAGAGCTTGATGCTATAGCAGATCCACAACCATAGGTTTTGAATTTTGCATCTTCAATTACTCCGTCATCTCCGACCTTTATCTGTAATTTCATAACATCACCACACGCGGGTGCACCAACCATTCCTGTGCCTACCTTGTCATCATCCTCGAATGTTCCAACATTTCTAGGGTTCTCATAATGATCAAGTACTTTATCACTGTATGCCATATTATCTCCCTGTTTAAATAGTTTCAGTACCTATTTACTAATTTTTTTGATAATAGTTTGTTAGTTCCTCTAAATCAATATCATTGGACTTTGATTTAGTCTCATCTATTAAACTTCCTAGCGTGACAGTATCGAGGTAGTTTGTAAGTTTTTTACTAAACTGTCCCCAAACCGCATCATCAGTTTTATCATGGTCAATTTCGGTTATGCCTTCAGGGTTAATAGCTTTAATAATACTTGCGATAGTTATATTATCAGGGCTATCTTTTAACCTGTATCCTCCGCCAGGTCCTCTAACACCGCTAACCAAATCATGTTTTCTTAGAAGTGAAAACAATTGCTCTAAATATGATAGAGATATACCTTGATATTTTGATATCTCTAATAGAGTTTTTGGTGTACTTGACTCATTTGTCGCAATATTTACCAATGCCTTAATAGCATATCTTCCTTTTGCTGATAGTTTCATTTTACATCCTCCAAAATGATTCCTTAATTCCTGAGTAATATTGTAAGGTTTAATACTTATAATTCAAGTGTGAACTAGAAACTTCGTGTGGTGTAACTAGTAGATGTAAAGTCTTAATAACTTTATAAGTTATTGATTTATAATGCTTTTAATCCAATAGAAAAGATTGAGGTTTAGTTTAATTTTCTGCTGAATAGAGTTTTCAAAAGTTTTATTATCTCGTAATGATTTTACCTCAAGAAGTTTAGCATCGTCATACATATAGAAAATGAGGTGAGATTTGATCGAAAACGTACCTAGTGGAGTTAACGAATCCTGGTATTTAAATTTATGATATATTTTAAATATTCGTGTGAATTTATCATGGAATATATCTTCAATAGTTAAAAATCTTGTGTTGATGGATTTGCTAGAGCAATTGTCTTTGTGATCTATAATTGTCCTAAAATTGTGATAATTTGTCTCATATATTGACATGAGGTGATTAAAATTCATTATTTTGAAGTCTTTTTTATTCTTTTGAACTGATGATTGATACATGCTTGTTTATATAAATTAATATTTTGCTACAATACACAACAATATAATATATATGACAAAAAAAGAACAGATTGAAATGTCCGGCAAGGTTATAGAAACATTACCTAATACAATGTTTAGAGTTGAACTAGAAAACGGGCATATTGTCACAGCTCACATATCAGGAAAAATAAGAAAGCATTATATTAGAATATTAAGAGGAGACACTGTAATGGTTGCGCTCACACCATATGATCTTACAAAAGGTAGAATAATTTTTCGAGATAAATAAACGCCTTAGAGATTATTTATCACTGCATCGCCAAAACCACTTGTAGACACTAATGTAGCTCCAGGAACAAGCTTAGTAATTTCCTCTTTTACATCAACAGGTCTATTTTTATCTTTGTATTTTACTCTGATGAGTCTTTTACCTGCCCTTGCACGTGCTAGATCATATGTTAGTTGTTTATTCCTAATCGCACCCTTTACACCCTTTAGGACAAGATCTGCAGCCTCTGTCCAACCGAGATATCTTAACATCATCTCTCCGGATAGAATGATTGAACCAGGGTTCACCCTATTTTTGCCCGCAAACGGTTCAGCAGAACCGTGAGTAGCCTCGAATACCGCGCAACCATCGCCAATATTACCGCCGGGCGCCATTCCAATACCGCCGACCTGCGCTGCTAATGCATCAGATATATAATCTCCATTCAGGTTAAGCGTTGCTATTACATCATGTTGCTCTGGCGCTAGAATGATTTGTTGAAGAAAGTTATCTGCAATGCAATCTTTTATAACTAACTCATTATTAAACTTATTATTATCAATTACATATGTACCATCATTAAGTGCTTTTCCACCATATTCGCTAGTTACTACATCATAAGCCCAATCTCTGAAAGCTCCTTCTGTGTACTTCATTATGTTTCCTTTATGAACAATCGTTATACTAGATTTATTAAGCTCTAATGAATAGTCAATAGCCATTCTTACTAATCTCTTTGTCCCTTCCTCGGACACTGGCTTTATCCCGATTCCACAATTTCTCTCGAATCTAAATGGAGAAGTTCCAAGTTCTTTACTGATGAATTCTATTATTCTCTTAGCTCCCTCGGAATCAGGCTCCCACTCTATCCCAGAATATAAATCCTCAGTATTCTCCCTGAATACAACCATGTCTGTTAATCCGGATTCAGCCATAGGCGTGCTGGTACCAGGAAAATATTTAATCGGCCTTACACATGCAAATAGATCCAGCTTTTGACGAATCATAACATTAATTGATTTGTGACCTGTTCCAATAGGTGTAGTGAGAGGTCCCTTTATAGAGATTCTGTATTCTTTCATAGCATCAAGTGTTTCATCAGGAAGAATAGATCCATATAGATCATCAGAATTAGAGCCAGCATATAACTCTAACCACTTGATTTCCCTATCGTTACCATAGGCTTTATTAACTGCATAGTCTAAGACGCGTTTCATAACAGGAGTTACATCAATGCCGATGCCATCACCTATGATGTATGGGATAATCGGATTATTGGGCACGATGAGTTTCTTACCATCATGATCAATTTTTGTTCCATCAACTGGAATATTAAGCTTCAATCAATAGCTCCTACTATTTATCAAATTGCTCTTCTTCTGTACTTCCTGTCAGTGCTGTCACAGAAGAGGAACCGCCTGTAATTACTTGTGTTACAGAATCAAAATACCCTGTTCCAACTTCTCTTTGATGTTTAGTAGCTGTATAACCATCTTTTTCTGCCGCAAATTCTGCTTCCTGAAGCTTAACATATGCTGTCATTTGCTCTGCGTTATACCCTTTAGATAGTTCAAACATGCTGTAATTTAAAGCATGGAAACCTGCTAAAGTGATGAACTGGAACTTATAGCCCATTGCGCCAAGCTCTTTTTGGAATTTCGCAATCTGCGCATCATCAAGATTCTTCTTCCAATTAAATGATGGTGAACAATTATATGCTAGTAGTTGTTCTGGATGCTCTTTTTTAAGTGCCTCAGCAAATTTTTTCGCAAATTCAAGATCTGGCACACCAGTTTCGCACCATACTAAGTCAGCATATGGGGCATATGATAGTCCTCTTGAAATAGCCTGATCAATACCGTTTTTAACACGATAGAAACCTTCCGATGTCCTTTCACCGGTTGTGAATTCTCTGTCTCTCTCGTCAATATCGCTTGTAAGTAAGTTTGCTGCCTCTGCATCTGTACGCGCTAGTAGAACAGTAGGCGTGTTATAAATATCAGCAGCTAATCTTGCGGCTGCAAGTTTTTGCACAGCTTCTTGAGTTGGTACAAGGACTTTCCCGCCCATATGACCGCATTTTTTTGCTGATGCAAGCTGATCTTCAAAGTGTACACCTGCGGCACCAGCTTCGATCATTGCCTTCATCAATTCATGAGCGTTAAGAACACCCCCGAAGCCTGCTTCTGCATCTGCGACAATAGGTAGCATGTAATCTATAGGGTCATTGCCTTCAGCAATATTTAATTGATCTGCTCTTCTTAATGAATTATTAATACGTTTTACTACAGCTGGAACGCTATCAACTGGGTAAAGTGATTGATCTGGATACATTTGCATACCCGTATTAGCATCACCCGCAACTTGCCAGCCAGATAAATACACTGCTCGAAGACCTGCTTTTGCCTGCTGCATAGCTTGATTACCTGTTAATGCACCTAAAGCATTAACAAAATCACTGTTATTTATCTCATTCCAGAGCTTTTCAGCTCCTTGTTTGGCTAAACTGTACTCGATATTTACACTTCCGCTTAGTTTAGCTACTTCTTCAGCAGAATAGTCGCGTTTTACATTTTTCCATCTAGGATTACTATCCCATTCCTTTTGTATATCTTGTGCAGATCTAATTTTACTCATTGCTACCTCATTGGACTTAAAATAATTGGCTAGATGATACTACTTGTGAGATTAATTGACAAATTAAATAGCCCAATTATTATCATGATTTAGAAATAAAAATAAATTTAAAAAAATATGTATAGAATATGACTGTTTCAAAGGAAAAAGTAGCCGTAGGAATGTCGGGTGGAGTTGACTCATCTATAGCGGCATATCTGCTGTCTGAGTCTGGTTATGAGGTAAAGGGAATCTTTATGAAGAACTGGGAGGAGGATGACGGTGAAAATTGCTCATCAAAAGAAGATTATGAAGATGCTATGAGAGTATGCAAGTACCTAGGGATAGAGCTCAATCTTGTAAATTTCTCAGACAAATATTGGACTGATGTTTTTGAATCATTCATTACCGAACTAAAGAAAGGGCGTACACCAAACCCAGATGTTTTTTGCAATAAAGAGATCAAATTTAAACAATATTACCAGTATGCAATGTCGTTAAATTTTGACCTAATAGCAACAGGGCATTATGCATGTAAAACAAATACAAAAGTCCCTGAGCTACATATTCCGAAAGACAAAGTAAAAGATCAAACTTATTTCTTATACATGATTAATCAGACTGTTTTAAAAAATACCTTATTTCCACTCCAAGATTTAAATAAAGATGAAGTTAAAACAATAGCTGACGACCTGAAGCTTGATTTAAGTCATAAAAAAGAGAGTATGGGAATTTGTTTTATCGGCAAAAGGAAATTCTCAACATTTATAGACAAATATATTCCACCAGTTGAGGGCGAAATAATTAACTTCAATACTGGAGAACAAATTGGGCATCATGCTGGTATAAGTAAGTATACAATCGGCCAACGAAAGGGTATCAAATTAGGTGGTATGAAAAACTCTTTAGATAGTCCTTGGTATGTTATAGATAAAGATATAGGTAAAAATAAACTTTATGTGAGTCAGAATCAGTCGCCACTCATTTATTCGGGTATAGTTGAACTTGTAGATTTTAGTTTTATAAATAAGGATTTTGATAATAAAAATATCAAGGTGAGATTTAGACATGGGGGGAAGTTAAGAGATTGTGATTTTAAAACAATAAACGATAGATATATAATTGATCTAAAAGATAGTGAAAGAGGTATTGCGCCAGGACAAGCAGCAGTATTATACCAAGGTAGTCAATGTCTTGGAGGTGGAGTCGTTAAAACAAAATGTTTAAACAAGAATTAAAGAATGAAACCATATCATTGGGAGCGATCTATCAAGCATGCAATGAAATCAAAAAAATTGCCTGGCAAGGTGAAATAAATATTAATGTCATAGAGCCACTTATAAACAGTGTTTATCAAATAACATCTGAAAATATAGATGATATTTATATAAGTACAAAAAGACTTAATACGGGCCTAGATTTTTTAAGAAGACAACTTGTAGGTGACGCCTTTTCTAGAGATGCAGAAGTAACTAGATATTTTGAAGCGATAGGTATTCTAATTAAGAATATGAATAAAGAGGAGGATATTTTTAATACATTACGAAAACAGCTTGCTGAACAAACCATGCCAGTTCAGGAGGATAACTTAGGTGACCATGCGTTATTTTTATCTAATTTGTATTTAAGTACTGTCAGTAAAGTGGAACCAAGAATCATAGTAAATGGAGATAACAAGTACTTGACAGATAAAAAAAACGCAGCAATGATAAGAACGCTGCTACTTTGTGCAATAAGGTCTTATATTTTATGGAAACAATCTGGGGGCTCTAAATTCAGAATCTTCATATTTAAGAAAAAAATTGCGGAGCTAGCAGTCACGCTGTGAATTAATTCGCTAATTTCTTCAAAACATAATTAAGTATTCCATCATTAACGAAATACTCCCACTCTTTAGCGGTATCAATTCTTACTTTAACCTCAAAATTTTTAGATGAGGTATTTTCTGTAATCAGAACTCTTTTATCAGTCTTATTAATCGACTCTATGTTGAAAGACGAGTCCATAGATAAATCAAGAGACTCAAAACTATCCCCTTTATTGAACTGTAAAGGCATTATTCCCATTCCTACTAAATTTGATCTATGTATTCTCTCAAAACTCTCTGCAACCACGGCCTTAACACCCAATAGTTTAGTGCCTTTTGCAGCCCAATCACGCGATGATCCACAGCCATAGTCTTTACCAGCAAATATAATGAGATTTGTATTAGTTTTTTTATACTCCTGCGCAGCATCATAGATTGACATTTCGGCTCCGTCCGGCAGATGTTTAGTGTAACCACCAGTTTTTTCAGGTACTAGTTTATTGGATAGACGCACGTTTGCAAAAGTGCCTCTTTGCATAATTTTAAAATTACCTCTCCGCGATCCATATGAATTGAAATCTTTTATTTTGACAGAATTTTCAATCAAATGTCTGCCTGCTGGCGTAGTGTCCCTGAAGGAACCCGCTGGGGAAATATGATCTGTCGTTACACTATCTCCAAGTATTACAAGAGGATACGCAGATTCTATTGCTGGTAAAAATTCTTGATTATCTTTCCCTTTGCCAAAAAAAGGTGATGGTTGAATATATGTAGAATTCTCATCCCAGTCAAAATGGTCAGATTCTGATGTAGGAATAGATGACCAATTTTCATCACCATCAAATAAGTTCTCATAAGATTTGTTGAACATGTCACCGTCAATAGTTTTTGACATTACATCATCAATTTCACTATTTGAAGGCCATATATCTCTTAGGTATACATCATCGCCGTTGTTATCCTGACCGAGTATAGTTTGATTGATATCAATATTAATTTTTCCTACAAGCGAGTATGCTACAACGAGCATTGGGCTTGCTAAGAAGTTCATTTTTATTTCGGGATGAATCCTTCCTTCAAAATTTCTATTACCTGATAAAATAGAACTTACAATAAGATCTCTATCATTAATTTCTTTCACATAATTCTCATCTAATGGACCAGAGTTACCTATACAAGTTGTACATCCATATCCAACAATGTTAAAACCAAGCTGATTCAATGAATCTAGCAAATTTGCCTTCCTTAAATAATTTTCAACAACTCTTGAGCCTGGAGCCAGAGATGTTTTAACCCAATCTTTTGTAGATAAGCCTTTTTCAATAGCATTTTTAGCTAATAGTCCAGCACCAATTATGACACTTGGATTTGATGTATTTGTGCAACTTGTTATTGCTGCAATTAATATATCGCCATCATTTATTTTACCACTTGATTTATCTGACTTCTTAAGCTTCTTTATTTCTTTTTCTGAAACATCTTTTACATCAGATAAGAGCACCCTATCTTGAGGTCTTTTTGGTCCTGACAGACAAGCTTCAACTTTGCTCATGTCTAGAGATAGTGTATCGGTGTATTTAATATTTTGACTATCATCTCTGTAAAATCCACATTCTTTACTATAGCCCTCAACTATATTTAGATGAGTTTCATCTTTGCCAGTCATCCTAAGATAGTCAATGGTAAGTGAATCTATAGGGAAAAATCCACAAGTAGCACCATACTCAGGCGCCATATTTGATATTGTACATCTATCAGCAATTGTTAAATTGTCCAATCCTGATCCATAAAACTCAACAAACTTACCTACTACATTTTTTTCTCGAAGCATTTGTACAATAGTTAGGACTAAATCTGTAGCTGTTGTAGTTTGCCCAAGCTCTCCGGTAAGTTCAAAACCTATTACCTCAGGAAGTAACATAGGTATCGGTTGGCCTAGCATAGCGGCCTCAGCTTCAATACCACCAACTCCCCATCCTAAAACACCCAAACCATTCACCATCGTTGTATGAGAGTCAGTTCCAACAACTGTATCAGGATATAAATTTCCATCTTTTTCATAGATCACTCTAGCAATGTATTCAATATTGATTTGATGGATGATTCCATTATTCGGCGGTACGATACGCAGATTTTTGAATGCTTGTTGACCCCATTTTAATAACTTATATCTTTCAGTATTTCTTTCATACTCAAGCTTAGTATTCAAATCTTTAGATTCCGATGATCCAAAATGATCAACCATGACTGAGTGATCTATAACTAAGTCAGTTTGACACTGCGGGTTTACTGCGTCTGCTTTTGTTGAATCAAGCGATTTCATTGCATCTCGCATGGAGGCTAGGTCTACCACAGCAGGTACTCCAGTGAAGTCTTGCATGATTACCCTACTTGGATAAAATGTTAGTTCTGTACTAGTGTCTGCACTCCCATCCCAACTAGTAAATTTATCTATAATAGATTGAAAATTTGGGTTATCTTTTTCGTTTCTTAGATAATTTTCCATAAGTACTCTGAGGGAATATGGTAGATTGTCGATCTTATATTTATTAATATTAAAGATATGAAAGTTACTATTATTTATAGAAATTTCTGTTTTTTCTGACATTATTTTTCCCTCTAGATTAGAATTTGCAGTATTCTAACAAAAAAGATGAACTAATTCTATGAATTACTTAAGTGGTAACTTTTTTTGTACACTTTCGATATACATGCCCAATGAATCTCTATTTGGCGCATTATGTTTTTTTACAACCACATCTTGTCCATCTTTTTTGAGACTATTATACTTTTTTAGGAATCTGTTGAGTTCTATGCTCTTTTTAATACGATAGAGTCTTGGCTCTTTATCTTTTTCTCTGATTAAAATCAGTATATTGTCCCCCTCAATATAACTATTTAATACATAAAAACTATTAGGTAAATCATGGTTTACTGCATATCCCTCATTATTTTTTATGCTTTGGAACAAGAATATAAAAATAACGGATATAGTCAGAGCAATAATTATTTTTAAATTGAATGCTTTGTTCTTAATAAAATTATTTACTAGAAATATATATATAATTAGTAATAAGAATAAATATAGATACAAGCTCATTGGTTAAAATCCTTTTAAATTATAGGGTGTGAGAATCTTCTTTTGGTTAGTGCCTGATGAATATTCGCCGTTTTCGTCCAAGTAAAATCTTGTTACAGTTACTTCAGTATCTTTATTAGCCAGTACAATATTATTTGCGTAAACAAGTTTCAGCGTTGGATTCACTTTTTCTATTATAACTTTTACATCCACAGGTATATTACTTTTATGTTCGTAGAGATATAAATTTATAATATACTCACCTGGAATTATTCCTCTCAAAGTAACGACTTCTCTATTAATCGGATAAACAATATCTTCGCCATCAATCGTGACGATATCATTGACTATTCCTTGATCATCTCTATCAAGATGAAGCCATCCAGCATCTTTTTTTAAATATGAGACAGTTTCTCCATTAGGGTCTTGAACCCAAATATCAACATCGTCTGGAAGACTGTCCTTCCAGTCAACTGTTACAATATATTCTGCCTTCATATTCACATTTCCTATTTTCGATATAGGATTTATAAAGAGTACCGTAATAAAAAACAAAAAAGTAAAACCTAGAAGTGTGTTAAAAAGTAAATCTGTAAAAGGCTCTGTTCTAATTCTTGTCTTTCTTCTCATTATTTCCCAGGCTCATAATTTTGCTGATAAAAAAATTAATTTTATTTTCAAAAAAATTATTTTGAATCGTTAGAAGTATAGAACAAATTAAACCACTTAACGTAGTGTATAAAGCGACCTTCATGCCACTACTCATGCTTAATAATAAGTTGTTCATCTTTGCTAAATTCATTTCATCAATCGTCGATAATGAACTTAGCATTATGATGAAACCTATAACAGTTCCAACAATTCCAAGTTTTAAGAGTATGTCGGCTACAAAAAATCCATTGTCTACAATTTCATATAACCTTAATTTTAATTCTTCTTGAAACGGTTTTTTATTAGAATTATTTGATGATGAAACTTTATACTCATCTAAAATATCCACAAATATATTATTTGTTAAACGTAAATCATTTCTATCTAAGCTATCAATAGTATTTCTGAGCACATATAAATAATATCCTCCACGAAAAAGATAAAATATAAAAATTGAGACAATAAGCGATGATATATAACTGATATCTTCTCTAAAAATCCCGGATATAAATCCAAATGATTCAAGAATATAAATAGATATTAAAATTAGAGAAACAAAATAGAGCCAGTAGATAAAAACATTATCTATATTACTATTCTTCATCTATATCAGTTTTTTGGGATCTAATATTTTTATTAGTTCTGCTTTTGTTAGACTTGTCATGTTCTCAGCAACATCAAAGATAGAGCTATTAGTTTTATATGCTTCTTTAACAATCTTAGACGCTAAATCATATCCTATAACTTGGTTAAGTTTAGTTGCTATTATGGGGTTGCGGAATAAATTTTCTCTGACAGAATCCTCATTCACAGTGAAGCTATCTATTAGATCTATCATGCTAAAAGAGGAATTTATCATAAGATATAGAGATTCAATTATATTGTGCGCTATCAAAGGAAGCATTGTGTTCAATTGAAAACTGCCACTACTAGAGGCTTGGACTATAGTTGAATGATTACCATTTATTTGCACAGCAGCCATCATTATAGATTCTGATATAACAGGATTAATTTTTCCTGGCATAATACTACTTCCTGGTTGGAGAGCTTTTAGGGATATCTCTGAAAGTCCTGAGATTGGCCCGCTATTCATCCAACGGATGTCATTTGCAATTTTTGATAAAGTAGATGCATATCGAGTAAGCGCAGAACTTAAAGTAAGTATGTGATTTTGAGAGCTCATCATTTCGCCTTTTATTTCAAGAGGCTTAAATTTTAACTTCATTTCGCTATATATTTTATTCAATTCCTGGCAAACATTTTTACTAAATTTTTTAGGTGAGTTAATACCCGTACCAATAGCTGTACCGCCGATAGGGAGATACGATATTTCCTCACAAGACAAGTCTATTTGTGATTGAGATGCCCTTACTTGTTCTTCCCAGACATTTAATTCTTGTTCAAAAGAAATCGGTACGGCATCCATTAAGTGAGTCCTTCCAGACTTTATGATATGTGCCAGAGATTTGGACTTAGAATTAATTGAATCACAAAGAAAATTAATAGACATTGAGAGGCTTTTACTCATAGTAAGACTAGAAATATTGATTGTAGTAGGTATTACATCGTTTGAGCTCTGCGACATATTTACATCATCATTTGGATGAATACTTTTTTTATGATCTTGTTTTGCGATATTTGATATAACTTCATTCATATTCATATTTGTACTTGTGCCTGAGCCAGTTTGAAATACATCCACTGGGAAATGATCCATGAATTCAAGCGTATTAGAAGATATCTTATTGGTAATTGATGAGATACAAGTGGCTTTATTTTTAGGCAAGACCATGCAGTTTGCATTAGCTTTAGCACATGCATTTTTAAGATTAGATAGGGCTTGTATGAATGCCGGGTCAAAAGTTATCCCGCTCATTTTAAAATTATCTATAGCTCTTTGAGTTTGAGCTCCATAAAGTGCGTTTTTTGCTACTTTAACTTTTCCTAGAGAGTCTGTTTCAATCCTATAATTATTTTTTTTCATACCCTTAGTAAATATAATTAAAAGTAAATTTATGATATAATACCATTTTAAAAACCTGTTTAATATGAAAAATTATAATCTCAATATCTCCGCACCGACCGATGGAAGATATAGCAGTTTATGTCAAGAGACAAACAACATATTCTCTGAGCATAATTTAATTAAAATGCGAGTAAAAGTTGAGATTGAATGGTTGATTTTTTTATCTAATCAAAAAAATATAGAAACTTTACCAAAAATATCAGAATCTCAAACTAAGAAACTTAGGAAAATATATCAGGAATTCAGTTTAAAAGACTCATTGAGTGTAAAAAAAATCGAAGATACCACAAAGCATGATGTAAAGGCTGTTGAATATTTCATAAAAAATAGAATTAAAAAAAATAAATTAGTAAACAGATATAACGAACACATACACATATGCTGTACTTCAGAAGATATAAATAACATTGCCTACTCTCTCATGATAAAAGAAGGAAGGGATCTTTTAATTAATCAAGCAAATATGCTTGAGCGAGCAATAAAATCCATGGGTAAAAAATACAAGAGCGTAGCCATGTTATCACACACTCATGGACAACCAGCCTCTCCTACTACTATGGGCAAAGAGTTTATTAATTTTCAGAAGCGTTTCAGTGCCCAAATTGATGATCTTAAAAATATTCAGATTAAAGGCAAGTTTAACGGAGCTACTGGTAATTATTCCGCTCACAGCATTGCATACCCCAAAATAAATTGGCCACTATCTATGAAAAGATTCGTTAATAGTTTAAAGCTAGAATTTAATAGCCATACGACTCAAATTGAGCCACATGACTACATAGCGGACATATGTCATAAAATTAACCATATAAATTCAATTTTAATTGGATTTTCACAAGATATTTGGACTTATATATCAAAAAATTACTTCTCTCAAAAAAATATTAAAGGTGAAATCGGGTCATCAACAATGCCACATAAAATTAATCCAATAAATTTTGAAAATGCTGAAGGGAACCTTGGGATGAGCAACGCAATATCACAATACTTTGCTACTAAACTTGTGATTTCAAGATTACAACGTGATCTATCTGATTCAACAGTTTTGAGAAACATTGGTCTTGTATATGCATATTCTATCATTGCCTATAAAAATATTTTATTAGGTCTTAACAAACTAGATTTAAATAAAGTAAAAATAGCTAATGATTTGGATGAATGTTGGGAAATATTAGCGGAACCTATACAGATGGTGGCAAGAAAATATCAAATATCAAACTCATATGAAATACTCAAAAAATACACACGTGGCAAGAAAGTCGATAAAATGACAATTAAAAAAATCATTGAAAGCTTAGATATCCCAGCAAGTGAGAAAAATAGACTCCTAGAACTAACTCCAAAAAAATATATTGGTTATGCAAAAAAACTATGTGATGTTAAATAATCATGATCTCATAAGTTTAGTAGAAAATTATTTAGAAAAAGTCAACGTTGAATACCAATGTCTTCATAATAGAATTGAAATTTATCATCTCGATAGAGGATTAATTGTTGCAGAGATCAATGAAAATAGTTTTTCGATCTTAATTAATAAAAATAAACATGAATTTGAAATAATTGATGAGTTTTTTAAGAAACTAGATGAATTACTTATTTAGGCCTTTGGCTTCATTAAAGGAAAAAATAAAACATCCCTAATAGATGCTGAATTAGTTAGAAGCATCACAAGTCTATCTATCCCAATTCCTGCACCAGCAGTTGGCGGCATGCCATACTCCATAGCAGTTATAAAATCTTTATCAAGTTTCATCTTTTCTTCTTCAGTGGCTAACTGTTCATGAAATCTTTCTGACTGATCTGCAGGATCATTAAGTTCTGAGAAGCCATTTGCTATCTCCCTTCCAGCAATAAATAATTCAAATCTCTCAACAATATCTGGATTATTGTCAACGCGCCTTGATAAGGGCGAGACTGCTGTAGGATATTCCGTTATAAAAGTCGGATGGATAAGTTCTCCCTCGACTTTTTTCTCAAAAATATCTAATTGAGTTTTAAATACTGAGTTTTTAACTGAGATTTCGACGTCATTATCTTTACAATAACTCTCTAGAAAACTGTAATCATATAAATTATCTGAATTAATTGAATCGCAATACTTAATAATAGAGTCATGAAAGTTTAGTCTTTCAAATTGCTTCGTAGTATCAATATCATATTCTTGGTAAGTGAGTGATTTGTTGATAGCAAGGGAGTTGAATAATGATTTAAATAGATCTTCAATAAAATTCATAAGATAATGGTAATCCTCGAATGCAGCATAAAACTCAATCATCGTAAATTCAGGATTATGTTTTACAGATAATCCCTCATTCCTAAAGCTTCTATTTATCTCAAAAACTTTCTCAAATCCACCAATTATAAGTCGTTTTAGATATAACTCTGGAGCTATTCTTAAATAAAGGTCCATGTCTAGAGAATTATGATGCGTTACAAATGGTTTAGCAGCTGCGCCTCCAGCAATCGGGTGCATCATTGGGGTTTCAACCTCAAGGTATTTATTCTGCTCAAAAAAGTCTCTTATTAATGAAATTATTTTTATCCGGTTTTTAAAGACATTTTTAGATTCCTCCGAAATCATTAGATCTAGATATCTTTGTCGATATTTAATTTCGATATCAGACAATCCATGATACTTTTCAGGCAATGGTCTCAATGATTTAGATAAAATTCTATACTCACTGACGTTTAATGTAAGTTCACCAGTCTTTGTTTTAAAAATTTTGCCTACTACACCCACTATGTCTCCCAAATCAGTTTGATCAAGTAATTTATATTGATCTTTACCTGTTCCATTTTTTGATAGGAACAGCTGTAATTTACCAGAGTCATCATGCAGATTTGCAAAAGTTGAATTCCCCATTTTTCTTATAGTCAAAAGCCTTCCTGCAATTGAAAATGAAACATCCTGTTTTTCTAAGTTTTCTTTAGTTTCTTTGCCATACTTTGTAATCAACTCTTTTGTATAAGAGTCACGCTTGAAATCATTTGGGTATACTGGAGTCAGCTCTGAAAGAGCTTGTAATTTCTTCTTTCTTTCTAGTATTAGTTTATTATCCTCTGACATTTATAGTCCCCTCTTAAGACTCTCTTGAATAAAATCATCAAGATTACCATCAAGAACAGACTGAGTATTCCCAGTTTCAAAATTTGTTCTCAAATCTTTAATTCTTGAGTCATCCAAAACATAAGATCTAATCTGATTGCCCCAGCTTATATCAGATTTCTCTGATTCAACTTGGTTTTTAATCTCATTCTTTTTATTGAGCTCATGTGCGTATAGTTTAGCACGTAACTGTTTCATAGCTGATTCTTTATTTTTATGCTGAGATCTATCATTCTGACATTGAACCACAATTTTTGTAGGTAGGTGTGTTATGCGGACAGCAGATTCAGTAGTATTAACATGTTGGCCGCCTGCTCCACTTGCCCTGAAGACATCTATTCTTAGGTCAGATGGATTAATCTCTATTTCAAATGAATCATCTATCTGAGGATAAATAAAAACGGAGGCAAATGATGTGTGTCTCCGATTTCCTGAGTCAAATGGAGATTTTCTAACTAATCTGTGCACTCCTGTTTCTGTTCTTAGCCAACCATAAGCATAATCACCGCTTACTTTAATAGTAACACTTTTAAATCCTGCTACTTCTCCTTCACTGGCTTCAGTGATCTCAGATGTAAATGAGTGTTTTTCAATCCACTTAAGGTACATACGCATAATCATAGCTACCCAATCTTGTGCTTCGGTCCCTCCAGAGCCTGATTGAATATCAATATAAGCGCTGGCATCATCATTTTCACCCTTGAATAGTTGTGTGAAAGAAAACTTTTCAAGGTTAGAAGTAGTAGATTTATGTAAATCTGACATCTCTGCTAAAAGTTTTTCATCATCGTCAGATGAGTCAGTAAGTATTGTTTCGAGAGTGTAATTTATTAAATCTATGTCAGAAGCTATTTCATCAACAGTAGATTTTAGTAAAGTTTTCTTTTTAAGGTTTTTATTTAAATTTGTTATCTCTATTCTATCATCCCAAATATTTGGATCATTGAGCTTGTTTGTTATTTCTGTAATATTTTGATCAAGCGAATCATAGTCAAACTAACCCCCGTAGCTCATTTAACTTAAGCTTATTGAGCTTTGTCTGCTCTATAATTTCATTAACCTGGTCTATTAGTTTATTCATTGTGACACATCATTATAATACTGAAGTTTATCTAACCACATATCCTTGTAATTTTTCAAAGACGAATATCCTGCCTCGACTATTTCATGCTCATAAGTATCTTTATATGCAATAAATATCATAGCTCTTTCAATTTTTGTATTAAACATTTTATCATGTGCCGACGCATAAGCTGCAAGCTGTTGAAAGTGTTCGTCAATTTGATAAGTGCTTTTTTTTCGAAATGATGATTTGTAGTCTATTACTGTGAGTTTACCATCTATTTCTGCAAGTAGATCAAGTCTACCAGCATATTTATAATCTTCGTGTATAGTTGCCTCTGAGGCAAAAAACTTATCAATATTAGGAAAAATATTATCAATTATTGATTTACAAAGCTGAAAAGCGATTTTTGAATTATTAGTATCTTCGATTTCAATCTCCTCTTTTCTAATATATCTATCAAGGTAGCTATGCATCAAATTGCCTATTTCAAAAGAATCAGCTTGTTTTGCTGAAAATATATCCTTTTGGTTATATCTAGATAATCTTAGAATTGAAGTTACACTTGGGACCAAGTTGTCCTCAATTTTATAATATCTAAAGTTGTTCTGCTTTATTACCTCATACTCACAATAATCAAATAAAGGTGAGAATGTAAAGTCGTCATTTATCAAGTACATCTATGATTTTTTGAATGTCTTTTTTAATTAAAGAAAGAGTTTGGTTGTCTTGAGATGAGTCATCAGATGGTGAGCTAATTTTTTGTTTTGCTCCATCTATCGTAAACCCTTGCACTGAGATCAATTCATGAATTTTAAGAATGGTTAATATGTCATTTTGAGAATAATATCTTCTATTGCCAGTTCTTTTTGTTGGCTCAAGAGCATCGAATTCTTTTTCCCAATATCTCAAAATATGTGTTTTAATTTTTGTTATTTTAGAGACTTCGCCTATTGTAAAATATCTCTTATTAGGTATCTCTATAGAATTATTCCGTTCCATCATAACCTTCAAGTTTTGACTTTAGTTTCAAACCAGATTTGAATGTTACAACCCTTCTTGAGGATATTGTGACCTCTTCGCCTGTTTTTGGATTTCTACCAGGTCTTGGTGATTTATCCCTAAGCGTGAAATTACCGAATCCTGACAATTTTATATCATTACCATCCTCAAGACATTGCTTTATCTGCTCAAAAAAAGATTCTATGAGCTCTTTAGCTTCTCTTTTATTCAGACCAATCTCGTTGTGCACCATTTCTACAAGTGAATCTTTTGTGACTGTCATTATGCTTCTTGAATTTTAAGTTTATATACTTTCTGGATATCAGTTATGATCCTTTGGATTGATTTGCTTATATTTTCATCATTCAATGTACTATCCATAGATTGTAAACATATCTCCAAAGTAACGTTTCTATTGTTTAATTGTAATTTATCTTCATTAATAAATATATCTTTAATTCTTATATTTTTCATGTATTTATAGCTATTATTATTTAATTCTCTAATGATGTTCGATAGGTCGTCGTTGATATTTGTTATTAGTGTAATGTCTTTATAAACTGCTGGAAACTGTGAGATATTTTCGTATGTCAGATGATTTGTGTCTGAGAGCATGTCCTCACAAATTTCAAATGCATATACTTCTCCTTTTATGTCAAACTCTTTGAGACAGGATGATTCTATGAGTCCACACTCTCCTATTGCTGTATTGTTTTGTTCGATTTTTAGAGAATTAGTTTTATCGAAGTATATAGACTCGTTGTTTATGTTAAATGTTGCATTAGGTATTAAGGAAAAAATATGTGATTTTAAATCATCTAAGCCAAAATTATACTGATTACTAACAAGGTCTGTTCCAGATTTTATTCCAAAAAGCACTCCTCCAATGAGGTTTGTCTCATGAATTTTTCTTTTCAACCGGGCATAAACTTTTCCAGACTCATATAATTGAATACTTTTATGTTGTCTATTATGGTTATATTTTATATTTTTCAACAGGCCTGGGATGAGTGAATCACGCATAACTGATTTATCTTTAGATATCGGATTTTTAAGTTTTAATTGTTTTATGTCTGATGAATAGTTCTTGGCTATGAAAGTGAAGTTTATAACCTCCTTATAACCCAACGTTACCAGTCTGTCATAGAAAGTATATTTTTTACTAACTAAACTTGTCATATCGCTAAGCGGTGACTCTGGAATTTTATCATAGCCGATAATTCTACATACCTCCTCGACTAAGTCATAATTCGTTGAAATATCGAACCTATAGCTAGGGACAATGACCTTGTCAGATTTAAAAATAAATCCTAATTTAGATAGTATAGACTTTATTTTACTTAGCTTAAGTTCTATGCCTAAAATTCGCTTAAATAACTTGTAGTCAAATTTAAATGATTTTGTTCTAGTGTGTGGGCTTTTAAAGCTTAATTTATTGATAATACACTTACCAAGTGTGAGACTTGAATTTAATAAGAAATGAATTCTAGACAATGCAAATTCTTGTAGTTTATAATCTACACCCCTTTCAAATCTATATGATGAGTCTGTTTGTACCCTATGTTTTGTAGATAAGGCCCTGACAGTATCAGGAATAAAAAATGCACTTTCAAAAAGAATATTTTTTGTATCAGAATCTACCATAGAGTTTTTACTCCCAATCACACCAGGTATTGCATGGACGCATTCATTATCATCTACAATAACAGGGGTTCCTTTGCTGATGTCGTACTTCTTATTATTTATGCCGACAAAAGTAAGGTCTCTCTTGCTCTTGATAATGCTAAGCTTGCCATTTATTTTATCAACATCAAACGCATGTGTCGGTTGACCAACTTCCATCATTACATAATTAGATATATCTACAATAATATTTACTGTTGCTATGTCAGATTTAATTAATCTATCTTTAATGAATTTGGGAGTATTAACTTTCAGGTCAACATCGTTTAATAACATAAATCTATATTCTGGACATATGTCAGGAGAAATTTTTCTAAAATTATTATTACTTTTATGACAGCCAATCTTGGTAATCTGGGGTAGATTAATTTTTTTATTCTTTAATGCTGCAAGATCTCTTGAAGTTCCGAGAGCAGATAGACAGTCTCCTCTATTGGGAGTAAATTCAATATCTATAACATAGTCATTTTTAACTTTATTTACTTTATCAACCTCTAAGCCAATCTGCGTCAGCTCCTCTTCAATATTCCTATTGTTCACAGTGATAAATTCTGATAACCAGTTTTTGCTTATTTTCATGACTCTCTTAGACTCTCAAATTGTTCTAGGAAATTAATATCATTCTCAAAGAAAACTCTTAAATCTTTAATCTGATATGCCAGCATTGCGAACCTCTCTATTCCTAATCCAAATGCGAGTCCAGAATATTTTTTGGGATCAATGTTTACATTCTTCAATACATTAGGATGAACCATGCCACAGCCGAGTACCTCTAACCATTTTCCATTGAACATAATATCCATCTCAGCAGATGGTTCAGTAAAAGGGAAATAAGATGGTCTGAATCTAGTCTTTATTTTTTTCGACTGAAAAAATTTATATATAAAATCATTTAATAACCACTTCAAATTAGAAAAGCTTATATCTGTGTCAACACATAAACCCTCAATTTGATGAAACATCGGTGAATGTGTTGGATCAGAATCACATCTATAAACTCGGCCTGGCGCTAACACTCTTAAAGGTGCTGACATGTGTTCCATAGCATGGATTTGTACAGATGATGTATGTGTTCTTAATAACAAGTCGCTATCAAAGTAAAATGTGTCATGCATATCTCTTGCAGGATGGTTATCGGGAATGTTTAGAGATTTAAAATTATAGTGCTCCGTCTCAATCTCAGGTCCGTCATGAGTTTCAAAACCGAAACCAGAGAAGATTTTTTCTATTCTTCTTATCACAAGAGAAATTGGATGATGCGAACCGAATTGATGATGCCTAGCAGGAACGTCTAAATCTAATCTTTTACTTTTTTCTTTATTATTATCCAGTTCCTCAAATTTTGAATTAATTAATTTTGTTAGTATTTGTTTTAAATTATTAAGCTCGGAACCATATGACTTTCGATTTTCAGAGGGAATATCTTTCAAAGAGGAAAATAAGTTAGTGAGATGCCCTTTCTTTCCAAGATATCTTGATTTAATTTGTTGAAGATCATGTTCTTTATTACATGTTTCAAGATCTTGTTTTAGTAGAGCTTCTAAATCAGTATGATTTATTTTCACAATAAATTTTTCTTAGCTAGGAGCTACCGTTTTGACAATACTAGAAAATTTCTCAGGGTTATTAGCTGCAATATCAGCCAAGACTTT
>CAJWPJ010000007.1 GCA_913045115.1 uncultured Gammaproteobacteria bacterium | reverse complement strand
ATACTATTTTCTGTATACATTTTATTTTTGTTAATTATTAAAAACAAAAATTATATTTATGGTACATATAATTATAATTTCGTATCAAATATAACTTTTTTTATTCAAGTATCTTTGCCGGCAATTTTGGCTGCTATTTTATTTAGCCCGATTTATCTCAAAACTTCAGAATTAATGGAAATAACAAGAGATAGAAATTTATCTGATATTAATTTTTCACTTCATGGAAGTTCAAATTTGTATGATCAAATTGGATCTTGGGTCTATCCCCCATTTTCATTTGCTGAGGGATGGTATTATTTCGGAGCAACTTCAGTTTATATTTTGATAATATCAATGTTATTATATTTGTTTTCTAAAAAAAATTTCTTTTATGAAATTATTTCTTATAAAATTTTAACTTTATTCTTTGTTATTCTTTTAATTATTAATTATCAATTATTTAATAGGAGGTGGTTTCTTTTTAAAAATATCTTGAATTTCAACCTCAAACCTGGATCTTCTTTTTCACTCGCTAGTATTGAAAACACAGAGCAGAGCATCAAATTCTTTCTTGGCGAAAATGGATATGCATTTCCAGATATAGTATATAATGTTGATTTAGATCAAGATACCTTTTTTGCAGATATAACTTTTCGTGTTAACCCCAAATCTAAATCTTATGTTAGAAGAGTCAATATTGTTGGAAATACTAAAACAAATGATGAAGTGTATAGAAGGGAATTAAGACAATTTGAATCATCTATATATTCAGAAAATAAAATAGATAGATCTAAAATAAGACTTCAACGTTTAAAATTTGTGAATAATGTTGAAGTAAAAAAGACTATAGTCGATGAATCTTTAGGCTTAATTGATGTTGATTTTATAATAGATGAAACTCAATCTGGAGAGTTTAAAGTAGGCGCTGGTTATTCTGATTCATCAGGAACTATTTTTAACATCAAGGTTCAACAAGATAATTTTCTTGGTAGAGGAAACAACGTAGCTCTTGAACTCGAGAAATCCTCCTACAAAAAACTTTTAAGGTACAGTAATACAGATCCATATTTTACTAGAGATGGTATTTCTAAAACTACGAGTCTTGTTTTCAGCGAAACAGATGTCTCAGGGACTTCTACAGCATCATATCTATCAGATACTTTTGCTTATGGAGTGTCATATAGTGTACCCATTTCTGAAACAAAATTTTATGGCTATGGCGCAGAACTAATTATCACTGACTATTCCACCACCGCAGGGTCACCATCAAATGTGACTAGCTTCCTAGATGAATTCGGCAACACTCATTTAGGGTTTAGGTTTTCTGGAAGTTATACTGAAGATACTAGGGATAGGATAGTTTATGCATCCTCGGGTAAAAGACAGAGTATTGTCTCTACTCTCTACTTGCAGCCTGATTTAGACTACTCATATCTATCGATTCGACTTGCTGGTGAGTATAATAGACCGTTCAAACTAAATTTCTTTAATATGTTTGATTGGAATACTGTTCTTCAAACTAAACCTCAACTTGGACTTGGTATTGGACTCATAGAAATATCAAAACTGCCATTTCATGATAAGTTCTTTGCTGGAGGCGATAGAACTGTCAGAGGCTTTGATTCAAATAGTTTGGGTCCATTGAGGAATAACACTACTTGTACAGCTAAAACATGTGATGCAATAGGAGGTGACTTCCTTTCTGTTATCCAGTCAAATTGGATTTTCCCTCCCCCACCTTTTTTAGGTCAAGATCAGAGAAACTTTAGAGCATCTCTTTTCGTAGATTTTGGTAATGTGTTTGAAGATATCGGAGATTTTAGTTATAGTGAATTACGTGGTAGTTATGGAATTCAAGCAAATTTTAGAACTCCTGTAGGCGCAGTATCAATTGGCTTTGTAGATGCATTTAAATCAAAAGAAGGTGATGATACAAAACCTGTAATATTCTCACTTGGAGGTGCATTTTGATATACAAAAAATATTTTATCTTTCTATCTTTGATAATGCTTTTATCATCACAGTCTGTTTTTGCAGAGGTAAAAATAGGTGTCGTGAAATTGGATATTCTCTTTAAAGAAATACCTATTTATAAAGAATCTCAAAATAAAATGAAAAATGAGTTTAAACCTAAGGCAGACGAACTTAAAAAAATAGAGACTTCATGGAATAAGCTAAATGATGATTATCTAAAGAATGAGCGCGTGATGTCAAAAGATGAACGCAAGAACAAAATTAATGAAATTAATAAAATTGAAAAAGAATTTAGAGAAAAACAACAAAGCCTTCAAAAAGAACTTCAAACTAAACAGAATTCTGAACTAAATAGAATAAGAAAAATAGTTGAGGATGCGATAAATGATTATGCTAAAGATAATGATTATGATCTAATTCTGAGGGCTGACGGCACTACACTATACGCTAAGACTTATGTTGATATAACACAAGAAATCATAGATAAACTTAATTAAAATGAATCTAGCTAAAGCATATAATTCTAGTGAACTAGAGAGTTTACTTGACGCACAATGTTCTAAGCATACAACTCAAAAATTTGACACAATTTCTACTCTATCGAATCCTGTTGATGGTTCTTTAGGTTTTATATCTAAAGAGTCATCCCTGGATATAAGTAAATTCAGCGCTTTGATTGTTGATGAATTATTCACTGCAAAAATTGATAATACTATACTTTTCAAAACATCTAACGTTATGAGAGCTGTTGCAAAATTACTTGCAGAGGCATCCAAGGACTATAATTACACATTATCGAAAGATCACCCGCATGTAACAATCGGTGAAAATGTGAAAATTGGAAAAAATTGTCTAATTTATCCAGGAGTATTCATTAATCATAATACAGTGATTGGTGATAATGTGATTATACATCCAAATGCTGTAATTGGCTCTGACGGATTTGGCCTATACTTAGATCAGGCCTTATGGCGGAAAATACCTCATATTGGCAAAGTTATCATAGAGGATGATGTAGAAATTGGAAGCGGTACTACTATCGATAGAGGAATGATCGATACCACCTGTTTAAAAAATAATTGTAAGATTGATAATCTAGTTCATATTGCTCACAATGTAACTATTGGCCGCAATACAGCAATTGCAGCTTGTACAGGAATAGCAGGGAGTACCACAGTTGGTAATAATTGTACTATTGGTGGTGGAGTAGGTATAAATGGTCATATTACGATATGTGACGACGTCCATATACATGGAATGAGCATGATTACTAAGTCAATAAAAATTCATGGAGAGTATGCTTCAGGAATGCCAGCTGATACAGTTCGTAATTGGCGAAGAAATCAAGTATCATTCAGAAATCTTTTTAAAAAGAGGGAAACACAAAAATGACTATTCAGAACTACCTACCGCATAGATACCCTTTTCTTCTAATTGATAGAATAATTGATGTTAAAAAAGGTAAGGAAATCACCGCTCAAAAAAATGTGAGTAACAACGAACCTTTTTTTCAAGGACACTTTCCAGGTTATCCAGTTTTCCCAGGAGTACTTCTTCTTGAGGCAATGGCGCAAGCGACAGCTATTCTTGATGTGGAGAGTAACAACAGAGATATGTCGAAACACTTATATTATTTTGTAGGTATTGATAATGCGAGATTTAAAAAACAAGTAGTGCCGGGGGATATCGTTTTAATTAATGCAAAACTGATTCAAAGTAAAAGTGAAGTACATAAATTTAGTGCAGAGTGCAAAGTTGACGATGAGATTGTTTGTAAAGCAGATTTGATTGGTGCAATTAGACCTAAAAATGATACATGAGACAGCTATAGTTCATCCATCGGCTGAAATTGCTGATAACGTAGAAATTGGACCTTTTGCGATTATTGATAAAAATGTTCGTATAGGGGAGGGCACAATTATTAGAGAGCATGCTCTTATCAGGGAAAATACTTCAATCGGCAAACATAATATAATTTTTCAATTTGCAACTATTGGGGAAACACCGCAAGATTTAAAGTTTAACAACGAAAAAACAAATTGTACCATTGGTGATAATAATACATTTAGAGAGTACTGTAGTATTCACAGAGGAACATTAGATGGCATATCTGATACAAGAATAGGAAATAGTAATTTATTTATGGCATATACTCACATCGCTCATGATTGTACTATCGAAGATGATTGTATTTTATCAAACGGAGCTAGTTTAGCAGGACATGTTAACCTTGACTCAAATGTTTCTTTAGGTGGTTTTACCTTAGTCCATCAATTTTGTCACATAGGAGAGCATGCTTTTTCTGGCCTTGGTACCGTAATCTCACAAGACGTAACCCCTTATACATTAGTTGCTGGTAATCATGCTAAAGCATATAAAATAAATTCAATTGGCCTTAAAAGAAAAGGCTTCGACGCAAATATAATATCGGACTTAGAGAAAACATTTAAATTATTTGTGAAATCTAAAAAAACAAAAAGCGAAAGAGAGAAAATATACAGAGAATCTAATTTATCTAATGTTTATACCGAAAAATTTGTTAAATTCACCCTGGAGAGTGAGCGAGGTATTACTCGTTAGTTTTAAGTATACTCTCCGCTATATCTTTTAATTTGTATTTAGACTTTGTCGATAACTTATCTTTTATTTCTTTAAAATGTTTAGAAAGTTTGTCTCTATAAATTTGATCATTATCTATTTTATTTAGTTCCACCATTATATCTACTTGATCTGAATACGATGGTTGTATGTACTCTTTAACAACAGGTCTTGAACCGATTTCCTCGCCTAGGACTAGATTTACCAACCCTATGTGTTTAAGCTTAACCAATGATTTCATTATGAAATATGTTAGATAAGACAATCTATACATTACAACCATCGGCACTTCTAATATCGTTAGTTCTAGTGTCATAGTCCCTGATGCACATAATGCTTTTTTACAAGAACTAACTTTATCAAGGTCTCTCCCTGACTCAAGCATAGAGTGATACTCTTCGGGCAATAACTTAATAAGATAATCTTGTGATATTTGGTTAGCATAAAATATCTTAATATTTTCCTTTTTATTTTTTTGAATACAATCAAGCATGGAATATATATTATTCTTAATTTCAGATTCACGACTTCCTGGGAAAATACCAAGGTCTATCTCTCGATCATCGTAATCTTTTAATGATTCCATTAAATGTTGATTCTCGAATAATGGATGCCCAACATAGACAACGTTACTTGTATATTTTTTAAAAAATTTCTCTTCAAATGGAAAAATTACAGCGAGCTGATCTATATTTTCAACGAGATTCCGAGCTCTATTTTCTCTCCATGCCCATAGCTGAGGAGCCACATAGAATATTACTCGTAAACCTAAGCTTTTAGCAAATTTTGCAATCTTTAAATTGAATTCAACATAATCAACTAAAATAATAACATCGGGCCTAGTTTTATTAATATGATCTTTTGCTATTTTTAACGCCTTAGTTATTTCTACATATTTTGATAAAACTTCAAATATACCAACTACTGATATTCTCTCAGTATCATAGATTATATTAGCTGAAGAATCCTTGAGTTCTTTTTGACCAAATGCATCGAAGATAATTTCTGGATTTATTTTTTGATGCTCTCTTATGTAAGCTGCAGCATGCTGATCTCCAGAAGATTCACCAGCAATAATAAATATTCTTTTTTTCTCACTCATACTCATTCAAGACATTACATATCTTTTTTATATCTTTTGTATTTATCTCTGGATAAATTGGTAGAGATAAACATTCATTTGTTATTTTTTCAACCATAGGAAGAGATTTATATTCATCAGTTGCATAAGCTTTATATTTATAAATTGGCATGGAGTAATATATACCATATGGAATTCCATTTTTTCTGAGATGATCTTCTAGTTTATTTCTTTTTTTCACTCTAATTGTGAACTGGTTGAATGTATGGACCCCATTCTTGTCTACAAATGGAAGTCTAATTTTATCATTTTTTATCAGCTTAAAATATAAATTTGCTACTTTGATTCTTTTATCGATTAGCATATCGAGATGTTGTAATTTTATATCTAAAATAGCTGCCTGTATTTCATCTAAACGGCTATTGTAGCCAATTAAATCATGTTGATTTCTTTTTATCCCACCATGTGTCCTTAATTTCATTAATAGGTCATACATTTTTTTATTTTTTAATGTAATAAGACCGCCGTCACCAAAGCAGCCAAGATTTTTTGTAGGAAAAAAACTAAAACAGCCCATGTCGCCATATGTACCTGTCTGTCTTTTTTTATATGAGGATCCAAAAGATTGTGCGCAATCTTCTATGTGATATAAACCATGTTGTCTTGCTATTTGTGATATCTCATCAAGCGCACACGCTTGTCCAAATAGATTTACAGATAATATAGCCTTTGTTTTCTTTGCGATTAATTTTTTAATTTTTTTATGATTTATATTGAATGTATGTGGATTGATATCTACAAAAATAGGTTTAGCACCAACAAGTGATATAGCCTCAGAGGTTGCAAAATATGTAAATGGCGATGTTATAACATGATCATTTGTTCCAATTCCTGCTGCACGTAGTGACATGACCAATGCATCAGTTCCGGAATTACAACTCACCGCATATTTAGTACCAAGATATTTGCAGCTATTTCTTTCAAACTTTTTAACGTTTTCACCTAAAATATAAGAACCTGATGATAGTACTTTTGTAATCTTTTTGTTAATTTTTTTTTCAAAAAACTTAAATTGTTTTTGTAAATCAAAAATTTTCATTTCTTTGTTATACTTTTTGTTATTTTTTTTGCTACAGCAAGTGCTTTTAGACCACACTCGCCTGTTGTCATAGACTTTTCTTTTCCATAACATGTATTGATGAAATTCTTTATCTCTTCATTAAGGGAATCTGTTTTTTCATATTTGTAGCATGTCGTTTTAAATGTGTCATTCTTATTCTTTTTCAGTTTTTTTAATTCGTTATCAATAAAGTCAACTGAATAATATGCATTCTTTAAAAATAATCTCATTTTACGTTCGTTTTTTGTACTAATTCTGCTAGCAGTAAGGTTAGCAACAACATTATCATCAAATTCTAGCCTTACATTTGCTATATCAATTAAACTTGTGATTACTTTTTTACCTGATACTGATATTTTCTTTATATTTTTTTTTACTAATGACAGAACTATATCAATATCATGTATCATAAGATCAAGAACAACATCAACATCTGTCGCTCTTGGATTGAATTTACAGAGCCTATGAACTTCAATAAATTCTGGATTTTCAAGTTGAGATTTAAGTTTTCTAATAGCCGGATTGAATTGTTCCAAATGCCCAATCTGAAATATACATTTATTTTTTTTTGCTATGTTGTTTAGTGTCCTTGCCTCAGATAGTGTCTTAGTCATTGGTTTTTCAAGTAAAACATTAACTTTATTTTCTAAAAAAAACTTTGCTATTTGAAAATGTGTGACTGTGGGAGTTACAATCGAAACAGCATCTACTTTTTCTATAATTTTCTTGAAAGAATCCGTTTTAAATACATGTTTTGAACTAATACAATCTAAATTCTTTAAGTCTGTATCAACAATAGATGTTACATCAACCAACTTGTTCATTTGATATTTCTCTAAGTGAAATTTACCTAGATAGCCTAATCCAACTACACCTACTCTAATTTTATTACTCACCATATGTTAATTCTTTAACTTGATTGATAGAATGAACATTATATACCATTTAGATGAAATCAAGTAAAATAATAGCTGGTGTTGATGAAGTGGGGCGTGGCAGCCTTATTGGTTCCGTTTTTAGTGCAGCGGTAATTTTAACTAACGAGATACTTTACCCAGAACTCAAAGATTCAAAGAAACTCAGTGAAAAGATTAGGATAAAACTTGCAAACAAGATTATAAAACAATCATTATGTATTTCTATAGGGGTTGCAACAAAAGATGAGATTGATTCTGTCAATATCCACAATGCCACACTTTTAAGTATGAAAAGAGCTATAAATAATTTGAGTATTAAGCCTGATTTCCTTCAGATAGATGGATTGTACGCTCCTGAGACGGAGATTGATTCTGAGTGTATTGTGAGGGGTGATAGCAAAATCCCACAAATATCTGCTGCATCAATACTTGCAAAAGTCGCTAGAGATTTCGAAATGAATTATTTGCATAATAAATATGAGCTTTATAATTTTAGAAAAAATAATGGCTATGGCACGCCCCAGCATATTAAGGCTATAGAATGCTATGGAAAAACAATTTACCATAGAGAATCATTTTTAAAATAATTTATGAAATATTTTACACATCTTCATTTACACACATCGTACTCATTCAACTCTGGAACTATTAAAATTAATGATCTTATAAATGTAGCAAAAAAACAAAAAATATCATCTCTAACAATGACCGATCATCTTAATATTTTCGGAGCTGTTAAATTTTATAATAAATGTATTGATGCAAACATTAAACCCATAATAGGGTGCGAAATTCCTTTGATTATTAAAGAAAATAATAGAGTTGATAATATTGTGCTACTCTGCCAAAACATTGACGGTTATTTTAACCTTAATAAAATATTATCGAATATTCATAAATCACGTTCGTCTTATATAGGCGCTACCCTAGAGCTTATTGATGAATATAATTCTAATCTCATTTGTTTGTCTGGTGGGAGAAATGGTATTTGTGGTCTAAGCACACTTCATAACCCTTCTAGCGTAACACAGTTAACAATAGAGAGTATTTCAAAAATATTCTCAAATAGATTTTATATTGAAATTGATAGAACCAATAGAAATAATGAAAACGAGTACAACAATATTGCGCTATCTATAGCTAAAAAGAATGAATTGCCGCTTGTTGCTACAAATGATGTTTTATTTATTAATGACTCAGATTATGAAGCTAATGAGGTTAAGGCATCTATAATCCAAAAAACCAAACTTGATGATAGAGTTAACCAAGACGAATATTCGCCAAATCAATATTTTAAATCTCAAGAAGAAATGCTATCTCTTTTTAGTGATTGTACATCTTCTTTAGAAAATATTTCCAATATCATAGAAAGATGTAATTTTAAATTTAGAAAATTCAAATATCATCTTCCAAAATTTTCAAATCCAACTGAAAAAGACAATGATCAATATTTTCAGGATCTTTGTATCGAGGGTTTAACTGAATATTTTAAATCTAATGAATTAGATGAGCAAAAATATACTGAGAGACTTGAAAATGAGATATCGGTTATCAAGAAAATGGGGTTTGCTAGTTATTTTCTAATTGTTCAAGAATTTATTTTATGGGCCAAAGATAATAGCGTACCTGTTGGTCCAGGAAGAGGTTCTGGCGCTGGCTCATTGGTAGCTTTTGTTTTGGGTATTACTAATATCGATCCACTAAAGTACAATCTTTTATTTGAAAGATTCCTAAATCCTGAGCGAATATCCATGCCTGATTTCGATATTGATTTTTGTATGAATAAAAGGCAGAAAGTTATAGATCATATTATAGATACATATGGGCAAGATAAAGTTTCTCAAATTATTACTTATAACACGCTATCAGCAAGGGCTGTGATAAGGGATGTTGGAAGAGTATTAGATTATTCATACGGTTTTGTTGATTACATTGCAAAATTAATTCCATTCTCTCCAGGAACAGGAATAACAATTGATGATGCTTTAAAACTAAGTAAAGAGCTAATGAAGGAATATAAAACTAGAGATGACGTGAGACTACTTATTGATTTAGCAAAGAAAATCGAGGGATTACCTAGAGGGGCAGGAACACACGCGGCTGGAATAGTAATTTCTCCCTCAGATATTACTGACTTTATGCCAATTTATTCTCTAGAAGATAAAGATGAATTAATAACACAGTATGACAAAGATGATATTGAATCACTTGGCTTAGTTAAATTTGATATTCTAGGTCTTACTACTCTAACAGTGATGGATGAGGCATTGAGAATGATATCTGACAGACGTGAAAGAATTAATCTCGATTTAATTCCTTTGGATGACTCTAAAGTATTTGATTTACTAAAAAATAAAATGACGACAGGAATTTTTCAACTTGAATCACTAGGTATGAAAAAATATATGGCACAACTCCAACCAGATAGATTTGAGGATATAGTTGCTTTAGTTGCATTATATAGACCCGGTCCGCTTGGTACTAATATGGTAGATGATTTTATAGCGAACAAGCATGGCGCAGAAATAAAATATGAACATCCACAACTTGAAAATATTTTATCAGAAACAAATGGCCTAATTTTATATCAAGAACAAGTAATGGAGATAGCAAGATCATTGGCAGGTTACTCACTAGGAGATGCTGATTTACTAAGAAGAGCAATGGGCAAGAAAAAACAAAAAGAAATGGAAAATCATAGATCAAGATTTATAGATGGTTGCAATAAAAATAATATCAATGGAAATATTGCTAAATCAATTTTTGATAAAATGGAAAAGTTTGCTGGTTATGGATTTAATAAATCTCATTCTGTTGCTTATGCACTTCTGTCATATCAAACAGCTTATCTTAAGACATATTATCCATACGAATTCTTTTCAGCTGCACTTTCTTCAGATATGGATAACACTAATAAAATAATAAATTTGTTATCTGCATGTAAAGAATTAGACATTAAGGTAAATCCTCCAAATATAAATTGCTCCTCATTTAATTTTGAACCAAGTAATGAACAATCGATAAATTATGGATTTTGTGCTATCAAAGGTGTTGGAGAAAATGCAGCTAAACATATAAGTGAAATCAGATCACGGGACGGGCTATTTGCAAATATTGATGATTTTTTCTCTCGAATAAATTTAAATACTGTTAATTCAGGAACCATTGAATCTCTAATTTCAGCAGGATGCTTTGATACATTAAATATTGAATCAAGAACATCTATCATCTCAAATTTAAATAGTCTGATGTCGCAAGGTCTAAAAAAACAATTGGATATTGCCTCTGGACAAAGTGAGTTATTTTCAAATGAAAAAAACTCACTTAAACCTGAAGTCAAAAAAGAGCAAGCTGTAATCAATCCTACGAATGATGAGCTTATCAGAGAAAGAAAAGTTCTTGGATATTATCTGTCGAGTCATCCAATTAATAAATACAAAGACGAGTTATTCAATATGAAGCTGAAGAAGATTTCAGACCTCAACAACACAATTATAAATAACGCATCAACTAAAATAACTACGACTGTCTCAGGCGTAATATTAGACTCTAGATCTCAAAAAATAGGAAAAAGTAAGTATATTAATATATTTAAGGTCGATGATGGTAGCCAATATATAAATATTTCTTTTTTTGAAGAAAAATATCTTAAATATAAAAATATATTACGAGAGGATAATATCTTATTCTTTCATGGAGAGTCGTTCATTGACGATTATGACTCACAATTATCAATGAGGGCAGAGAATGTTTTCACACTTGATGAGGCAAGAGAAAAATTTTCTAAATATATCAAAATAATATTATCATCCGATAATATTACCAAAGATAAAATACATGATGTTAAGAGAATCATCACAAAAAATAATACTGGAAAAACAAGAGTCATACTGTCATATAAGAATCGGGATGTGATTGTACCAATGGATTCAAAGGAAGACTTATTTGTAAACATCAGTGATGAATTTTTATCAGAAATTAGATCTATTACAGGTTATGATAATGTACAAATCAAATACCATTAGTATTTTTACTAATATTTAATATAATACAACAATGTCAGACTACAACCCTAACTATCTTGATTTTGAGAAACCATTGTTAGAGATAGACAATAAGATTAAAGCTATTAAGACCAGTGCTAGCGCATCCCAGAGGGATCTCGATAACATAGAATCACTTAATAAAGATTTACAGAAAAATATAAACAAAATCTTCTCATCCCTAAGCGATTGGCAAATATCTCAAATTGCTAGACACCCTCTTAGACCATATACATTGGACTATGTGTCACACATGTTCTCTGAATTCATTGAAATTCATGGAGATAGGATGTTTGGTGATGACAAAGCAATTATTTGCGGACTTGCTAAACTTGATAACGAGTCTGTAATGTTAATAGGACATCAAAAAGGTCGAGACTCAAAAGATAAAGTATATCGTAACTTCGGTATGCCAAAGCCTGAGGGATATAGAAAAGCACTCCGTGCTATGAAACTTGCAGAAAAGTTTAATCTTCCTATTTTAACTTTTATTGATACTCCTGGAGCTTATCCTGGAATAGATGCTGAATCTCGTAATCAAAGCATAGCTATTGCAGAAAACTTATACCAAATGTCAAAAATTAAGTGCCCTATCATATCAGTGGTAATAGGTGAGGGTGGATCAGGTGGTGCATTAGCAATAGGTGTTGCTGATAGATTAGCAATGCTACAGTACAGTATTTACTCAGTAATTAGCCCGGAGGGATGTGCATCTATTTTATGGAAGGATGCAGCTAAAGCAAATATCGCAGCAGAGGCACTTTCAATTACATCTGAAAAACTTCTTAACCATAAATTGATTGATAGGATAGTACCAGAACCATTAGGAGCTGCTCACAGAGACTACAACGCCATGTATTCTTCATTGAAATCTAATATTATAGAAATGATTAATGAAGTTAGAAGCGTATCTTTACCTGAGCTATTAGAATCTCGAGCATTAAAGATATCATCTTATGGGCAATTCGAATCTCAATAATATCAAAGAAAAAGTACATCGATCCTTAAAAAAAACAGGACGTAAAAATTATCTTGTTGCTGTAAGCGGTGGTTCAGATTCAATGTTACTTTTGAGAATATTAAATGAATTATCAAATGAATATGAATACAAAATAAGAGCGATTCATATTAACCATAATATATCTAGCAATTCAGATGAGATGGAAAAACATTGTATAGATGCTTGTATCGGCTATAACATGGAGATTGTAATTGAGAATATATCTGACATACCAAAAAAAAATATAGAAGACAATTTAAGAAATCACCGATATGAAGTAATTTTCAATTCGATGAAAGAATGTGAGGCTTTAATTTTAGGGCATCACGTTGATGATCAAATTGAAACATTCTTTTATCGTCTTTTCGTGGTTCATCCCCAATTGGCCTTTCTTGTATAAAAGAGCTTTCGTCAAGGGGCAAAAAAATTATCTGTCGGCCATTTATGTCTGTATCAAAAAAAACAATCCTAGATTGTTGTAACAGTCACAAAATAGAATTTGTAAATGATATTACAAATTATGATACTACCTTTGATAGAAACTATATACGCAAGAAAATTATTCCTATAATTAAAGAAAGATGGACTAGTCTTAATAAAGTAATGTTACATAATATTAGTTTACAAAATACGTATAAAAATATCTCGATTGATTATTGTAATTTGATTTATGATCATATCGTCATTGAAAACAAAATTGATATTAATATCCTAAAATCCTACCCTACCTATTTGTATACTATCTTTCTTAAATATTTCATTAGTAAAATCATAAATTATGAACTAAATAAAAATGAATTATCAAATTTATTGTCTTTATTACTTAATGATAATAATGATTACCCAAAATGTATGCTTAAAAATAAAAAATCAATAATCAGATACAATAATTTTTTATATGTAGTAGATGAACAACCGAATCATAAAGTTCTTGAAAAATTATGGGATTTAAAAAAAGATATATCTTTTGGCAATAATAAAGTTTCTGTTAAACAGATAAAAGACTTAGGAGTTTATGATGAATTGTATAAAAAAGGACCTATTACACTCAAACAATTTAAAGGTAATGAAAAGATAAAGTTAAATAGAAATAATCATCAGGATTTGAAAAAGATATTTCAAGACAAAAGTGTACCATTGTGGGAGAGAGATAGGTTTATATTGCTGTTTTCTAACAATGAGTTGTTAGTTGCATACGGAAATGAACATACCTTTATATCAACAGAATTGAGATAAATATATATCTTTTCGCCTTAATAGATTATAATTTACCAATCTGAATGGCTAGATATATATTTATTACAGGTGGTGTCGTATCATCCCTTGGAAAAGGTATTACAGCCGCCTCCCTCGCATCTTTGTTTAAATTAAGGGGTTACAAGGTTTCTCTTCAAAAGCTTGATCCATATATTAATCTTGATCCAGGTACAATGAGCCCTTTCCAGCACGGAGAAGTATTTGTCACTGAAGATGGTGCTGAAACTGATCTCGACTTAGGCCATTACGAGAGATTCGTTGGTATAACTATGAGCCAAAACTCGAATGTGACAGCAGGAAGAGTCTATTCACACGTTATAAAAAAAGAACGAGAAGGAAAATATTTAGGTAGCACAGTCCAAGTAATTCCACATGTGACAGATGAAATTAAAAGTCTTATCAAAAAAGGCTCTAAAGGTGCTGATATCTCATTTGTTGAAGTTGGTGGTACTGTTGGTGATATTGAATCTCTTCCATTCCTTGAATCGATTCGACAATTAAACATGGAAATGCAAGAAAGTCATACTTTATTTATCCATCTCACACTCTTACCACTTGTAGAGGTCACAAATGAAATTAAGACAAAACCAACACAACATTCTGTTAAAGAATTAAGATCTATAGGAATACAGCCAGATATTTTATTGTGCAGAGGCAAAGATAAAATTAATGACCATATCAAAAATAAAATATCCTTATTTACAAATGTTCACAAGGATGCTGTATTTTCTGCACAGGACGCCTCTACTATATATCAAATTCCTATTGAGTATAAAAATCAAAAAATTGACGACTATATTTTAAAAAAATTAAAACTTCCACATAAGAAATCAGTAATTAAGCCGTGGGTAAATTTCACTAATAAGCTCAGAAAATGTAAACGAAAAGTGAAAATTGGAATGGTCGGAAAATATGTTGAGTTAGCCGACTCTTATAAATCACTGAATGAGTCATTACTTCATGCTTCTGTTCATAATAATACTTCTCTTGAAATAAAATTTATAGATTCAGAGGATATTAAAAAAACTAATACAAAGAAGCTTAGCGAGCTACAAGGAATTGTCGTTCCAGGAGGCTTTGGTAATAGAGGTGTAAATGGCAAAATACTTACTGCTCAATATGCTAGGGTTAATAATATTCCTTACCTAGGTATTTGTTTGGGTATGCAGATATCTGTTATAGAATTTGCTAGAAATGTGCTGGGGCTTAAAAAAGCAAATAGTACTGAATTTGATATAAATACTCCTCATCCAGTAATATCGCTAGTTACTGAATGGGAAGATTATAAAAAAGGTAAATTAAAAGGTAATATTAAACAAATGGGTGGGACAATGAGATTAGGAGCGCAAAAATGTAATCTTATAAAATCTTCTTTAGCATATGCTCTCTATAAAAAAAATATTATAACTGAAAGACATCGTCATAGATATGAGGTAAATAATAGTTATATTAATAAGTTCAATGATACAGATCTACTATTTTCAGGTTATTCTGGTAACAAAGATTTGATGGAAATCTTAGAACTCAAAAATCATCCATGGTACTTGGCAAGTCAGTTTCATCCTGAATTTACTTCATCACCAATGAGTGGACACCCGCTATTTAATAGTTTTATCAAAATCGCTTATGACACAAAATAAACATAAACTTGTTTCTAAAGATTACCTTACGTTAATTTCTGGCCCATGTGCTATTGAGTCGGAAAAAATGGCTATGATGAGTGCCGAGTACCTAAAAACTATTACGGAAAAGCTTAAGATAAACTTTATTTACAAATCATCCTTTGACAAAGCTAATAGATCATCTGTTGACTCAAAGAGAGGTGTCGGCTTAAATCAGGGTTTGGAAATTCTAAATAAAATAAGGGAAGAATTTAACGTTCCAGTTCTCACTGATGTGCATGAATATACGCCATTTGATGAGGTGGCTGATATAGTAGATGTATTACAGACACCAGCTTTTTTATGTCGTCAGACGGATTTTATTATAAAAGTCGCAAGTACAAATAAACCAATTAATATTAAGAAGGGTCAATTCATGTCACCAGAGGAGATGGAGTTTGTTCTCAAAAAAGCGCAATCAACTGGAAACAAAGATATATATTTATGTGAAAGGGGTTACATGTTTGGTTATAATAACCTTGTTTCTGATATGAGATCACTTGTGACTTTGAAAGAGACAAATTGTCCTGTTGTTTATGACGCATCTCACTCAGTTCAAAGACCGGGGGCTAATAATGGCGCTTCCAGTGGCGACAGTAAATATATAGCACCGCTAGCTAAAGCTGCTGTTGCAGTTGGAATAGATGCATTATTTATAGAGTCTCACCCAGACCCATCAAGCGCTATAAGTGACGGAGATAATTGTATAAATCTCAATGAGATAGAAAGTTTAATCAGTGATATTATTAAAATTAATAACGCGACTAAGAATTAAAAATAGGGAAATTAAATGATAAAAATTAAACAAATAAAAGGTCGTCAAATAATTGACTCCAGAGGTAATCCAACATGTGAAGCTGATGTACTTCTTGACAGTGGAATTTTAGGAAGGGGGGCAGTGCCTTCAGGGGCGTCTACAGGAAAACTAGAGGCGCTAGAGCTTAGAGACAATAATGAGGAGGATTATCATGGTAAATCTGTACTAAAAGCAGTGCACAACATAAACTTTGATATTGCATCTAACATTGATACTAATAAAACGTTTAATCAAGAATCATTCGATCAGTATTTAATTGACTTAGATGGCACACCGAATAAGGAACGATTGGGGGCAAATGCAATTTTGGCTGTCAGCATAGCATTTGCCAAAGCTAATGCGTTAAGTAATAAACTCCCACTGTATCAATCTTTGAGTCAGGACTCATCCTACATGCTCCCTATACCAATGATGAATATTATTAATGGAGGTTGTCATGCTAATAACAAACTTGATTTTCAAGAATTTATGATACTTCCTGTGGGTTTTGATCTTGTCAGCTCGTCTATTAAGGCAGGTGCAGAGATTTTTCATACACTAAAGAGCTTGCTTGATAAGCTTAAGATGTCTACATCTGTTGGCGATGAGGGAGGTTTTGCACCTAACATAAATGGAAATGCAGAGGCATTAGATATAATTCTGGAGTCTATTAGTAAATCTGGATATAAAGCCGGCGAAGAAATCTATCTTGCTTTGGACGTTGCTAGTAGCGAATTTTATAAAAATGGATACTATGAGCTTGCATCTGAGAATCTAAAGCTGAATTCACAGGAGTTTATAAAATATCTCTCTGATCTTAGGTCTAAATACCCAATTATTTCGATTGAAGATGGGATTGCTGAGGATGATTGGGACGGATGGTTAAGTTTAACTAATAAGTTAGGATCAACCACTCAATTAGTAGGAGATGACTTATTTGTTACCAATCCAAATATTTTTAAAAAAGGTATTGAAAAGAAAATTGCTAACTCTATTTTAATCAAATTAAATCAAATCGGAACAATCACTGAAACTCTTGAAGCAATTCAATTAGCTAAAGAAAATGATTATAATTATATAATTTCACATCGATCTGGTGAAACGGAAGATGTAACAATTTCAGATTTAGCAGTTGCAACCTCGTCTGGCCTTATTAAAACAGGATCAATGTCCAGGTCCGATAGAGTTGCTAAGTATAATCAATTAATACGGATTGAAGAAGAGCTTCCAACAATAATACAAAATGATAAATTAAATAAATATATTAGCTGATGAAGAAGTTGCTTTTTATTGCAGGTGTTTTTATTTTGATAAACTTAAACTATTCTCTTTTCTTTCAAAATAACAATATTTCTGACTATTTTTATTTAAACAATGAAAACAACACACTAATAAAAAAAATAACAGCTATTGAACTACAAAATAATAACCTTTCATCAGAAATTAAAGAGCTATCCTCCTCCACACATTCTCTTGAAAACTTTGCTAGATATAATCTAGGTTTAGTAAAAAAAGATGAAACATTCGTTCATGTCATAACAAGATGAACAAAGATCTATCGGTTGTATTACTTGGAGCAGGTCAAAGCAAAAGATTTCAATCGTCTACTCTAAAGCAAAACTATATTATACATAATAAACGTGTAATAGATTACTCTATTGATTTTTTTAGATACCACTTTCGTGCTACTAATAAATACTATGTAATCAATAAGAAGATTAATATTAAACTTCTAAAAAAGAATGAACATAGTCTTTATGGCTCTACAAGTAGACTAAAATCATTGAATAATTGTCTTGATTACATTTTAAGAAATAACCTGCAAACTAAGTATACGCTTATTCATGATATCGCCCGCCCAGTTCTTGATATCACCGATGTAAGAAATATCTTAAAAGAAATAAAAAAATCTGTAGATGGTTCAAGTCTAGGATATCCATTAACAAATGCAATCAAAGAGTTAAAAAATGGAAAAATAACAGAAAATATCATTCGCTCGAACCTATGGTCCACTTTTACACCTCAGATTTTCAAGACAAATAAACTTTATGAGTCTATTAAATTTTGTATAGATAAAAGATATGATATAGATGATGACATTGAGGCATTAATAATAAATAATTTGAGGTGCTCAATGGTTTTGTCAAATCCATGCAATATAAAAATTACATATAAGAGTGATATTGAAAATATAAAAAAATTATTATGAATGATACACGAATTGGTTTTGGCTATGATTTTCATAAGCTTATTAAGGGTAAATCTATAGGTCTAGCAGGAGTTGAAATTCAATCTAATTACTCAGTATCTGCTCATTCTGATGGGGATATAGTTTTCCATGCTTTATCAGATGCAATATATGGTGCAATTGCAGACGGTGATATAGGGACACATTTTCCTTCCGATGATCAAAATCTCAATATATCTAGTAAAAAAATATTATCACATGCATGCGAAACACTTAATAAATTTGGTTATTCTTTAGGAAACATTGATATTACGATTATCCTTGAGGAACCTCGTCTTCAAAACTTTATTCCACAAATGCGCAAGAATATCTCTACTTTGACTACTCTAAATATAGATAGAATAAGTATAAAATCATCTACATCTCAAGGAATTGGTCTGATAGGTAATAATCAAGCAATTGGATGTTACTCCTCAATTCTTATTAAGAAATGAAAATGACCTCGAATAAAATAATTATCAATTTAGATTCAACGAAATTGAGTAGGGACGAGTGTAGTCTTTTAGAAAATGATATAATCGGAGGTGTTATTTTATTTGATCATAACTATGAGAATCTTGATCAAACTAATCATTTGATTGCCTCTATTAAATCAATAAGAGATGATATATTGATTTCAGTAGATCATGAAGGCGGCAGGGTACAGAGATTTCAAAATAAGTTCACCCTTATTCCTTCCTTTGAAGATATTGGTGCATTATATCTAAGTGAACCAGAATTAGCTGACGAAGCAGCATACCATAGTGGATACGTCTCTGCGTTTGAGCTTAAGAGAGTAGGAATGGATATCAATTTTTCACCAGTTATCGATTTATCATCTGATAGTGGGGTTCTTAATAGTAGAACCTTATCTGAAAATCCAGATATTGTAATAAGACTCGCATCAGAATATATTAGAGGGCATATTGAGAATGGAGTAATCCCAACGATGAAACATTTTCCGGGTCATGGCTCAGTTTTATCTGATACACACACTAATATATCAGAAAGCAACTACTGTTTTGATGATCTAAAGATTCATATAGATCCTTTCAAACAACTACATAAAAAGTATCAGATACCGATTATGACTAGTCATATCATTTACAATAGAATATCTGACGAGCCTGTCACGACATCACAAACATGGTTAACAAATCTCTCAAAAACTATATATGATCAAAAACCTTTTTTTATCAGTGATGATCTGGAAATGTCAGCAATAACAAAAAAATACAGTAATCATTCAAAGATAGAAATTCTCAATAAAGCATTTTCAGCAGGTTGTAATCTAGCAATTATAACTACTATGCAAACTAAAGGTATAATCGAAAGTAACATGAGTTATCAATTTTACAAATCAGAGTATCTTGATAAGCTAGAGGAAATTGAGAAAACTAATATGAATAACATGGATTTGCTATGGCCTAAACAAATCACTTATAATAAAGGTAGTGATATAAATTATCAGTGTGCACTAGAGAGCTTATCTAACCTGTTTGAAAAAAAATGAATATAATTTTCGACACAACTTACTCAGGCCTTATATCAATATCAATTGTTGCCTTAGTTTTATTTTTTGCTAAAAATAGGCTTATTGGTATAATTCTAGCTGTTTCTGAAAAAACAAGTACTATATACGATGAACTATTACTTCATTCGATTAGAAGCCCTTCGTCGTACCTTATAGTAGTAGGTTATTTACTTATAGTTGTAGATTATTTTATAAATCAAGGTTTAATAAACTTTGCATTTTCATTACCAACTTCATTATTTTTATTAATCGTATTAATGATTTCATGGTCAATATTACGTGGATTGAACTTTTATTTAACCTCCAAACCATATATCAAAAATCTAAGTGGAGATGATGACGCAACATTAGTATCTGAGACTTACGAAATTGTAATTAGAATCATTAAGGTTATCGTAGTAATAATTACACTATTAATAATTATGCAGGAGCTTGGACTTAGCATTTCTGGTCTGTTGGCATTTGGCGGTGTAGGTGGCTTGATTGTTGGTCTAGCCGCAAAAGATCTTTTATCAAATTTTTTTGGTGGAATGATGATATTTTTTGATAGACCCTTTAGGGTAGGAGAGTTTATCAAATCTCCAGACAGAAATATAGAGGGTATTGTTGAAAAAATAGGGTGGAGGCTTACAGTAGTAAGAACATTTTCTAAAAATGTTCTTTATATCCCAAATACTGCTTTTTCCAGTATTATTGTCGAGAATGCTACCAGAATGTCTAATAGAAGAATAAATGAAACTATTGGAATTCGTTACGATGATCTTAGTAAAATGAAATCTATTATCAACGACGTAAATACAATTCTATCCGAAAATGACAAAATTGATCAATCACAAAAGGCTAAAGTTTATTTCAAAACATTCTCAGCCTCATCATGTGATTTCTTTATATATGCATTTACTCTAACGAAAGATTGGGAAGAGTTCCTCTCTATTAAGCAGGATATTCTTCTTAAAGTCGCAGAGATTATTGAAAAACATGATGCGGAAATTGTATATCCGACTACAACAGTTTTTATAAATAAAGATTAATTTAATATTTCAGTTAACAATATAATTATTTCTTCACATATTTTTGGAAAATCATCTATGAACTTATTTTTATATCTTAAATTAAATTCATCAGATATTTTTATTTTATCTTTCATAACATAATTATTGATTAACTTTTCGTGATTGATTAGACTTTTAGCATTGAGAGTTATAATAGTACTTTCCTTGTTAATTTTAATACTCTCAGCGTTAATATTATCAGCTGATATTCTCACACGTGTCAGATTGAGAAGATTACTCAAATAATCTGGTATTGGCCCATAAATGTCCTCAAGCTTTGATGCTATCTTATCAATATCATAATCATTTTTAGAATTTGCGATTTCGTTATATATTTCCAAACGAAGAAAGATATCATCAACATAATCTTGAGGTATTAATGTAGATATATAAGAATCAATTTCTGTATGAATATTATCGATGGTTTCCTTTTTATTTTTTATTTGAGATATTGCCCTCGATAACATCGTTGTATACATACCGTAACCTATTTCAAAGATTTGGCCACTTTGCTCCTCACCTAATATTTCACCTGCACCTCGAATATCTAGGTCATGACCTGCTATTTCAATGCCACCAGCTAGACTATTAGTTTTAATGAATGCATCTATCCTTCGTTCAGCCTCTCTAGTTAATTTACCTTTATTTGATAATAATAATCCTGCATATGCTTGCTTATTACTTCTCCCAACTCTTCCCCTCAGTTGATGTAGTTGTGATAGTCCAAAATTCTCTGCATTATTTATTATAATAGTATTCACGTTTGTCATATCTAGACCACTTTCAATTATACTTGTACATACTAGTACATTAATTTTTTCATCAATAAAATCATTCATAACACTCTCAATTTCCTGGTTTGATAATCTCCCATGAACTCTGTTGATAGTAATATCTTGATTCAAACTAGTAAGAAAATTTATTTCGTCAATCATTGTATCTATATTATTATGAATATATAACAACTGACCTCCTCTTGATATTTCTCGATTAATAAACATAGTTATTTTTTCAATAGATTTTTCTATTATTGAAGTTTCAATATTTTTTCTACCAATAGGTGGTGTATTTATCACACTCATATCTTTAATTTCTGATAGTGCCGAGTTTAAAGTCCTAGGAATAGGAGTTGCAGTTAAGGTCAGTACGTCAACATTTTCCTTTATTTGTTTAATTGACTCTTTATGTTTAACTCCAAATTTATGTTCCTCATCAATTATTAGTAATCCTAAGTCTGCATATTTATAATCTTTACTTAGTAGGGAGTGAGTTCCAATTATAATGTTAGTTTTGCCAGAGTTAATTTCTTGAAGTGTTTTGATTTTTTCTTTTTTAGTTAATGCTCTTGTTATGATTCCAATGTTATATGCATATTGTGAAAACCTTCTTTTGAAGGTCTGATAATGCTGTTTTGCCAAAACTGTGGTGGGCACTATTACAACTACTTGCTTGCTATTATTAGATGCAATAAATGCAGCCCTTAATATTACTTCAGTTTTTCCAAACCCGACATCACCACATATAACTCTATCCATAGGTCTTGCCGAGCACATATCAGATATAACATCATTAATACTGTCTAACTGATCGTCGGTTTCGACATATGGAAATAGGCTACAAAATTTTTCATAATCTAAGTTATTTAAATCAAACTTATAGCCTTGGCTTAATTCTCTCTTAGCCTGAACACTAAGTAATTCAACTGCAATATCCTCAATCTTTTTTTTCGCTCTTTGTTTTATCTTCTGCCATTTATCAGATCCCAGTTGAGAAAGTTTTGTGTTTAGGCCAGTATTACCAATGTACTTCTGAATTAGTGTCATTGATGTTACAGGCATATAAAGATTATTATTTTCAGCATACTCAATCTTAATAAGTTCAGTCTTCTTATTTTCGATATCCATGATCATAAGACCTTTATATTTACCAATCCCATGATCTTGATGAACAACATAATCGTTTATCTTTAAATCAGTTAAGCTGTCTATTACAGACGATTTTATAGTTTCTTTGGATGTTATTCTTGTTTTTATAAGGCCGAATAAGTCATTAGAGCTCACATATACGGTCTTAGAATTATTATCAACAAAACCCTCATTAATGTTTTGTCTAAAAATGTGCACGATGCCTTTTACACTATTTATACTGTCTATGTCATCATAAGAAATATTTCTTGATTTTAGATAATTTGTAAATGTTTTATAATTATCATTTCTTTTGATAAAAAAAATATACTTATACTGTGAATTAGAAAAAAAATTCTCAAAATTTGTATACGGGTTTTTATAATTATAATTAATAGAGATATTTGGAATAGTGCTATACCCTGAATGCCTTTTAACCTCGTCATCTATAGAATCTGACGATATATATAGATAGTTATTTTTTACTATCTTTTCCAAATCATCCTTCTCAATTAATAATTCATCAGGACGGATTAGATATCTATTTATTTTTTCATTTTCATATATATTACATAAATACTCATAATGATCATTGAGCTCTGAGAAAGGATCCTTCTGAATAAAAAAACCTACTTCACGATTAAATAATGTTAATATTGATTGTGTAGGATTAAATAATTTTGGTATAAGATTATGTATGTATAAATTATTTTTATCCAGCACTATCCTTTCATACTCTATGTCTTCTAAGTATTCATCATCAAAATAATCTTTTATCATATTTACATAATTATCAATATTCGACTGGTCTAATTTGTATAATCCGTTTACACAAACCATCGTGTCATCAATTTCATTGAATGATATTTGCGTCAATGGATCAAAGCTCTTAATCGTCTCTATTTGATCTCCAAAAAAATTAATCCTTATAGGTTCATTTGAAATGAGTGAGAAACAATCAATTATAGATCCTGATACTCTATATTGTCCTGGCTCTTCTATCTTAGATGTTTTTTGGTAACCGTATGATTTCAAAGTAGCTAAAATCTCATCATAACTTGATTGTTTTGAAATATTTTTCCATGAATTTGATATTTCATTTAGAGCAGGTATTTTATAAAATATCGCTTTATACGTAGTGATTACTATTCTTCTGGATGTTTCATTATATAGATCAATTAGACATGTAAACCTATCTTTAATAATAGTTTTATCGATCTGAGTATTATCATACGAACCTAATCCGTAATCAGGAAACTTAATGACATTTTTATTTTTATAGACGCTTTTTAATTCAGTATACAATGCGTCTATTTGATGGTTGTTATCTAGGATTATTATTACATCTTTGAACTGTTCACTTAATTTATTTATTTCTAGCAGATAGGAGGACCCAGTTAATCTTTGTAAAATATTTTTTCCTTTTTTTAAAAGTGTCATATACAGCTAGTGATTATAAAAAAAGCAGCACATAAATAAATGTGCTGCTTATATTTGATTACAATTTATGTTTATTTAACGGTATTAAAACCTAGGTTTTCCCAGTTTTGCATTCCTCCACGGTACCATTTAATCTTATTAGCTGGATATCCGTATTTTAATAAACTTTTAATATTGTTTGGTGATTGTCCACACCACATTCCATTACAGAACATTACTAATGTCTTTGCATTATCAAAATAGAACAAGCCATTTTGCTCTTTTGCTCCGAATTTAGTTGTCATTAGTTCAGCGATAGATAGCGGATCTGCTCCTTTTCTCTCACTTAATAATGTCCATGGCAAATTGACTGCACCAGGAATTGTACCTTTCGCTACCCAATCAGGTGTTCTTGAATCTATAATCATGATTTCAGAACCATCTGGCATTTTTTCACCTTTGCTCATCATTACTGCGTAATGAATTATTTCTTGTTCACCAAGAGTTTCTATACCAGGTCTAAGTTGCATAGGTTGTATGCAAAATGGCGGACACGGTCTTGAAGTCTTTGCAAATGCTGGATTAACCGTAGCCCCGTTATCTTGGTTTCTCATAATCTTATGTTCACCAACTGATACAGATAGTCCGATTTCTAATGAATTGGGACCATCACCTTTAGAAATAGCAACTGGTTTACCCGCAACAGCAGAAAATGATACTAGGACTAGAGAAAGCAATGCAGCTGATAAAATGTTATGTTTGATTTTTAACATATCTCCTCCCATTAATTATTCGCAATCAGGCTCTTCATCATCTGAAGAAGGCTTTTTTTCATCTTCAGCTGATATAACTTCATATTGAGTTGTATTTTTAGCAAAAGATGGCTGAGATACTGAAAAGCTCATTACTAAGAGCGTTAGCATTAATATATATATCCTCATTTGTTAAGATCTCCACAATCAAAGAACTGATTAAACAACCATATTATAGTCGTTACTCATATAATTTGACATGATTATTTTACATATAATCGATGTATTATTGACTATTCATCAAAATTCCACATTCTTTTTGCAGTAATTTGGTCTTTAATCAAAAATTTATGGTGGATGAAACCCTCTCCTTGAGGGAGTCTTTTTACAACATCTCCGTTGCTGTCCGAGATAAAACTTGACCCCCAAAAAGATATAGATGAGTCTTTCATAGTTTCTTTGCCAGTCCTATTTGATATTACGATAGGTGTATTGATCATAAGGCCATTAGCTGATATAACGTTTACCCATTTTTTTCGCTCGTTGAGAAGACTTATGCTTTTGTTTTTTACCTTGCCATATCCTATTGCTGTTGGACATATTATCAAGTTTACGTTATTTTTTTTCATGTACTCATAAGATCTTTGGTGCCATTGATCCCAGCAAATTAATATACCAATCTTGAAATTCTTTATTTTAAAATATTTAAAATTATTTTTAGGTTGATCAAAATAATATTTTTCCTGATAGCAATACTCAGATGGTATATGCTTTTTATTATATTTTTTAATAATTTTACCACTTGGATCGAAAATCATAGCGGTATTAAAATAGCTATTTTTTACTTTCATAAAAACAGTGATGCATAAAAATATTTTGTAATTTTTGGAAATACTTTTTAAATCATCAAATATTTGAGAGTCTATATCGAGTGCTTGACTAAATAAATTTTTATCTTTAACGATACAAATATATTTTTGAATGGATAATTCAGGACACACAACAAGAGTATTTTTTATTACACTTGCATTATTTAGTAAAATTTTAATCTTTTCGATGTTTTTATTTATATTATCGTAAGGTTTGTATTGTAAAAGTAAAACATTCAAATGTTGGCTGATAGACAATGTAATCCTCCATACTCAATTAACGATGCTTCGCTATTTATGACGTACACTTTAGATTTAAGATCTAAACTTTCTATATCTAATTCTACAGAATCTTTATTCTTATATATACAAGGAAAAATAAATAAATCCTTCGCAGTAATAAAATTAAGTTTTGAATAAGGATGAATCTTTTTATTAATTACTAACTCATCAATTTTACTATGATATATAGGTATTGCCTTCTTAATGAGTGTGCTGCTATTTATAATAACTTCAACTTGTTTTTCTAGTTTGCGGGCAACATCATAGTTACAATAACTCTTATCTTTTGATGCAAAGTAGACAATCGTGTCATTTTGAATAAATCGTATATAGTTATCAATATGGCCATTCGTGTCATCACCTATAATTTCAGGTAGGTCTATTGTGAATAGCTCAGAAACCTGTAGCTGTGTACTTATTTTGTTAAGCTCTGTCTCTATATCTATAGTATTTTTTTTATTATTTTTCTTAATACATGCAATATTCGTAATAATAATTCCACTTTCAGAAAACTCTAAGTTTCCTCCCTCTAAGACAAAGCCATCCAAATTAATTTCACTAGAGGGATAATTTACAATATTTTTAAAATTATTGTCTGCAATATAAGAGTATTTCTCACCGTATGCATTGAAACTATATCTAATCATATTTTTTTTATCACCACAGAGATATATTTTCGGCATATAGTCTCTTACCCAAATGTCATTGCAGTCATAATATAATTTAGTCACCGAACTGTGATCAAATATTGTAGGAACAGCGCTCTTGTGGTTTTTACTTAAAACGATTGTTTGTTTTATATTACTCTCTAAAAATATTTTGTTTAAACTCAGGTAAATATTACATAATTCCTTATAGTAGCTTTTATTTCTGTGCATGTATGGAAAAATCATCATGATATGATTTGATTCGAAATCTGCGAATAATTTTTTTTTATGAAGGCTCATCTTTTCTTTATTTTTGCTATAGTGACTATATGAATTTTCTAATAGCATATAGATTATTATTCTCTAGATATAATTTATCATTCATATCAGTTATTTCAAAAGTATCTATATTTGGTCTTATGCTTGGCGTAGGGATACTCATTACTGTACTTTCGGTTATGAATGGATTTGAAAAAGAACTTAGGGAGAAGATTCTATCTTTCACATCTCACATTAATATATATCCCAGTAGTCAAGTGAGTGTTGAGAAGCTTGGGAAGATTATTAATGTCAATAAAAGTATACAGAGTTATTCAATAGTCCATAGGAATGAAGTTTTATCATCATCTGGTGACGCAAAGAACATACCCGTAATAGTTCACAACGTAAATCATCACTTAGAAAATAAGACTAGTGAGATTTCAAACATAATTATTGATGGTGAATTCAGGCTCCTGAACCCTGAAGATATAATCATTGGCAATGTTCTGGCTAATAATCTTAGTGTTAATGTTGGGGATACAATAGAACTATCGAACTATAATAATATATATAAACAAGAGTTTTTTAAAATTTCTGGCATTTTTGATTCTGGTATTTATGAGTACAATCAAAGGTTTGTCTATGGCAGTGATCTAGCGTTAACAAGCACAGACTCATATACCTATATAAAGTTAAAATTATCAGACCCTCTTGACGCAGTTAATACATCAAAAGATCTTTTCACTGAACATGGAATTATAAGTAGTAACTGGACGGAGACCCATAATGCATTGTTCCAAGCTATTGGGAACGAAAAAAGGGTAATGTTTATCATACTTATGCTAATCATTGCTATTACGTCATTTAATATTATTTCATCTTTGTCATTACTTGTTTTAAATAAACAAAAAGATATAGCAATTTTGATGTCTCTAGGATTCTCTAAAATCACAATCCAATCCATCTTCTTGATACAGGGCGTAATGATTGGAATCTTTGGTATTTCTCTTGGTATATTGTTAGGTATTTTATTATCTTCAAATATCAACGAAATAGTTGTTTCATTAGAAAACCTTTTTAACATCTCACTCATTGCTCCAGATATATATCACTTGGATCTCATACCATCTATAGTATTAATGTCTGATATTTATAAAATTACATTTATTTCTTTTTTGATGGTTTTGTTATCTTCTATTTATCCAGCAATAAAAGCTATTAATGTGAACCCATCTCAATCATTAAACTTATGAATATTAAGTGTAAAGAAATTTTCAAGAAATTTAAGAATTGTAATGAGAGGGGTGTCTTGAATGGAGTATCGTTTGAGCTAGATTCAGGTAACTCGCTATCTATATCGGGACCATCAGGGGTTGGAAAATCAACCTTATTAAATATATTAGCAGGGCTTGATAAACCAGATAGGGGAGAAATCTTTTTCAATGATATTTGTTTCACAAATTTGTCTAATACGAAAAAAACATTATTTAGACTTAATAATATTTCTCATATTTTTCAGGCGCCTAACTTACTTCAAGATTTCAATGTCATAGAAAATATTATGTTACCCCTTCGATATAGAGGTACCAATAGTCAAAAATCAAGGAATATTGCTATCGAATGTCTAGATGAAGCCAACCTGCTTGAACATCAAGATTCTCCAGTTTCAATATTATCAGGCGGTGAAGCACAAAGAGTCGGTATTGCTCGTGCGATTGCAATGAAATCAAAGATTATATTTGCTGATGAACCGACTGGAAATCTTGATTCGGTAAACTCTCAATCAGTTATAAACAAGTTAACTGAGATTTGTGAGACACACATGATTACGTTGATTGTAGTTTCCCATGACGATGATGTGATACATAAAATGAAGACTAAAAAGAAAATGCTTGAGGGGAAGGTTATTTAGAGTTTTGCTTTAGTTTTTTTAATTTTCGATAGGCTATTACTTTCCAGATGATATGAATACTGATGAACCCCAAAATGGCAGAAACTACCCCAATTATCAAAGTACCCATAAGTAATGGTTGCCATATCAAAGAAAACACACTCCCTATCCATTCAATACTTGCTTCGAATTTATCAAAAAGAGGATCTATTCCCAGTATAATATTCCCGAATTCATATCCAATATACATCATCGGCGGCATGGTAATGGGATTACTAACCCATACACCTGCAAGTGAGAGAGGTAAATTAGCCCTAAAATAAACAGCGCAGAACGCTGCTGGTATCATCTGAAAAAACATAGGCATCCAACCCCAGAATAAGCCAATTGCTATAGCACGAGATAAGGTGTGCTTATTGATACTCCATAGTTCTCTCTCAAATATGGATTCGCCAAGCACGCCTAAAGCCTTATATTTCCTGATGTCTTCAGGTTTAGGTAAATTATCTTTAAAGAATTTTTTCATATTTTAGAACTATAATTGAAAATTATTGTATGTATATTTCAATGCATAAATAATATCATGTATGATAGTCAAATATCCTTGTAATCCAACTAATTTATTATGATACAAAAAAATAATAACGCACTCGATCTGTACAAGAGACTGTTAAAAAGCACAGGGATTTATAAAAAAACATTTTTTCTAGCTATTATAGGAATGGTAATTCATGCCATTACAGATACATCTTTCGCAGCAATCATAAAGCCATTATTGGATGGTAGTTTTATAAATAAAGACCCTAGCTTCATACAGATAATGCCTATTCTAATAATTTTAATATTTGTTTTTAGAGGAATTGGATCTTTTATGTCCACGTATGGAATGGCCTATGTTGGAAGGAGTATAATCAGAGACATTAGAAGAGATATGTTCAATAAAATTCTACTCAGATCATCATCACTTTATGATGAATCAGTTACAGGAAAATTAGTCTCTAAAATAACATTTGATGCCGAACAAGTAGCAGAAGCTGCCACTAAGGCTGTAACGACACTTATTAAAGACGGGCTCACAATAGTTGGCCTTCTATCATTAATGTTCTATTATAGCTTCGAACTTTCTATTGGACTATTACTTCTAGCGCCTCTTGTTGGTTTTTTCCTGAAGGTAATGAGCGTCAAGTTTAGATCATTAAGTCGTGATATTCAAAGCTCTATGGGTAGCATTACAAATATAGTTGAGGAATCAATAATAGGTCATAGGATAATTAAAATATTTGGTGGTAAAAGTTACGAAGAAAACACATTTAACTCTGCCAATGCATACAATAGAGAAAGAAATTTAAAATTAATTTTTGTCCAGAGTATTAGCATCCCCCTAATGCAATTGTTAGTTGCAGTATTTCTTGCTGCTATAATTTTCTTTGTAACATCTAATGACTATCTTGAGGAAATATCCATCGGGACTTTTATGTCATATCTTACAGCTATGATCATGATGTTCGCTCCAATAAAGAGATTATCAGAGGTAAACGTCACTCTTCAAAGAGGCATAGCTGCTAGTGAATCAATTTTTGATTTGCTTGATTCTGAAAGCGAGGTTATTGGAGTAACGGAAGGAATAGATATCGATAAAAAGATTTCTATCTTTTTTAAGGGTGTTACCTTCAAATACCCATCCTCTCAATCCAATGTTCTTAAAAATATTGATATTGATATCAAAGATGGAGAGACGGTTGCTGTAGTCGGAAAATCTGGAAGTGGAAAAACAACCTTATTAGATCTTATCCCTCGTCTATATGATCCTGATCAAGGAGATATATATTTTAATACATTCAATATAAGAGAAATAAATTTGAATGAGATCAGAAAGTACGTATCTTATGTAGGCCAAGATTTTACCCTGTTTAATGATACAATATACAACAACATAGCTTATGGTGAATTAAGCTGTCTTGATACTAAACTAGTTCATGATGCTGCTAAATTTTCTTATGCTTCAGACTTTATAAATGAGTTACCTGATAAATATGACACTATGGTTGGCCAAAATGGGATACTTTTATCGGGTGGACAGAGACAAAGGATAGCAATAGCACGAGCGTTACTCAAAAATGCCCCTATACTTTTACTAGATGAGGCAACGAGTGCGCTAGATACAGAATCAGAGACATCTATTCAACAGTCTCTAGTAAAACTCTCACAAAACAAAACCACGATAATAATTGCACACAGATTATCTACAGTGATGAATGCTGATACAATAATAGTAATAGAGGATGGACGTATCATTGAGAAGGGTAAACATGATGAATTATTAGATAAAAAATCTGCCTATTATGCTTTATATAATTCTCAATTCAAAAGCTAATGCAAAGGTTGATTTTTTTAATATGGTACAAGTTCCCAAAATTAATTCTCATTCCTTTTCTTCCTCTATCCATATTATTTCTGATATCTATATACATCAGGAAATTTCTTTTAATAAATATTTTTAACAGATATACATCAAAGCATAAAATAATTATTGTTGGAAATCTTGTAGTTGGAGGTTCAGGGAAAACTCCATTCACGATTTGGTTAAGTAATTACTTAAAAGAAAAAGGTAAAGAAACTATAATTGTTTCATCTGGGTATGGATCATCAATCACTTCACCAAAAGTTATAACTGAAATATCTGATCCGAGACAAGTGGGGGATGAATCTGTTTTATTGAGCTCAAAAACTAGATCGATGATAGTAGCCAGTTCAAATAGAGTAGAGTCAACAAAATACTGTGATGAAAACAAGACCGATTTTATTATCCATGATGATGGTCTTCAGCATTACAGCTTAAATAGAGATTATGAATTTATCATTACAAATAAAAACATGCGGGATAATAAATTTTTACTTCCATGTGGTCCGAATAGAGAACCAAAATTTTTCCACAAAAAATCAGATTTTATATTTAGTAACTATAAAGGTTTACAATACCCCGGTTTCTATTCTGAAATTGCAGGAGTAAGGTCACATATTGATAATAAAACATATAATCTAGACGATAACAGATTTTCGCAATCTATCTTACTAACTGCAATTGCAGATAATCTCTCAATAATAGAAGAATTACAAAGTTATGGCATAGATCTAAATACACTCAGCTATCCAGATCATTATCAATTCAATAAATTGGATATTCCTTCTACGGATCTCCCTATCTTAGTAACAGAAAAGGATTTTGTTAAAATTAGATCTTTTGCTAATAAAAATATTTATATTTTAGAACAAAAAACAATTCCAAATGATAAACTTTTAAAGATAGTAGAAAAATTATTATGAAAACTTTTATTATATTGCCAGCTCGGATGAGTTCAACTAGATTACCTAATAAGCTAATAAAAAAAATTGGCAACAAAACACTTATTGAGCACATGATTATTACAGCTAAAAAAATAAAAGATTCTCTAGTTATTGTCTCTACAGATTCAAACGTTATTTATGATTATGCAGTGAAACAAGGTGTTGATGCCTTTATATCTAAAAAGCCATTCAAAAATGGTACCGAAAGATGCTATTACACAGCAGAACACTACAATGCTCGACCCTCTGACATAGTTATCAATCTTCAAGCTGATGAATTCAATATAAGTGTTGCAAATATCAACAGTCTTATAGAAAAATTAAAGAAATCAAATACAGAATCTATTGCTACATTAATATACAAATCAAACGATGATAAAGAGTATTCTAATGTAAATAATGTAAAAGTTATTGTAGATAAAGATTCTAGAGCTGTTACATTTACTCGGAAAAAGATAACTTCAATTCGATCCTCGTACTTGATTCATCTCGGTGTTTACGCATTTAAATTTAAAGCACTATCAATGTATAATGACCTATCTCCATGCCATTATGAAAAAGAAGAGAGCCTTGAACAATTGAGGTTGATTTGGAATAATGTACCGATATGTTGTGTTCAGGCAAAAAATAACAAATCAATAGGCATTAATTCTGCTAGTGATTTGAAAAAAGCAAGAGAACTATATGGTAACTAAAAATATTACAATTACAGGCGCTGCAGGTAATATTGCATACTCACTAATTTTTAGAATTTTATCGAATCCACCATTTAAAGATACAGACAAAATAAATATTAGATTACTTGATATTTCACAATCACAAAAATCACTCATGGGCTTGAAATATGAGATTGAGGATTGCGCATTTGAATCCTTAGAGAACTTATTAATAACAGATGATCCGGAATTAGCCTTTACAGATGCTGACTACATTTTGATGGTAGGTGCAAAACCTAGATCTAAGGGTATGGAAAGATCAGATTTAATTCTAGACAATGCTGAAATTTTTAGATCTCAGGCACAGATAGTTAATGAAGTATGTTCAAAAAAAACAAAGATAGTGATTGTTGGTAATCCTGCTAATACTAATGCATTAATAATGAATTACAATACACCAAAAATACCTAATGAAAATATTACATCTTTAATGAAGCTCGATCAGAATAGAGCGAAAAGCATATTAGCAACGAAGCTTGATGAGAGAGTTGAAAATATTAAAAATATGGTAATTTGGGGCAATCATTCAACTACCCAAGTTCCAGACTTATATAACTGCGTTATCCCATCAAAAGAAATATCTCTAGAGCACTCCTGGATTCATGATACTTTCATCCCAAGAGTACAAAAAAGAGGGGGAGAGATAATTGAGTTTAGAGGCTTATCAAGTGCGGCTTCAGCTGCATCTGCAATATATGATCACATATATGTATTAGAGTTCGGATCAGATGATTGTGAGGCTTTAGGTGTTTTATCAACTGGAGAATATAATATTTCGCCTGATCTTATGTTTTCATTTCCTTTAACAATAAACGATGGAACTTTTACTGTTATCGATAACCTTGATATCAATGATAGTTTAACTGCTTTAATCAAACAAACAGAAGAAGAACTTCTTAAAGAGAGAGAGATAGTTAAGAAATATCTTCCTTAATTAGTACTTGAACATCTTTGTCGTTGATTAGTAAATCATTAAAGTCACAACTATCTCTGAGTATACAGTGAGACAATAGTATATTATCAAATTCAAAAGTTTCTCCAATCAACTCACCAACGCTCTCTCCGTCTGAATTAACAATATTACTCTCGTCGTTTATCGAGGAATCTACACTGACTAAATATGTATGCTTTTTCACATTACCAAGATAATGTGTCCTTGCAATTACTTCCTGTCCGGTGTAACAGCCTTTTTTATAGTTTACCGTATTGAGCTGGTCAGAGTTCAATACTTGTGGAATAAACTTTTCAATATTTTGCTTCTTTAATCTAGTATGCATGCTAAATAAATCTATTAAACAAGTTTGAGATTCTGCTAATGTTTCATGTTCTATTTTTTTACACGCAATAGAATCAAGGTCTATGTACCTAATTTGATGTTTTTTATCATTAGTCATATTGATTACATACTCAGACTGGCTAATTTTATTAAATGACTTATCGGAATCAATTTTATGCTCTTCTATTAATTTTAGAGCTTTATCGCCTAACCCCCACAATACTGTAATGTCGTCATATTCCGTAAACTTGACATCAGACATGAGTATATATTTTGAGATTTTTTCTAAAAAATATTTACTTAATGATTTTGTTAATAATAATATTATCTCGTCGTCACAGAGAAAAGCTTGCACATTTACAATTACCTTTCCTTGATGTGTACAATATGATGCATGTACATATTTATCAGATAAATTCTCTATATCATTAGTTAGCTGCCCTTGAAGAAATTTTTTGTTATCTGTACCTGTTACCTTTATTGCAGTAAGAGTGTTATCTCGATAAAGTTTATCGTGTTTTAAACGTATCTTTTCAGTTATATTATCCATATAAAATATTGTAATTTATAATAAATATCATCGGTTGCAAGCCATTTTATAGTATTTAAGTATATCCTAATAAATTACTATTTATTTTAAAAATATTTTCATATAATATCCATCAAAGTATTTTAGGGATAATCATGGGAAATAAGGGCAAAAAAAGTAAGCTTATAGTTCCAAAAAATAAGGATAAGTCGCCCAAAGAAATCGGCGGTAGAAAGGGACCCGAACCAACAAGATATGGTGACTGGGAAAAGAATGGACGCTGTATAGACTTCTAGATATGAACGCTACAAAAAGACCATTATCACCGCATCTGCAAATATATAAACCACAGTTAACCTCTATATTGTCTATAACTCACAGACTTACTGGGTTTGCTCTTAGCCTTGTAATTATTGCCTCCCCATTGATTTTATATTTTTTGACATTATCACAAGATAGCCATTCGTTTGTGATGACTATATTTCAAAATAGCTTTGTTAAGTTGGTTCTTTTCTTTGCTATTTTTGGATTGTCTTATCACTTATGCAATGGGATAAGACATCTAGCGTGGGATGCTGGTTATGGTTTAGATCTGGACAGTAGTTATAAATCAGGGTACGCAGTAGTCGGAACATCTCTCGGAATCACACTTTTAATTATTTTTATATCGGGAGCCATCTAATGTCAGTCCAGCATTGGAAATTTCAGAGAATTAGCGCCATTGCGCTGGTACCTATTATTCTTTTTTCTCTTTATTATATTGTTAATTTAGGTACACTACCTTATGATCAACTTATAAACGATCTTGGATCAATAAATGGATTTATAATTACAACACTGTTTATGGGCTTTATATTATTTCATAGTTCGATGGGTATGGAGGTAATCATAGAAGATTATGTTCATTCCGAAAACTTACAAAAAAATATTGTTTCTATATCGAAGCTATTTCATATAGTCTCTTTTTTCTTAACAATTACAATTTTAGCGAGCATTTGATATGGATTTAATTAAACACGAACATGATGTTCTAGTAGTTGGTGCAGGTGGATCAGGATTGCGCGCATCAATGGGACTGTCACAATCTGATCTCTCTGTAGCTTGCATCTCTAAAGTTTTTCCAACAAGAAGTCACACTGTAGCTGCTCAAGGTGGAATAAGTGGAGCGCTTGGAAACATGGGTGAAGATGATTGGAGATGGCATATGTATGATACCGTCAAAGGTTCAGATTGGTTAGGAGATCAAGACTCAATTGAGTACATGTGTAAAAATGCTGTTGAGTCAATCATTGAGCTAGAACATTTTGGAGTACCATTCTCTAGAACAGAAGAAGGCAAAATATATCAAAGACCTTTTGGTGGAATGACTACAGAATATGGTAAAGGAATTGCGCAAAGAACCTGTGCTGCGGCTGATAGAACAGGTCACGCCATTTTACATACCCTTTATACTCAATCATTAAAAAATGATGTCGATTTTTATATAGAGTATTTCGTTATAGATTTATTATTTGAAGAAGGTAAATGTGTTGGAGTTTTAGCTTGGTGTTTGGAAGATGGAAAAGTCCATTTATTTCAATCGCACATGGTGATACTTGCAACAGGTGGATATGGTAGAGCATATCTATCTTCAACCTCTGCTCATACATGTACAGGAGATGGAAATGGCATGATCTTAAGAGCAAATCTCCCATTACAGGATATGGAATTTATACAATTTCATCCAACAGGAATATACGGAGCAGGCTGTCTAATTACTGAGGGTGCTAGAGGCGAAGGAGGATATTTGACGAATTCCGAAGGAGAGAGATTCATGCCAAAATATGCACCAAATGCTAAAGATTTAGCTTCTCGTGATGTTGTAAGTCGAGCAATCCAAATGGAGGTTAATGCAGGCAGAGGCGTTGGTTCTGACAAAGATCATGCCCATCTTCATCTAGAGCACTTAGATCCGGAAGTTATCAATGAAAAACTCCCAGGAATTGCTGAAACTGCGCATATATTTGCAGGTGTCGACGTAACTAAAGATCCAATCCCTGTCATACCAACAGTTCATTACAATATGGGCGGCACTCCCACAAATTACAACACTGAAGTATTAGACTCAGAAAATAATGTAGTTCAAGGTCTCATGGCTGTAGGTGAGGGAGCTTGCGTATCTGTTCATGGCGCTAATAGACTCGGATCAAATTCTTTACTAGATTTAGTAGTTTTTGGAAGGTCTGCAGCCAATAGAGCCATAGAAGTATTGAAAGATAAACCAGAAAACCACATTGATATTTCTGCATCTACAATTGACAAGATTCTATCAAGGTTTAATTCCATTAAAAATGCTAGTGGTGATATTAATCCATCTGAAATTAGGGACAGTATGCAAAGAACAATGCAAAGATATGCTCCTGTATACAGAGATCAAGAAACTATGGACAAAGGTATAGAAATCATGAAAGGTCTCTACAATGACTTTAGTAATATCAAGCTATCTGATTCTTCGCTTATTTGGAATACTGACTTAGCGGAAACACTAGAGCTAAATAACCTCTTATATCAATCTCTAGCTACTTTGTATTCAGCTTCTGCAAGAACTGAGAGTAGAGGTAGTCACGCTCGTGATGATTATCCGGAGAGAGATGACAATAACTGGTTAAAACACTCTCTTGTCTCTATAGATGAAAATGGCGAAGCTAAATATGCTTATAGAAATGTTCAGCTTGATACCTTGACTGATGAAATGGAAACTGTAGCATTAAAGGCGAGGACATACTAATGGCTAAGTTTACATTACCAGTTAATTCTATTGTTAAAAAAGGCAAAACATATACTGATTTAAATAAATCTGAGAATATGCTAACTGTAGAGGTATACAGGTATAACCCAGACACTAAAAGTAATCCATATACAGATACTTATCTTTTAAATAAAGAAAACTTTGGTCCTATGGCACTAGATGTACTAATTTACATAAAGAGCAAAATAGATCCAACACTCACCTTCAGACGCTCGTGTAGAGAAGGCATTTGTGGCTCTTGTTCAATGAACATAAATGGTACTAACAATCTTGCATGCATAACCGATATCTCAGATGAGAAAAAATTAAAAATTAATCCTTTACCACATATGCCCGTAATCAAAGATTTAGTTCCGGATTTAAATAACTTCTATGCACAGTACAAATCTATTAAACCATGGTTAATTAATGATAATAAACCTGAAAGAGAACATATTCAGTCTCAAGAGGATAGATCTAAACTTGATGGCTTAGTAGAATGCGTGTTGTGTGCGTGTTGCTCAACTAGTTGCCCAAGTTACTGGTGGAACTCAGATAAATATCTAGGTCCTGCAACATTGATGCATGCATACAAGTGGATAATTGACAGTAGAGATACAGCAAAAGAGGAAAGACTTTCAGGTCTAGCCGATAAATTCAAATTATTTAGATGTCACACAATTATGAATTGCACAAAAACTTGTCCTAAGAATTTAAATCCCGCAAGAGCAATCTCAGAAATTAAGAAAATGCTTGTCAAAGCTTAATATGTCGCTTAACAAACTCCGCTGGAAAGCAAGAAAAGGTATAAGAGAGTTGGATATACTACTACAAAACTACCTTGAGACTTATTATGAGAATCTCAACACTGAGGATAAAATCTTATTTGAGGAAATTCTCGAAATTGAAACTTATGATTTGTTGAATGCTATTAGTGGAAAATCTAGTTACAATAAAAAGTATGAGAATATTATTGCACAACTATCAAAGTTGTCTATTTTAAAAAATGTCAAAAAATAAAATAAGACTTGGTATAAACATTGATCATATCGCTACAATCAAAACAAACCGAGGAACTCCATATCCATCTCTAATAGATGCGGTAAAAATAGCTGAAGACTCAGGAGCTGACTTAATCACAGTTCACTTACGAGAAGATAGAAGGCATATCCAGGATCAAGATTTGATTGATGTAAAATCCGTTGCTAGAAAACTGAATCTAGAAATGGCATTAACTGAGGAGATGCTGACAATATGTCTAAAAACTCAACCAGATTATTGTTGCCTTGTTCCTGAAAAAAGAGAGGAGTTAACAACTGAGGGAGGACTAGACATTAGCGGTATGTCTAAAGAAAAATTCAATTTCCTTCAAGAAGCAATTTTAAAAATGACTAAAAATAACATCATACCATCTTTATTTATTGACCCTGATATTAATCAAATTGATTATGCAATCAAATCTGGTGTTAGCTGTATTGAATTACATACTGGGACATACGCAGATTCAACTAATCCCAACCAACAATTGCAGGAGTTAGAAAAATTAACAATTGCTGCTGAGTATGCGAGTAAAAATAAAATTCAGGTTCATGCAGGGCATGGTTTAAATCTATCAAATTTATCAAATATCTGTAAAATATCTCAAATAGAGGAGCTTAATATTGGACATTCTGTTATTGCAGACTCGATATTTAAGGGTCTCAAATGTGCCGTTCAAGACTATAGGAGTTTATTAGACAATGATTAGAGGTATAGGTGTTGATTTAGTTGATAAAGATAGATTTATAAAACTTGTTAAAAAATTTGGCAATAGAGTTGCTAGCAAAATTTTATCCGTTGAAGAACATTCAGACTATTTAAACATTCCTAATAAAGCCTCTTTTTTATCCAAAAGGTTTGCTGCAAAAGAGGCCCTATCTAAAGCTCTTGGTACAGGGTTATATAGAGAAGGACTATATCCAAAATATATCACTATCAAACATGATATTAATGGTAAACCTTTTTTTTCTTTATCTTCTAAACTCGAAGAGATTATCAATAGTCGTTATACAAGCTTACAACTCTCAATCACAGACTCTGATACTTCCTCGATAGCATTCGTTGTAGTTGAGTCATGAGTGATATCGAAAACTATATCGGCAATACACCCTTAGTTCTCATCGATAGGATAGGCACCAATAGTATTTATGCAAAGCTCGAGGGAAATAATCCTGCTGGATCTATAAAAGATCGTCCTGCTATAAGAATGATCAAGGATGCAGAAAACAGAGGATTAATTAAAAAGGGCGACACATTAATTGAAGCAACAAGTGGTAACACAGGTATCGCGCTAGCAATGGCAGCATCTATACGTGGATTCAAAATCAAACTTATAATGCCCGAAACTGCATCTATTGAAAGAATAAAAACCATGAAGGCCTACGGAGCTGAAGTGGTTCTAGTTACAAAAGAACAGGATATGGAAGGCGCAAGAGACCTTGCAATAGAAATGACTAATAATGGAGAAGGTTTTATACTTAATCAGTTTGCAAATAAATCTAACTATTTAGCCCATTATGATACAACAGGACCTGAGATTTGGAATCAAACTGAAAAAAAAATTACACATTTTGTGTCTGCTATGGGCACGACTGGGACTATCACAGGAGTATCTCGTTTTTTGAAGGAACAAGACACAAGTATTCAAATAATTGGAGTTCAACCTACCGAAGGTTCTAGGATACCTGGGATCAGAAGATGGAAGCCTGAATATATCCCAGAGATATTTAAAGACGCCTTAGTAGATGACATAATTGATATTAGTCAAGATGATGCCGAGAAATCAATGGAATATCTATCTCGAAAAAATGGTCTCTTTGTAGGAGTCTCAGCAGGTGCTAATGTGCATATTGCAAAAAAAATCGCTAACAATGCCCAAGATTCAATTATTGTTACAATACTATGCGATAGGGGTGATAGATATTTATCAAAGATTTAGTTCAAAGTGATTATAAGATTATCACCAGCTGTTAAATATTTTCTATTTTTGAGTTTGTTATCTTTTATGAGATCCTCTTTGTCAATATTAAAACCTCTGACCACTTGATCATATCTATCTCCTGACCCGACAACGTATCGTAATATGTTTATGTCTTTACTTTTAGTTAGTATAGGCCCTTGTAATTTAATTTTTACGAGACTATTTATTTTTAGTTTTGTTTTTTTATCAGCATTATTCCAGCTTAGAAGTTTATTCAATGAGACATCATATTTTTTTGCTATCCTGTACCAGTTATCATATCTTTTGACTATATGATTAAATACTATTTCTTTTTTGTTAATGAAATATTTTTGATTGTTGATTGTAATAAATTCCTTACTGCCTGTATTTAGTTCAGATGGAATTCTCAGCTTCTGATTAATATATATTACATCTTTAGTAAGACCATTTGTTTTCTTTAATGCGCTTATTTTTACATTATAAATTCGTGAAATCCTATAGAGACTATCACCTTTGACTACATTATGTATTTTGTTCTCATATATTGATCTAGATACTTTATTGTATCTTTTATTAAAAACTTTAGCCGCATCCACGGGTAGCAAGAGTTTATTTTGTTGTGAGGGATCTAGTATCCAAGTACTATAGCCTGGATTTAAGTTTGTTAACTCTTCTTGACTGACACCTGTAATAATAGACAGCGTTTTAAAGTCTAATGGGTCTCTAAAATTAACTGTCGATGTAAATTTCTTATTTGGTATTGCTGGAAGATCAAAACCATATCTTTGTGGATTTGCAATTATCTTAGATAAAGCTAGAAGTCTCGGTACATACAACTCTGTCTCTCTAGGAAGATTTAAGTCCCAATATGATGGTTTAGTGAATAAGTTATTAGCCCTATCAATTGCTTTTCCTACATTTCCCGCCCCAGTATTGTATGATGCAATTGCGAGTAACCAATTACCTTTGAAATGTCGATGCATATCACGTAAAAAGTATGTTGCCGCTTTAGTCGATTCAAGAACATCTCGTCTACCATCATATAACCAGTTCATCTTTAAACCATATTCACGTGCAGTTGGAGGGATAAATTGCCAAATTCCTGCTGCTCTAGAGGTTGAATATGCAAATGGTTGAAACCCGCTCTCTACCATTGGCAATAGAGCAAGCTCATGTGGCAAGTTCCTTTTCTCTAAGTATGATAATATATGGAACAAATAAGGCTTTGATCTGTCTATTGACCTGTAGACGAAGCTTTTATTTTTTTTCATCCATTTTAGTTCTTCTGAAATTCTTGAAGAGTTTATATTTCTAAAACAAAAACCGGACCTCATTCGGGTCCAAACGGAATTAAAGTTTTTATTTTGTAGTTTTGCTGTTTCGCAAGTACTATTTACTCCCAGGAGACCATTGCTGGATGTAAGCTCTGAAAGCGATCGTGATGCTGTGTGTTGACAGCCAGAAATCAATAATACGGCAATTATTAAAAAATATTTTTTGTACACAAATCTAAACTTATCATATGGTATTATTTAATTCTACAAAGATGATATTTCAAGAAAATAATAACACTAAACTACAACTTAAAGATTGGTATAAACAGCCCTCTGGACAACATTTTAAACGGATTATTTCTAAAGAATTAGATGCTATCAAAGATATTTATCAAGGCAGGCATACCTTGTTTTGTGGATCATCGGAGTTTAAAAAGATCTTTCAAAAAAATAAAAGCGGGACCTTTTTTAGTATAGATGAAGATGTGCTCATATCTAGTTCAAATTTATCGAAAAAACTACCTTTTGAAGATAATTCTCATGACGTAATTATACTTTCCCACGGTTTGGAATATACACATAACCCTTACCTGCTAATGAGAGAGGTTGATAGAATTGCTACCGACGATGCTACGATAGTATTAATTGGTTTCAATAAGTTTAGTCTTTGGACATTTGTCAAAATCTTTTCCTCTAAATCACCATGGAATATCAATTTTATGTCACCATATATAATAAAAGAATGGTTCAAGATACTGGAATATAAGATGAACTATCATAAAACATTTGGATTATTTCCATATTTAGGAAAGAGCATCTCCTCATTTTTATTTAATATATCTTTTCTACATAAAATAATAAGAAATCAGTTTGGGGGAATGTTTATTTTCACATATAAAAAAAATGTTATTCCTCTTACTCCTCAAAAAGTATTATTCAATAAAGACTATAAAGTAACTCATCTTGCAAAAAATAACTTATGATAAAAATTTATACAGATGGAGCATGTAGTGGAAATCCTGGTCCAGGAGGATGGGGCTATGTCCTAATAAATGATGGTAAATTATTTACATCCAGTGGGAGCGAAAAAATGACCACAAATAACAGAATGGAACTGCTGGCTGCAATAAGTGCTCTTGAACAAGTTAAAATAGAATCACGCGTGTATTTATATACTGACTCCGCTTATCTACAAAAAGGTATATCTGATTGGATTTTTAATTGGAAAAATAATAATTGGATAACTAGTTCTAAAAAACCAGTTTTGAACAAGGATTTATGGATAAAAATTGATAAATTGAATACTGATCTAGAAATTGAATGGATTTGGATAAAAGCACATCAGTCAGATAATTCAGAAGATACTTTTTATAATAATATGGCAGATGAATTAGCAACAGGAGCGATAAAAAAATGAGATATATTGTATTAGATACAGAGACAACAGGTTTAGATCCAGATGATGGCCATAAGATAATAGAGATTGGTTGCATTGAGATATTAAATAGGAGTGTTACTAGCAACACTTTTCATAAGTATATCAATCCAAATAGGGAAATAGATATTGAGGCGTCTAAAATTCATGGATTAACATATAATAACCTAAAGGATAAACCTCTGTTTGAGGAGATATATGAAGAGTTTTCTGATTACATTTGTGATTCACCAATAATTATCCATAATGCTCCATTTGATATTGGTTTTTTAAAAAAAGAATATTCAGATTTATCGAAAACTGTTAACTTTTTTGATAATGAAATTATTGATAGTCTAAAGATGGCTAGGAAAATTAGCCCAGGCAAAAAAAATACTCTAGATGCTCTATGTGAAAGGTATGCAATTGATAATTCTGACAGAACACTGCACGGCGCATTATTAGATGCGAAATTACTTGCTTATGTGTATCTAAAGATGACAATTGGCCAAAATAAATTTTCAAATTTGACCACAGAGAGTGTCTCGAAAAATTTTAATCATACGGTGGAAATCGATAATTATAAAATAATAGAGCCCACAAATGAAGAGAGAAAACTTAATCTGAATTATTTTGATAACAACTAATTTAATTTACTAAGTCTTTCTTTTTGTCTCTTCCAATCTTTGTTCTTCTGATCCTGCCTTTTATCATAGATTTTCTTACCCTTAGCTAACGCAATTTCTATTTTTATGATACCTTTTTTTAAATAAAGCTTAAGTGGTACAATCGTTAGTCCTTGTTGGCTTACTTGACCTTGTAACATATTTATTTCTTTCCTGTTTAGAAGCAACTTCCTTTTACAAGTTGGATCTTGTGCATCAACAGCGTTCTTCATGTTTAATGATTTTATATGCGCATTGCATAGAAATACTTCATCTTTCTTTATAGAAATGTAACTTTCAGATAACTGCCCATTACCGTCCTTCAAACTCTTGACTTCCCAACCTGATAGGACAAGCCCAGCCTCAATCTTTTTAATAAAGCTATACTTAAATCCTGATTTTTTGTTTTGGCATAAGACATTCATAATATTTTTACATCCGGTATAATGGTACCATAACAGACAGGAGCTAGGTCATTTCAAATAATAGAAAATCAATTCACGGCCAATGGTCTTCAAAATTACTGTTTATATTTGCAGCTACTGGATCTGCTGTCGGTTTAGGAAATATTTGGAAATTTCCATGGATGACTGCTGAGAGTGGAGGAGGTGCATTTGTCTTAATTTATGTTCTTAGTGTACTATTCTTAGCCCTACCAATCATGTGTGCCGAGATTTTAATAGGCAAACGTGGTAAACAGAATCCTGTCAATACCCTAAGAACATTATCTAGTGAAGCAAGTTTCTATACAAAAGACGAATCAGATATATCTCTTAATAGAACCATAAAAGTTAAAAGACAATTTGATAATAATGATTTATTTTCGAATTGGGAGCTAGTGGGCTGGATGGGAATCCTTGCCGGTATACTAATTTTATCATTTTATAGTGTAATTGCCGGTTGGACATTATCTTACGTCATCAAATCAATCACAGGGTCGTTTACTTTAATTACAGCAGCAGGCTCAACTTCTAAGTTTGAGTCATTTATTTCTGATCCTGAGAAATTAATTTTATGGCATACATTATTTATGATATTAACGTGCTATATAGTCTCAAAGGGAATTAAAAGCGGCATTGAGAGAGCAATAAAATTTTTAATACCAGGACTTTTTATTTTATTAATCGGGTTAGCAATTCACGCATCAACATTAGCGGGTTTCTCTGAGGCAATGAGTTACTTATTTGTTGCGGATTTTGAGAAGATTAATAATTCTGTGATTCTCTCAGCTATGAGCATGGCATTTTTTTCTTTAAGTATTGGAATGGGCTCATTAATGGTATACGGATCATATTTGCCTGATGATACATCAATTTTCCAAGTCAGTGGTGCCGTTGCTTTTTTTGATACATTTGTAGCGATACTAGCAGGAGTAATCATATTTCCGATTGTTTTCACTTATGATTTAGATCCAAGCTCAGCTGGCCCTGGCCTAATTTTTCAAACCTTACCCATCGCTTTTGGCGCCATGGATTTTGGTAGTATTATTGCTACTGCATTCTTTGTATTATTATTTTTCGCAGCAATTACATCATCCATATCATTAATTGAGCCAGCAATCACGTTTGTAATAGAAAAATTTTCATTATCGAGAATATATGCAACTAATTTGCTTGGTTTAGGTACATGGATACTTGGTATTTTCACAGTTCTTTCGTTTAACGAATTATCTAATTTTAAAATATTTGGTATGACAATATTTGATAATATAGACTACTTAACCTCTAAGATTATGCTTCCACTGGGAGGGCTGCTCATGGCTTTATTTGCAGGTTTTATTATGAATAGGACAACAGTAATCACTGAATTGAATTCAAACAAACTATTAGCGAACCTTTGGTTCATTCTTTTAAAGATTTTTTCCCCAATATTACTAATAATAATATTTGTAAAAGGAATTATCTAATTATGAAAAAAATCTATAAAGAAGAAGATATTAATATTGATATTCAAACAATTTTCAATTTAATAAATGACATAGAAAGCTATCCTAATTACCTCCCATGGTGTACTAGTACTAAAGTTGTAAAAGAGTCCGATAATGTCATAGTTGGGAAGATATATATTTCAAAAAGTTTTATAAAATGGGACTTTTCAACAAAGAATACCATAGTAAAAAATAAGTCGATTTCACTTGAATTTGTTGATGGCCCATTTGAGAATTTAGATGGTAAGTGGTTGTTTACTTCTCTAGATAAAAATAATACAAAAGTTTCACTTGAGATCAATTATAAATTTAAGAGTTCAATAATAGAGCTCTCTATAGAACCTATATTTACATCAATAATGAATTCAATATTGAAGTCATTTGTACAACAAGCGTTTAAGTCTAAATATGACAATTAAGGTATATTATTGCTTTCCAGATGATAATTATAAAATAAACTCAATAAATATTGAGACAGATACAAATATTGGTGATTTTATACATGATATTCTGGGACTCGATAAGGAGACAGCTGTTGGGGTGTATGGTAAACTTAAAGATGTTTCATATATTATAAAAGAAAATGATAGAATTGAGATATATGAGAAAATTTTAGCAGATCCTAAGATTAAAAGAAAAAAGAGGGCATCTAATGAAAAATGCTAACAACGAAAAAAACATCGATAAGCTGAAACAAGCTGGCCTGAAAGTTACACATTCACGTTGCAAAATACTTGAAATATTTCAATCATTTCCAGATGAGCATTACACTGCGGATAAATTAAAAGACCAATTAGATGACCAGGGCGAAAATATCGGATTAGCTACTATTTATCGTGTATTAACTCAATTGGAAATGGCTGACTTGATTCAGAAAAATAACTTTAATGATGGCCAATCAGCATATGAAATTAAAAAATCACATCACGATCATCTCATCTGTACAAGATGCGGAGATATTATAGAGTTTGTTAATGAAGATTTAGAAAAACTTCAGGAACACATCTCGAGTAAATATAATTTTACTCTTGAGTCTCACGTGATGACTTTATTCGGCGATTGTAATAAACCTACATGTAAAGGCAGAACAAAAAAGAACGACTAAGATTTAATTTCGTATTTTAATTTTTTAGATAGTGCACTAAAGTAGTCATAATTACATGGATGGACTATCATCAATTGTTTTTTAGATTTTTTAATCACAATTTTACTCGGGCTCTCTAGAGTAAGATTGTTAGAGCCATCAAAGGTAACTTGAGCATTCTTGATAGATTTTTTATTAATCTCTATTAGTACATTATCATTATTATTTATAATGACAGATCTTTGACCATAAGAGTGTGGCGCAATTGGCACAATACATATTACGTTTGAATTAGGGCTAACAATTGGGCAACCATTTGACATTGCATAAGCGGTCGAGCCCGTGGGAGTAGCAATGATAACACCATCAGATCTTTGTTTGGTAATCAGGTTTTCGTTCACATAGATATTCATCTCTATCATTTTTAAAATACCCCTATTATTTATCACTATATCGTTTAAAGATATCGACTTGTATTTTTTATCATCAACAACCACGTCACCAGATAGAAGTGTTCTCTTGTCTACAACATAATTCCCCTCTAAGACTTCCTTAATTTTAGATTGTAAGTCTTTCTTATCAAGATCTGCTAGAAAACCAATGCGACCAAAATTAAGACCAAGTATAGGAGTTGAATTAAGGTATGCATATTTAGAAGCAGATAAGAATATACCATCACCACCAATTGATAATACTAAATCATATTTGGCAGTAGAAACTTTATCAAAATTTTCATCTAATGAATAAGTATCAACTAATGCACATTTCTTTGATAAATATTTAATTATTGAGTTTGTCTCATTTTTTTTTAGAAATAATGAAGTGCTGTATATTAATACCTTTCTAATTTTTTTCAAATCAATCCCCTTGATATAAATTATGCTAGAGTATTATGATTATATATGAATAAATCACTAGAAAAACTAAAAAAGATACAAGAATTATGCATGTTTCATGAATTAAAGATATCAACTGCCGAATCATGCACAGGTGGTTATATTTCTAAGCTCATCACTGACATATCTGGCTCATCTAAATTTTATGTCGGCTCAATAATCGCATACTCTAATAATGTAAAATATGATCTACTAAATGTTCCAGTTGATGTTGTACAAAAATATGGAGCTGTCTCGAGAGAGGTTTCCAAGCTTATGGCAGAGGGTCTTTTTAATTCTGTGAATTGTAATATTGCTATTGCTACAACAGGAATAATGGAAATAGATGAGTCAAATAAGTCAAAAGAGCCACAAGTTTTCATCACTATTAAGTCCGAGGATACATACTTGGTATCACATTTTCATTTACATGGTAATCGTCAGGAAAATCGCCAAAGTACTGTAAATCATACATTTGACTGTTTATACGATTTCATTCATAAAAATTACTTGGTATCATAGACTCTACAACCTACACCGAGGAGAATTATGGAAGAGAACACACAAAAAGCATTAGACTCAGCAATAAGTCAGATAGAAAAGGATCACGGCAAGGGCGCCTTAATGAAACTAGGATCAGGATCAGCGTATCCAGATATTGAGTCTATTTCTACCGGTTCTCTTACTTTAGATGGTGCATTGGGAATAGGAGGACTTCCAAAAGGGAGAGTGATAGAGATATATGGACCAGAATCATCCGGTAAGACGACGATGGCCTTACAAGTGATAGCGCAGGCACAAAAACAAGGAGGCACAGCAGCTTTTATAGACGCTGAGCATGCATTGGATCCCAAATATGCAGAAAATCTGGGTGTGAATATTGATGAGCTTCTTCTATCACAGCCCGATTCCGGTGAACAAGCACTAGAGATAGCTGACACGCTTGTCAGATCAGGCGCAATTTCTGCATTAGTTATTGATTCCGTCGCAGCACTCACGCCAAAAGCCGAAATTGATGGTGATATGGGAGATTCGCATATGGGGTTACAAGCTAG
>CAJWPJ010000006.1 GCA_913045115.1 uncultured Gammaproteobacteria bacterium | reverse complement strand
CATTTCTTACTTTAGGTATAGCGCTTGGAAGCTGGTGGGCATATTATGAATTAGGATGGGGCGGCTGGTGGTTCTGGGATCCAGTTGAAAATGCATCTTTTATGCCCTGGTTGATGGCCACAGCTCTGCTTCATTCAGTTATTGCTACTAGTGAAAAAGGGATTTTTAAGAGTTGGACAATATTATTATCTATATTCACTTTCTCTTTGAGCTTACTGGGTACCTTTTTAGTAAGATCTGGTATTTTGATATCGGTTCATTCATTTGCAAACGATCCATCTCGTGGAGTGTTTATATTAATTATGCTTATAGCATTGATAGGAGGAGGTCTCCTGGCTTATGCATTAAATTCAAAAAAATTCATAGATGAAGGTGAAGTTAAGCTCTCATCTAAAGAAGGATTTTTCCTTTTGAATAATATACTTCTTGTTACAGCAACTTTTACAATACTTCTTGGAACCATGTATCCGTTATTTTTAGATATATTGGGGCTTGAGAAAATCTCTGTTGGGGTGCCTTACTACAATGCAGTATTTATTCCATTAATGATTCCTTTGATGTTGCTAGTAGGTTATATACCTATACTTCTCTCGAAAGACGCGGTAAACGTACAATTGGTTCAATTATTTGTAATACTCATCTTTAGCATACTTCTCTCATTTATTTTCTCTGTAAAATCTATACTTTTTTTCATAGGAGTATTTTCAGCCGTATGGATAATATTGAATATTGTCTTTGATTTATATAAATCATTGAATAACACAGTGAAGATTAAAAGACGAGCAGGGATGTATTTTGCTCATTTTGGTCTAGCTATATTTATAATTGGTGCGAGCGTATCAGAGAATAATAAAATAGAAAAAGAATTTACCCTCGCAATTGGTGAATCTATTAAAGTGGGGATATTTGATTATAAGTTTGATGATTTAAGAGAGTTCAAGTCTATGAATTATGATGCGGTTATCGCCTCGATAATTGTTAGTAAAAATGATAAATTCATTACAGAAATAAATCCTGAGAAAAGACTATATCATTCTAGTGACTCACCGATGACTGAAGCGGGTATTAATGGGAGGATTGACAGAGATCTCTATGTTTCATTAGGGAATATGGTATCTGATAATAAATGGTCTCTAAGAATTTATGATAAACCATTAATTAGACTCATATGGATTGGAACAATATTTATGATTCTAGGGGCAATACTTAGCATCAGATTAAAAAAACGAAAAGTGTATGAATAAAAGTTTCATCCTATATGCCACCATTTTTATTTTTATCAGTATTTTTCTTTTTAAGGGGCTCTATTATGATCCTAAAAAAATACAGTCACCTCTATTAGGCAAGAGTTTTCCACAATTCAAACTTCCTGACCTTTATTCAAATTCCTTACTATCAAATAGTAGCTTTTTGGATAAGAAGACTATTGTTAATGTGTGGGCAAGCTGGTGTCTTGAATGTGAGAGAGAGCATTCATATCTAATACAACTATCAAAAAATGAAGATATTGATTTAGTAGGTATAAACTATAAAGATGATACTAAAGATGCAGTTGGGTGGTTAAGCATGAGAGGAAATCCTTATAGAGTGATTATAAAGGATAGTCTGGGTGATCTAGCACTAGATCTTGGTGTTTACGGGGTTCCTGAGACATATATCCTCGACGAAAACCAAATAATCCAATTTAAACATATTGGCCCCATTGATGCTCAAATCATTCAGGAAAAAATGTTACCACTTTTGAGTAAATGAGAATGAGATTATTAAATCTAATTATAATTTTATTATCTATGAATGTCTCTTATGCAAAAGATATAGATAAACAGTATACAAACTTAATAGAGGAGCTCAGATGCATGGTTTGTCAGAATCAAAATCTTGCAGAATCTGAGGCACCTCTTGCAGTAGATATGAAAGAAAAAATAAAGGAAATGCTCAAAATGGGTAAGACTGAGAGAGAGATAAAAAGTTTTCTAGCTGAAAGATACAGCTCTTATATACTTTATGAACCTCCAGTTAACACACAAAATCTAATTTTATGGCTTGGTCCATTTGCTTTTGTTTTAATTTTAGGCTTCTTTTTACTTAGAAGATATATAAAATGATTTATCTATTTCTATTAGGTTTGCTTGTAATTTATTTAATTATACTAAGCAAAAATAGAGACGCCAGTGATGATAGTAAATCTAGTCGATTAAAAATAACATTTGTATTAGTTCTCTCTTTATTTACGCTTTATATCTTTTCATTGAGCTATGATTTTACTAATACCGCTAAATACAAAGAAATTCATACCAAAAACTTATCCGTTAGAAGCAATATTCGAACTATTAAAGAGAATATACCTAAATTAGAGGCTCGCCTCCTTAATTCGTCTAATGACTTTAATGGTTGGCTAATGCTTGGGAAATCATATTCAATTATAAAGAACTACCAGAAAGCCTCAAAGGCATATCAGGTAGCAATTAATTTAAGTCCAGACAACATGGATGCACTTCGTGAGTATATTTTAGTTCTAAGAAGCGACAGCGAGATCATTAATAAGGACTTAATTGAAAAATATCTATCAGTATATTTTAATAAAACAGACGATCCTCAAGCTCTACTGGATCTATTAAGTTTTTCTTTTAATGTCAACGATAATGCTTTAGCGCAAACCACGTTGACTAAAATCATAAAGCATCCAGATATTGCTAATAAAAAGGAGTATAAGAAATTACTAACTGATTTAGTGAATAATTCCAATAATAATCGGACTATCTTGCATCTGTCAGTTTCCTCAAAAAAAATGTACGAAGGATATTTCTTTATGATCCTTAAAGAAAAGAACATTAATCAACCATTTGCAATTAAGAGAGTGAGTGTTACAAGTGATAACTTTGAGGTCAAGTTTACGACTGATGACTTTATGATAAAGAGTAATGTTGACATTCCTGACAATTTTGAATTTGTAATCAAACATTCACAAAGTGATAGGTTTACTAGTGACTCTAGGCCTACTGAGGTTTTTAGAATGGATATTAATAACTACAAGGAGACTAGAGATATAAAGTTACAAGTTACTTTTTAGAAGTATCCTATCATCAAATACAAAACAATCGCCATTCCATGATTCACCTTGTGTATTAGACAAATAGTTAATTATCCCACCTTCAAGTTGAAAAATATTATCAAAGCCTAAGTCACCTAGATATTCAGCCGCCTTTTCACATCTGATTCCTCCTGTACAAAAAATTGCAGTTTTCTTTTTTTTGTCCAATTGGCCTAGATCATCCGCTCTATCTTTAAGATCAGTAAAGTTAATCATTTTTAAATTGATAGCATTATTAAAGGTACCTAAATTGAATTCAAAATTATTTCTCATATCAATTACTTGTGCATTACTATTAATCAATTCATCCCAATCCTTAGGGAGTACCCTTTTAAAGCGAGTGTTTTTCCTCTCACTAATCTGATGATCAAATCTTATGATCTCTTTTTTAATCTTTACTTTGAGTTTCTGAAAAGCAATATTACTACATTTGGTTTTATTAAAATGGACACCTTCTAAAGATATTTCTTTATCGATAAAGTCTACTGCTTGATTTAGGAGCTGTTCACTCTGACTTAGGTTTACATTAATTCCTTCGGCAGAGATAAGTATAGTCCCTTTTACATTTAGTTTATTAAGATTCCTTAATAAGGCATTTTTTTTTATTGATAAGTCAGATACTTTCTCAAATTTATAAAAACTATATACAAACATCACTTCACATAACAAATAGTCATGCCATCATAAATCGTCATAATTGCATGATCAACTCTTTTATCTTTTTTTATCTTTTCATTTAGCGCTCTTATTGCTTTTGTACTACTGCTATGATTATCAGAATCATACACTCGTCCTTTCCATAGTGTATTATCTATACATAACAATCCACCTGAGGTCATCATTGAGACTATTAAATCATAATACTCACAATAGTTTGCCTTATCAGCATCTATAAAGGCAAAATCAAATTTACTCTCATTCCTATCCTTCAACTCCGAGAGTGCATCCATTGCATGACTCTCTATAACGTCTATTTTTTTATCAATGTTTGCTAGTTTCCAATATTTTCTTGCAATATCTAGATACTCAGCACTATTATCGATGACTGTTAGTTTTGATTCATCACTAATTGAACTACCGATACATAATGAGCTATAACCAGTAAAAACTCCTACCTCTAGACAACTCTTAAAATTTGATACTTTGCATATGATTGATAAGAATGCCCCTTGAGCAGCCCCAACTTGCATTATGGAGAGTGGCCCAAGTTTTTGTGTTTCTTCTCTATTTCTTTTGAGTAACTCGGACTCATTGTAACCAACTAGGTCTATATATTTCCGAAGATTATCATCAATTATTGGTGATTCAGCTGACATTATTGTCTTCTTGCTTCAAATTCAATTATTAATTCTATTTCGTCACCAACAAGATTATCTTTAATTGCGTACATCATACCATGCTCTGATCTCTTAATTACTCCTCGTGCAGAAATACCCATTACGTATGGCTTTATAATGCCACCAAAGGGATATTTTGCCATTTTATTTATTGTCCCTGTTAGGACTAGAGGTTTAGTAACACCAAGAAGTGTCAATTCACCATTTATAATAGTTTTGTCATTAGTAATTTCTACATTATTTGCAGTAAATATCATTTCTGGATATTTTGCTACATTTAAAAAGTCAGGACTCATGAGATGTTCATCTCTTTTATTATGATTTGTAAAAACACTTTCTGTCTTTATGATAATGTTAATATCATTGATTGTATTATTAGATGTATCATGACTGTAAGTGCCGTCAATCTCTCGAAACATTCCTAAAGTTTTTGCATAACCAACATGTTCAACTAAAAATCCTACAGCAAAGTGAGTTTTGTCGATTACGTACTTATCTACAGAAGAATAAGCAACAAGGGGGAACAGTAAAAGTATTAAAATCTTTCTATACATTTTTTCTCCTATACAAATAAATTGTATCTTTCATAAAAGAATATGAAACTAATATAATAATTATATATATTAAACCTCTAACTGATTCAATAAAAAAATAAAAGTTACATAAGGCTAATACCAATATTGTAAGAACACATATCGATTTTCTGAATAAGGATTCTGGTAGATCCTCTCCACTTATAAATCCTTGCCTAATTAAAATTACGAATATGTATCGATAGAAGGGGACACATAATAGTATGCTACTAAAATTGTGGTTATATATTAATGAAAATGCAAGGATGAATATTAAAAAATTATCAACCTCTTGATCAAATACTCTTCCAAATTCAGTACTTTGATTTAGGTATCTAGATAAATATCCATCCACTCCATCAAGCAATAAGCTCAATAAAACAAGCAATAATATTTTATAACTATCATGTAGCTCTATATTCAGGATACAGATAAAAATAAAGATGTTAAGAACTAATCTACAGTTTGTGATCGTATTAGGAATATTAATATCAACTTCTGTTACTTTTAGAACAAATGTCAGTATTGAAAAAAAAAATATCATTATCCCTATAGAAATAATGAGAATTTCCTTTTTCAAATCGTAAGGCATTAATGTGCTTATTAATAATAATAGATACGCTACATTAAAAAAAAATAACATCAAACCAGCATATTTACCTGAGATATTTTTGCTATAATCCATTTATGGATCATTATACCGCACAATCATTTTGGGTTTCTAAAAAAAAGGGGAGTATTGAAACTGAATCATTAAAAAATACACTTGATAGAGATGAATTACTCATTAAGACTTTTTATACTGGTATAAGCTATGGAACAGAGAAAATTGTTTTTGACTCACAGGTTCCATCTAATCAATTTAAATTCATGAAAGCTCCACACCAAGAGGGCTCATTCAACACACGAGTCAAATACGGCTATTTGAATGTAGGTAAAGTCATTAAAGGTTCAAAGGACTTTCTAGATAAGATGGTATACACCATGTATCCACATCAGTCTAAATACATCATCGATTCATCATTAGTCACTGTAATCCCTGAGACAATTCCCGTCAGAAGAGCGTTACTTACAGCAAATATGGAAACAGCTATCAATGCTATGTGGGATAGTAAGCCATCCATAGGAGATAAGGTTTATGTAATAGGTGCTGGAATCGTTGGTCTTTTAATGGCCTATGTCCTTTCCAAAACATTTGGTATCGAAATTATAATCATTGACAAAGATGTAAAAAAAAGAAGTTTATGTAACAGACTAGGCATAACTTTTGAAGACAATACGGACAATATTAAAAATGCTGATATCATATATGAGTGTTCAGGCAACATTACTGCTCTAGAACAAATATTTGATTATACTGATCTAGATACCAAAGTTTGTGTACTTAGCTGGTATGGCAAGCAGCAATCAAAGATAAAAATGGGTGAGAATTGTTTTTCGCGAAGATTAAACATAATTTTTTCACAAGTTGGTAATATGGCATCATATAAATTAAGAAAATTTGATAATCTAAAAAGAAGGTCTCTTGCATTAAGCATGTTAGACGACAGAGATTTAGATTTATTACTTGATAGTAATGAAATCCTATTAAAAGATTTACCAAACTTCTTTGAGGAAGAATATACAAGAGGCTTATGTAAAGTGGTTAGATACTAATGTATGAATTAAAAATAAGAGACTATTGTTTTATTGCCCATAGTTTGGGAGATGATTTTTTTGGACCTGCAAAGAACTTGCATGGGACAACATATATTATTGATCTCATGATATTATCTAAAGATCTAATCGAAAAAAACATAATTATTGATATCGGTCTTGCAACAGATGTTCTCAAAAGTGTAATATCAAAATATAATTATAAAAATCTTGATGATATAGAGGATCTTAAAGGAAACATTACAACAACAGAGTTCATGGCAAAAAAATTTACTGAGGATATTATTTATGAACTTGAGTCTAGAGAATTCCCTGTAAAAAAACTTTCCTCAATCAAAATAACGCTTAAAGAAAATCACTTGGCCTCAGCATCATATACTAAAAACATTTAATGTGAATTACTTCATTACGCCAGACCTGAATAGTATTAGTGGAGGTAATAAATATGATCAAAATATACTCAGTTACCTTTATCAAATAGGTTTTAAAGTAACAAATATATATCCTTCTAGTTCATCATTAACTATGTTGAACTTTTTGAACACTATATACAAAATACCTAAAGACTCAATTATTATTATAGATGGCTTGATAGCAGCTAAGATGTATTCTGTATTTAATAACCTTGTCAGAAAATATCGAGTAATTATTTTGATACATCACCCTGTTTCATATGAGAAAAATAAATATGGTGACATAGCACTTAAACTAAAGGAAAGAAAAATATTTTCAGAAGCACATAGTCTAATTACGGTGAGCAAAACTATGAAAAAAACTGTCCAAAGGATGTTGAATAATAAAAAATTTATAGATGTCGTCCATCCCGGTGTTGATGAAGATTACTTCAAAAACAATCATGATAAAAAACATGGCTATAATCTTATATGTGTTGGATCTATCATTCCAAGAAAAAATATAGAATCTTGTATAAAAACACTGACCTACTTAGATGAAAAATGGAATTTATCAATTGTTGGAAAATACAAAAAAAGCGACCCTTACACACATTCTCTCTACAATCTTATAGATGATTTGAATCTTAGTCACAGAGTAAAGTTTCTTGGCCAGATAGAAGACAATAATAATTTAATTAAAATACTTCTGGAGTCGCAAATATATATTTGTCTGAGTCATTATGAGGGATATGGTATGGCAAATGTGGAGGCAGCGACATTAGGATTACCTGTAGTTGTCTCAGATCTGCCTGTGTTTAGGGAAAACTTAAAAGGTTTTAAACGAAAATACGTAAATGTTGATAATTGCCAAGAGATAGCAAAGGCAATCGAAGACTTATTTCGCGACCAAACAGTACGTCAAAATGAACGGTCTACTAGATGGAAAGAAGTAGGTTTTAAATTTAAGCAGGTACTTGATGGACAATAAATTCAGCAAATCATGGATCAATATGCGAATTCATTACGATGATTTAGCAAGAAGTACAATTTTGATTGACTTTATGAAAAAACAAAATGCTAGCAATAATTATAGATTAGTTGATATGTGCACGGGTTCAGGTAGCTTTTTGATATGGACTCTTAAGCGAGGATTATTATTTACAGATACTATACTCATTGATAATGATATGAATTTACTCAAATCAATTAAGAGTAACATGCGACGCTATTTGAAAAATATTTTTACAATAAAATCAAATACTAACAATCTGAATCTAGTCATAAGCGATGCTTTACAAAAAAAATCTAATGTGAAGATCAAGAAAGCTGATTGTGATACTTATCAGATGAAAGATTTAGACACATATGTTATCAGTTATTCCGCGGCTTTAGATTTAATGTCCAAGTCATCGATTGATACTTCACTAAAAAAAATTGAGAAAAAAAATATATTATTTTACTCGCTGTGTTTTGATGGCACCATTAAATGGAAAAAAAGTCACCCGTTTGATAAATATATTACATCTTTTTTCAACAATCATCAGATGTCAGATAAAGGATTTGGAAAAGCATTAGGCTACAAGTCGATTTCTTTCGTAACACAGAGAGCAAAAAAATTAGGCTATACAGTAAAGACAGCTGACTCTCCATGGGTTGTAAGTAATAAATCTAATCAAGATATATTATTCTTAAAAAGATATATATTAGATATAAAAAAAACTTTGTATCATATGGAGGGCATTGATAGATCAATGTTGAAGATATGGTATACCGAAAAGCTTGATCAGATACTTAATAAAAAAATAAAAGTACATGTAGGTCATAAGGACTTATTAATTTTCAAAAAGTGAGTAAATTATTAAAATCTATTCTTTCTGTGATGTTGATGGCTTACATCATTATTATATATGGGAATGAAATTACTATAATAGTAAAAGATATAGATCTTGTTTTCTTGCCACTTGTGTTATTAATAAGTTTTATTCAATATACATTATCTGCATGGAGATGGTGTTACATAGCAAAAAAAAATCACTCTATGATAAATTATGGGGATGCCCTTAGATATTATTATATTGCTGGATTTATGAATAATATTTTACCAACAGGTATTGTTGGTGATATTTATAGGACATTAAATATCAAGATAAACAACAAGAATAGTGGTAACTTAATTAAATCACTTCAATCAGTAATTTTTGAGAGGTTATCTGGTCAAATTGCTCTTATTGTTACATTCATATTATCACTTCAAGTTTTCTTTATAGTGAATCAAAAATATCAGGCATCAATTTATCTGCTGATACTTATCACCGTTATCTTTATTTTTATAAAGCTGATATTTTTCTATCAAAAAAAGAATAAATATCTTGTTAACTTCAAATATATTTTCACTGGAAAACGTCTATACAGACATTTTTTAATGTCTCTGATTATTGTTATGACTTATATAACAACGTATATAGTTTGTGCATATTCACTTAATTTAAATATTGATTTGATAAGTTTTTTTGTATTTGCCCCAATTATCCTATTTTCAATGGCTCTTCCTGTGAGTATAGGTGGCTGGGGTATAAGAGAGACAACTGCTTTAGCAATATCTTTTCTACTAGGCTTATCTGTATCGGCAAGCGTCACTGTTGCTATAGTTTATGGAATATGCAACCTACTTTGTTCGCTTCCAGGAGTATATTTCTTTTTTACACGAAAGGCACTTAAATCTTAAGATCTAATAAAACATCACTACCCATTTTATAATATTGAGCGTGATGTGATTTCAAATCATTTATGCTTACATAATTATCTTGAATAAATGATGGCCTACCACCACCAAGAATAATAGGACATAAGCAAATGTGGATACGATCTAGGATATTTTTTTTCATGAATTGAGAGATTGTTTTCCCACCACCCTCCACATAGATAGTTTTATATCTATTCAATTCGCTCTTTATAAGATTCATGTCATTGATCACATTAATTTCGGACGGCACTTTCATTTTTTTTAGGACTTTTTTTGGATCAAAAATATATATTATCGGACTATTCCCTTCTACAAGTCGAGTATTAAGTTTAGGTTTATCTTCAATGTAAGTATTTGCTCCTACGATGATGACATCAGAAATCGCCCTTAATCGATGAATATGTTCAATGTTGTGCTTGCCACTTATATACTTTGATTCCCCAGCATCTGTAGCAATAAATCCATCGAGTGACTGTGCGATATGCGCAATAAACTGAGTTTTTTTATTTGAGCATACAATAGGTAAGAAAATATTAAATAAATCACTTATTTCCTCATTCAAAATTAAATTTGATTCTTCTATATGATTATGTTTTCTGTCATAAGATATATTTATCTCATTTTCACATATAGTTTCGTTAATTCTCACTAAATTATTCTTATTTATATTTTCAGCATTAATTTTTAAAATAAGTGACCAAGCTATTTTTTTTGTTATACTGATTTTAGACATAGAGTAAAGCTGTGGAATTTATTAAAAGCATAATTAAAAATATACTACACGGGTCCTTAATTGCTGTACCATTATTAATTTTTATACATTTTACGCATGGATACTTTTCACAATATAGTCCCATTCCTTCAATAATATATTTTTTCTCATCAATGTCACTGGGTATCATTTATCTGGGGATAACACTCTATCTATTGGGACTTTTTGCTAATTTTTTCGTTAAAAACTTAAATTTATAAAATAGTAGGATTTGGAGCATCTCCATACACTTCGTCTGGATCAAATATCTTCTCGTCCTCAACAAACTTTAGCTCAAGTTGTTTAGCACTTGTGTCAATTTCTCTGTAAAAACAAGACTTATAGCCTACATGACAACTCGCTTCACCTCTGACTAAGACATTTAGCCAAACACAGTCTTGATCATCATCGATGAATATATTCTTAACGTCTTGTATTAATCCGCTAGTAGCCCCCTTGTGCCATAAGCACTTACGACTTCTGCTATAGTAGTGCGCCTCTTTTGTGGTGATAGTTTTTTTTAGTGCCTCTTCATTCATGTATGCGTGCATCAACACAACACCTGTTTTTGCGTCAGTCGTGACTACGGGAATAAAACCATTTTCATCAAATTTAGGTGCAAGATCATTGCTTTCCTCAACTTGCTTTATTGTCTCTCTCTTTTTAAACATTTTTACTAGTTTTCTTAAACTTCTTCCTTATTTTGCTGAGATATCTCTCATGCGTTTCTTTAGTAACGAACATTTTACCACAGTAATAACATTCTGCACTTCCATCTTTTATGGTCAGATATACAAGTGGATGTTTTCCTGATTTCTCATCACCTGCACATGAAACTTTTGTTTCTGTGTTTTCAACGACCTTCAGATTTTGACGCTTGATCATGATTTAAAGGGATGAAAAGTCACCTAGTTTCATTAATCTTTCCCTGAACTTTTCTTTGATCTCTTCAGTTAAAGGCTTAATGTCGAGTGCTTTTTTCATCAGGTCAATATTTTTTATATCAACGAATAATATAGATGCAATATCCATTATGCTCATCGAGTTTTCTTCAGAATGCACTTTCTGGATTTCATTTCCATTTTCAATCTTACCTTCCTCAATGACTCTGAAGTAACTTCCTAGCAAACCTGATTGAGAAAACATTTTAGGGAAATCTCTACTATTCATTTTAATGCCGATTTTATAACAAGGTATTCTAGGTTGACTGACCTGCAAAACACAATCATTTATCTTAAATCTATCTCCAATATTTATCTCATTTTCATCAAAATTGTCAATGGTAAGATTTTCTCCTACCAAACCAAAATCATTAAACTCTTTACCTAATTTTTCTCCCCATAATTTGTAGTGATTATAGGAGTATCCATAAACTGCTTTATCGTAACCACCATGGACACTTAAATCAGCCTGTCTATCACCCTCTATACCTTGTGAGGTTACTTGAACTATTTTAGAAACAGGCTTTTTGTAAATACTTGTGATAAGCTCTTTACCATTAAAAATGACCTTTTGCGGTTCAGAGACATTTATAGATAAAATTTTCATATGCTTTTTATAATATTAACATGAATTTAGTCAAAACTAACTGGTTCCTACTGATTTTACTATCAGCCATCTGGGGTGGGGCTTTTACTTTGAATAAGATGGCCTTAGATTCTTTCACTCCTGAAGTTATTGTAGCGGGCAGACTTATATCAGGATCATTATTTTTAGTAGCATTGATATATTTCCTATACAAAAAGTTTTCGATAAATTTTTCACAAATAAATTATTACTTATTCATGAGTTTGATTGGAATTGTAATACCTTTCATAGCAATTATCACCGGCCAAAAAAATATAGATAGTGCTATGGCTGGGATATTAATGGCGACAATGCCGATCTCTACAATACTATTGTCACATGTATTTTTAGAAGATGAGAAGATGAATAAACAAAAATTTATTGGTTTTATAATCTCGTTCTTAGGCGTTTTTATATTGATTTATAGAGACGACCTATTTATAAACAACTCAATCAGTGAAACATTAGAATCCCAATTATTAGTAATATTAGGCGCAACTCTTTATGCATTTGCTGCGATATATGGAAAGAAATATAAAATGACAGACCCATTAAGCGCTTCTACTGGCACAATTTTATTTGCAACCTTTTTTATGACGATTTATTTAGTATTTATAGATCAATCTAAACCTAGTTACTCCGAACTCCTTTTTGATATGAACATATTACTGCTTGGAATTGTATGTACAGCTATAGCCACGATTATTTATTTTCAAATTTTACAAACAGAAGGAGCATCATTCATTTCTATGATGAACTTTCTAATACCATTATGGGCTATTTTATTTGGGATTATTATTCTAAACGATCAATTTAGCTGGAATTATATTTTTGGCCTTTTGATAATATTATTTGGAATTAAGCTAGCCAATTCCATCTCTTAATTCATTTAACCATAGGTTGATATATAGTATCATTAAGTATGAGCAAAAAAACAGAAATCGAAGCAGCGACATTTAGGCGGTTAGTAAAACACTTGCAGGATAATCCAGAGGTTCAAAATATTGATCTGATGAATTTAGCTAACTTTTGCAGAAACTGCATCTCTAAGTGGTATGTTTCAGAGTCAGCAACTCAAGGAGAGGAAATTTCATATGATCAAGCCAGAGAGCTTGTATATGGCATGCCATACAGTGAGTATAAAGAAAAGCATCAGAAAGAGGCCACAAAAGAACAACTGGATAAATTCAATGCAAGCCAAAAAAACAAAGGCTGAGCTTCAGGATAAAGATCTACTTAGATACAACAGAAATATTGTTCTGCCTGAGATAGATATTGATGGGCAACGAGCGCTTCTAAAATCAAAAGTTGCTATTATCGGTCTTGGTGGTATTGGTTGTCCGACAGCAACATATCTTGCTTCAACAGGAGTTGGTCATTTATGTCTTATTGATTTTGATGATGTCACTCTATCTAATCTAAATCGCCAAGTACTTTTTTCTGAGAATGATATATCTTTAAAAAAAGCTGAAGCTGCAAAGAAAAATCTTCACTCATTGAACTCAGACATAGATATTAAGATTATTTCCCAGAAAATTGATTCGGGCTTTGATGAACATCAACTAGTTGATTATGATTTCATCATAGATTGTACTGATAACTTTGAGGCTAGAACTGAAGTAAACAATATTTGCCTTACTCATAAAATACCTTTAATAAGTGGAGCTGCTATAAAACTTCAAGGTCAAGTTGCTACTTTTAGAAATGACCTAGATGATATGCCATGTTACAGATGTCTCTATAATGATTTACCAGATAATTCTCCAACATGCCTTGAATCTGGCATACTCGGAAGTGTGACAGGTCTTGTAGGCGCAATACTTGCAACAGAATGTGTAAAACTAATTTGTAACATAGGTCAAAATAATAGTAGTAAGTTGATGTTGATAGATATGAAGAATTATGAGTTTAAAACTATAAAAATAAAAAAGGATATGGAGTGTAAATTTTGTGGATAGTCTCATAAAAGATAAATTATCCAGGAACTTTGAGTATTTAAGAATTTCTGTGACCGATAGATGTAACTTTAGGTGCAGCTATTGTATGCCATCCGACATATTCAATAAAGACTATAGATATATATCTCAAGATAAAATTTTATCTTATGAAGAAATAATTGATACATGTTCGGTCCTTAAGAAAATAGGCTTAAAGAAAATTCGTATTACAGGAGGCGAACCACTTTTAAGAAAGAATATTGATAAACTAATTTATAAACTTAAAGAAGAAGTTATGATAGATAATATAAGTATTACTACTAATGGATCACTATTAACAGAAAATAAAATCAGCCTTCTAAAGGAATCAGGTCTCGATTCAATTACCCTTAGTTTAGACACACTAGATGAGAATAAAATATCATCTATTAACGGAACAAAAAAAAATATCAGCTTTACTCCAATATTAGAAAATATTGAGAAGTATTTTAATCAGATTAAAACTAACACAGTAGTTATAAAAGGTATCAATGATAATGAGGTGATAGATTTTGTTAACCTCTTGGCCAAGTTTCATGCAGAAATAAGATTTATAGAGTATATGGATGTCGGAGAGTCGAATAAATGGGATCTTGATAAAGTTGTTTCATCGGCAAGTTTACGTGAAAAAATAAGCAAGCATTATAATCTTGTTCCGATACAAACAGATTGCTCGTCTACTGCGAAAAAGTGGAGTATAAAAAATACTAAATCATCGATTGGATTTATATCTTCAATTACTGAGCCTTTTTGTGCTGATTGCAATAGAGCTAGACTTTCAGTAGATGGTAAATTATTCACTTGTCTATTCGCTAGTGACGGATTTGACATAAAAAGTTTAATCAGATCTGATGACTATGAAAAAAAACTATTAGACTTTTTTAAAGATGTTTGGACTGAACGCTCTGATCAATATTCTCAGATTAGATTTATATCAAAAAAAGAAGTACCAAAGGTTGAAATGTCATATATCGGAGGGTGAATTGAAAATTTTGTCATATGTGTTTTATTTAGTCGCTATGTTGTCAGCACTCTCAGCCAGTTTTGAGATATTAATACAAATGTTTCCTGAATACGGTGTCTTCCATATTCTTGTCGGATTTATCGGAACAGCAATGTTCTTTCCCTTGATTCCAATTTATCCAGCACTCAATGAGGGTAATTGGATATATTTAATTATCTGTTATTTGTCAATATTATTAGGAGTAGTGTTTAGTAATAGAGCAAGGACTCAGAGAAAAGTTTGATACTTTAAATTTGAACTTACCTACACATAAATGTATCATTCACCATAACAATGATAATTGTAGTAAAATACTTTGCAAGTATCAGTGATGCAGTAGGAAAGACATCTGAACAAATAGTCCTTCAACATGAAATGACTGTTGGAGAGGTTTGGTCGGATGTTTCAAAGAATATTAAATACACTGGCAAGGTTATGACAGCGGTGAATCATGAGTATGTAGATGATAAACATCTACTTAAAAATGAAGATGAAGTCGCTTTCTTTCCCCCAGTCACAGGTGGTTAAAAATGTATATTGAAATAATAAATGAAGAATTTGATCCATGGCAAAAGCTTGTTGATTACAAGAAATCTCAACTTAAGGATAGAAAGAACATTGGCGCGTGCAGTGTTTTTTTAGGAACAATGAGAGATATTAATTCTGGAGAAGAGATAAAATCAATGGAACTACAACATTATCCAGAAATGACTGAGTCATACCTTGAGAAAATTGCAGATAACGCTACTAAGAAATATAAGATTATTGATACCATAATTCTACACAGAGTTGGGCTTGTAAGCCCTTCTGATCCAATTGTATTAGTTGCAACATGGTCCGAACATAGAGAAGATGCATTCGAAGCTACCAGGGAGATTATGGAAGCTCTAAAAAGTGAGGCACCTTTTTGGAAAAAAGAATCCACTGATAAGGGTTTCAGGTGGGTAGAACCTCAAACTGAAACATCAGAGGATATTAATGAAGCCTAAGAAAGTTGTTTTAGCTTATTCAGGAGGCCTAGATACCTCTGTCATAGCAAAATGGTTGATGGAACAATACGACCTTGAGGTAGTTACATTTACCGCAGACATAGGGCAGGGAGAGGAGACAAAAGACGCCAGAGTAAAAGCAAAAAAATTAGGCATAAAAAAAATCTATATTGAAGATCTTCGTGAAGATTTTGTAAAAAACTATGTTTATCCGATGTTTAGAGCTAATGCAATTTATGAGGGAGAATATTTCTTAGGCACATCAATTGCGAGACCACTTATAAGTAAAAGGCTCATAGAAATAGCAAAGAGAGAAAAGGCTGAATATATATGTCACGGCGCAACTGGCAAGGGTAATGATCAAGTTAGATTTGAATTAGCCGCTTATGCATTAAATCCAAAAATTAAAGTAATAGCTCCATGGAGAGAGTGGGATTTTGTGTCTAGATCTGATTTGATGAAATATGCAAAAAAACATAAGATTGCAGTTGATTTTGATAAAGGGAAAAAAAGTCCTTATTCAATGGATGCAAATATTCTACATACCTCCTATGAAGGAGGTATTCTTGAGGATCCATGGAAGAAGCCCGAAGAATCTATGTGGCTTAGAACAAAGTCTTTGGAAAAGAGTAAGTCAAAGCCACAACGCTTAGATTTAACTTTTAATAAAGGTGATATCACTGAAATTAATGGTAAAAAAATGAGTCCGTCAAATATTCTTCATCAATTAAATATCATAGCTGGAAATCATGGTATCGGAAGAGATGATATTGTAGAAAACAGATATGTTGGTATTAAGTCAAGAGGGTGTTATGAAACTCCAGGGGGTACAATTTACTTTAAAGCACATAAAGCGATGGAATCAATTACTCTTGATAGAGAACTTTTACACTTAAAAGAAGATTTGACTAATAGGTATTCTAGACTTATTTATAATGGTTATTGGTTCAGCCCAGAGAGGGAGTCTATACAGCGTTTAATAGATGAATCTCAAATTAATGTCTCTGGGACCGTGAGAGCAAAGCTTTTCAAAGGCAATGTAATTATAGAGGGCAGGAAATCACCTAATTCACTATACTCCGAGGATTTATCTACATTTGAAAATGATTCTGGTGCCTATGACCAGAGAGATGCTGAGGGTTTCATTAAAATTAACTCGTTGAGATTAAAAACTAGGAAGCGATAATTAATTTTCATAGTTTTCAAGTGTTGCTCTGAACATTAGTTTGTCAAGTCTATATTGCTCAATCATAACCGGCACGTAGTTGTTATCAGTTGAGTAGTATGTTACTGAGCTTCTTTTGCTATCGACAATATTTTTTTTAACAATCCTAACGTTTGTATCTCCGAAGATTGTTTTAATTTTATTATCACTTATATACTGAAAGATATATTTTCTCTCTCTTCCTTTATCATTTACATTTAATTTTCCGAGTGCATAGCCAAATATTTGAGCAGTCAACCTGTCTAGTTTAGAGCTTTTATCATATTTGATCGTTTTTTTATTGATAAAGGACTCAAGCTGATTATCGATCCGTTTTGTTGTAACCATTTCAGCTTTCTTTGATCTTTTCCTTTCATAGTAATATGTCTTAAATTTCAAATAACCATTTAACACAGGTATAAAATCAGCTTTGTTGTCAATTGTTTTATTATAATGAAAGCAACTTCTCTCTGCTCTAGTATCTTCTTTAAGACTAAAAACTCCTACTGTATAACTCATTGTGTTGATACACCACTCATCATTTTTCTGATCATAAATCATTTCATGTTCTGAATTAGCAAACTCAACCCCCTTGAGTGTAAAGCTGTAAGATGCCTTATATTGATGAGGCTCTGAGTAAGAAAGCATTGGGATAGTGTATAAAATAATAATCCCAACATATTTTGTGATAATGTTCATCAGTCTAGTCAATCAATAAAAGTATCGGAGAATCTATTGCCTTATTATTAACATATAATTGTCCATCGTTCATTTTAATTACTCCATCTGCAAACCACTTTACTGCGATAGGATAGATTACATATTCTGATTGGTGAGTTAAATTTTTTAAGGTTGATTCATTACTATCAACTGGAACATTAAACTTCCCTTGAAGTATTATTGGCCCCTGATCAAGATCACGCGTAACAAAATGGACTGTAGCGCCATGATTAGCGTCTTTATTAGCCAATACTTTTGCATGCGTATTCAATCCAGGATACTTTGGTAGTAAAGAAGGATGTATATTAATTATCTTACCAGCATACTCATCAACAATTTCAGCAGGAATTATCTTCATATAACCTGCCAGTATAATTAAATCAGGATTATGTTTTTTTAGAAAGACTAATAATTCTGAATCTATGTTCTTATCATTGTTTATGCAAACATCTAAATCTAAACTATGACAAATATTAATTCCGCCCGCTTTAGGATTATTTGTAAAGGCCGCAACGTATTTGAGTTTATCTTTTATATCCTCACTTTTTTCTATAAGATTTTTTAAATTAGAACCATTTCCTGAGAACAAGACTACGCTTTTTTTAATTGACATATATTATCTTTTCTTTTTTTGGCCTGTTTATTATTTGGCCGATAATCTTATACGGATATTTATTTTTTTTAAAGATAGTATCTGCTTTTGTAAGTTCCTTCTGATCTATAATAACTATCATGCCAATACCACAATTAAATGTATGGAGCATCTCAAGGTCATTCATTCGCGATAAATCTTGAATATATCTAAAAATATTGGGTATCTTTAAAGAACTGAGATCAATACTTGCGGATAAATTCTTGGGTATAACTCTGGGTACGTTATCGGTAATACCCCCGCCAGTTATATGTGCCAATCCATTTATCCGCACCTCTTTTTTCAAAGCATCTAGTATTTTGTAGTAAAGTTTAGTTGGTTTAATCAAAACACTGCCTATATTTTTTTTCTGGAAAACTTTATTTAACTTTAATCTTTTTGTATCAATTAATTTATTAATCAGAGAAAAACCATTTGAGTGAAATCCACTTGATGGAAGCCCAAGGATAATATTTCCATTTTTAACATTTCTTGGTGATATGATTTTCTTTTGAGACACTATCCCTACGCAAAATCCCGCTAGATCATAATCATCCTTATGATACATACCAGGCATCTCTGCAGTTTCCCCTCCTATCAAACTCATGTCACACTTGTAACAAGCATTTTTAATACTTTTTAGGACATCAGAATGTATACTTTGATTTATTTTACTCGTTGCTAAGTAATCTAAAAAAAATAGAGGCTTTGCTCCGCTAGTAATTACATCATTTACACACATAGCAACTAGATCTTGACCAATATACTTATGAATTTTCAGCTTGTTGGCAATTTTGAGTTTGGTTCCAACTCCATCTGTCCCAGAAACAATGACAGGATCTTTAATTTTTGAATTTATTTTATAGAGACTAGAAAAGCCTCCAATATCTGACAGTACACTCTTGTCATTAATGCTTTTTCCAGATTTTAATGAAGAGACTAGCTTGTCAGCTCTAGCAATATTAACCCCTGATTTTTGATAATTTATTTTCGTTTTTTGCTTATTATTCATTACGCTAGATAGGTTATAATTATATCTCAAAGACATTATTATAGATACTTTTATGACTCAAGAGCTTCATTATAATCAGATACCGATGGATTTTGGTTTCTTCACGAAGAAGACATTTGATAATTTTATTATTGGAGATAACAAGGATTTATTTAACTGCATACACAATCTCACTAATAGTGATCAAGTGATTTTGATATATGGTTCTAAATCATCTGGCAAAAGTCATATTTGTGAAGCTACTTATAATCAATACATTAGAAGTGCATTCTTTATTGATGACAAGTCAATATTACTCAATAACATATCAAATGATTTTTATGAGCTACTTATCATCGACAATTTAGACAAATTAATTTCTTCGAAAAAAGATGAGGAACTGCTCTTTACTCTAGTGAATAATCAAATTCTTCATAAAAAACCTTTAGTGGTATCTTTATCAAAGGATATTGAAGACTGTAATATTACACTAAAGGATTTATCATCTCGATTACTTTCAGACAAGATATTTACTATAAGAGATTTAAACGATTTAGAAAAAATTGATATGATGACCTCATACTGCTCACAAAGAGGTCTAGAGATAAGCGAAAAAGTGCTTCATTACATCATAAATAATTGCACTAGAGATTTATATTTTCTCTGTGCGCTTATGAAGAGTCTTGATAATGTTTCTCTGTCAATGAAGAAAAAAATCACCATACCCTTTATAAAAAAAGTAATAGAAATATATCATAGCTAGGAATTTAATTTTTCTACTAGTTCAGCGAATCTTTTTCCATATGATAGACATATAAGTTTTTCTTCATCTGTAAGGTCTGTCTTTTGATTATGAGAAACATGGCTTGGGCCGTATGGAGTTCCTCCTGACGAGGTAGAAGAAAGATTTTTTTCACTGTATGGGACGCCAGCAATTATCATCCCATGATGAATCAATGGAAGCATCATACTTAATAAAGTAGTTTCTTGACCTCCATGCATGCTCGAAGTAGAGGTAAATACTCCACCTAATTTACTCTCAAGAGTATTATTAAACCATTCCTCAGTCGTGTTATCAAAGAAGGCTTTCAAAGGTGCAGCCATGTTGCCAAAATGTGTTGGGCTACCAATTATCATACCCGAACAATTCTTTAGGTCGTCTTTAGTAACAAGCATGTCATCAGTATCCTTATAGTGATCTGATTTTACAGTTCTAATTATGGAACTAGTGATTTCTGAAGACTCAATGCCACGTGATATCGCACGAGCCATTTTTTTTGTTGAATCATTTTTGGAGTAATATAGTATTAGAATATCTTTCATACAAATAGGATACCTTTTATGAACTTCAAAAAGAACATATTTAAAATAATTTCTCTTTTTATTGTTACTTTTGCTATAGTATCTTGCACATCTAAATCTGTTGATATTCAAGGGACAACTAAGTTTTCGACTATGAGTGAAGACGAAAATACATATCGGTATCACACTGTTGTTTTCGGGGATTCGCTTTGGTCTATATCAGCTAAGCATTACAATGACCCCTTTCTTTGGCCAAATATTTTTAAAAATAATCAAAATATAATATACGATGCCGATTTGATTTTACCTGGACAAAGCCTCATAATGTACGAGAAAATTTCTGATGGATCTAGAAAAAAAGCCAGGGAATATGCTAAAAGTAGAGGGTTATGGGTTGTCGGTTATAGGGAAGAATCTGACATAACATTTTTGGAGAATGATTAATGAGAGTATTTTTAATTTTACCACTTTTGTTTCTGATTGCTTTCACATCTAGTGTTGATGGGAATCAGTTTGATGAGCAAACATCATCGAAGATAATTCAAGAAGCAGAGAAAAAATACAAAAAAGTCTTAAAAGTAAAGAACGCTTGGAGAGATACAAAAAAAATTATCAAAAATGCAAAAAAAGCTCACAAAGATCAGAACTACAAGAAATCAGTTACTCTTGCTAAAAAAGCTCTTAACGAAGCCAATATGGCATATGAGCAGTATGAAAAACAGAAAGATAATTATCGCTTTCTAGATTAATCTATCAAGACATTATATATATCAATTAAATTTAGTTTCTCTTTATTGGAATCTGCTCTAAGTTTGTAAGTTACTTCTTTATTATCAGTTTCTGTTTTGCCTATAATCAGGCATTTAGGAACACCTATAAGTTCCCAGTCATGAAGCTTATTTCCTAATTTTGCATTTCTGTCATCCAATATTACATCAATATCTTTTTTCATGAGCATCTCGTATACCTCATTAGAAAAATTTCGTATATTTTCATTTTTGTGTCCGTCAATTTCAATAATCACAACATCAAAAGGAGAGATGCTTCTTGGCCATATGATTCCATTGTCATCATGATTCTGCTCAATTGCGGCCGCAATTATTCTTGTGACACCAATTCCATAACAACCCATTTGTAGAAAATGATTATTATTTTCCGAGTCGAGGATGTTTAACTTCATCGATTTGCTGTATTTATCGCCCAATTTAAAGATATGACCAACCTCAATACCTTTTTTATGTAATAAGTGATTTTCATCAATAATTTTCTCTATACTGTCCGTCTGATATCTTTCTTGTGCAATTTCAAAATTAATTCCAACACCATCTTTGTCAACTAGCAAATCATCCTCTCCTGTAGAGGCAATTACATGAAATTCGTTTGATTTGCTTCCACCAATATTACCGCTGTCTGCATCTACCATTGTGTATTCTAATTTTAACCGTTCAAATATCTTGTTGTATGCTTTTTTATAAACTTCATACCATTTATCGAGGCAATTATTATCTAAATGAAACGAGTAAGCATCTTTCATAATGAATTCTCTTGCTCGCATGATTCCAAACCTTGGTCTGATTTCATCTCGGAATTTAGATGAGATCTGGTATAGGTTTATAGGTAATTGTTTATAACTATTCAGATCTTTTCTGACTAGATCTGTAATGACCTCCTCAAATGTTGGACCAACGCAGTACTCTCTATCATGCCTATCTTTAAGTCTTAAAAGTTCTGGCCCGTAGTCATCCCATCTTCCAGATTCTTGCCAAAGCTCGCTAGGTTGGATTGAAGGCATTAGTATCTCAGCAGATCCTATTGCATTCATCTCTTCACGGATTATCATCTCTATTTTATTTAAGACACGTAACCCTATAGGCAGGAAGCTATATTGTCCTGAAGATTGCTGCCTCACTAAACCTGCTTTTAGCATTAATTTATGGCTTATAATCTCTGCATCAGCTGGTTCGTTTTTTTGTGTGAATAACGGATATTTTGATGCTTTCATTATTTTTTTTGAAACCTTTAGTTGTTTAAGTTTACCATGATTGTATGTATCATATATATCTATAATCTATACAAACTGATCAATGCTAAATTATTTAAAACAATGGTATGAAGCCAACTTTACAGACCCTAATCAAGTATCACTTGCTTTAATTTTAATATTTTCTGTAATTATAACTTATATTCTCATACAAACCATATCGCCTATACTTGTAGCTATTGTTCTTGCTTACATGCTCGAGGGGCTTGTACAGAACCTCATGAAAACAGCTAATATTATAAGGAATATTTCGGTCATTATTGTGTTTTTTGTGTTTCTGATTTTAAGTCTTCTAACAATGTTTATGCTTATACCATTATTGCTCGATCAACTAACTTTATTTGTAAAATCACTCCCTGATATTTTTGAAAAAAGTAAAAATCTTGTATTGGGCATGTACGATCAAAACGAATATATCCCGAAAGATTACATTGACAGTATTTTTCTTGGCCTCCAAGGAGAAACATCAAAATTAGGAAACTCTATTTTTGCTTTTTCACTAGCTTCTGCAGGAGGGCTTTTTGCCATTATCGTATATACAATATTAGTTCCTATTATGATTTTTTTCATGTTATTCGATAAGGATGAAATAAATTCTTGGATTTCAAAATTCTTCCCTAAAAAATTAGAATTAACACAAAAAGCTTATTCAGAACTAAATTTAAAAATTGGAAACTATATTAGATGCAAATTCATTGAAATTATGATTGTTTGGGTCGCATCATTCATATTATTTATATCCCTTGGACTTAACTATTCACTTTTATTGAGCTTTTTATGTGGAGTGTCAGTTATCATACCGTATGTAGGTATGATTGCGGTAACTATCCCTATAATCTTAGTTGGCTACTTTCAATGGGGAATAGCATCAGAATTTTGGTATGTGATTGTCGGGCATCTGTTAATTCAAGCGATTGATGGAAATGTGGTGGTACCAATTTTATTTTCTGATGCTGTTAACATTCACCCATTTGCTATATTATTATCTATATTATTTTTTGGGTCTGTTTGGGGTATCTGGGGAGTATTTTTTGCTATACCACTTGCAGTATTAATTAATACCATATTAAACGTTTGGCCTCGTGCCTCAGTATCTGGATAAATATATGAATACATTTAAAGGTAGTATGGTTGCCATTGTGACACCAATGAATGATGATGGTTCTCTAGACTTTAAATCTCTTAAAAATTTAATTGAATTCCATCTTGAGAACCAAACAGATGTGATTATCTCCGTCGGGACCACTGGAGAATCTGCGACTTTAGACTTTGATGAACATTCTCAAGTTATTAAAAGGACCATAGAGTTTGTTAATGGCAGAATTCCAGTTATAGCTGGTACAGGCGCAAACTCAACTAGCGAGGCTATTGAGTTGACTAAAAGCGCGAAAAATAATGGAGCTGATGGCTGCTTACTTGTTACACCGTACTACAACAAACCTACACAAGAAGGATTATATCAACATTATAAAATGATTGCTGATACAGTGGATATACCACAAATATTGTATAACGTGCCAGGGAGAACATCTGTTGACATGCAACCTGAGACAGTTTTTAGACTTTCAACACATGAAAATATCATTGGAATTAAAGAAGCTTCAGGTAACAAAGAAAGGTCAAAGACTTTAATGGAGTTATGCGCTAAGAATATGAAAATATTCACGGGCGATGATAAAACATCTATGGCTGATATAGCAGATGGTTTTTCAGGTAATATATCCGTGACTGCAAACGTAGCACCTCTTATGATGCATCAAATGTGTCAAAATGCAATTGATGGTAATATTGAAAATGCATCAGCATTAAACTTAAAATTAGATATACTTCATGACCTGTTATTTTGTGAATCAAACCCTATTCCAGTAAAATGGTGTCTGCATAAAATGGGTTTAATTAAAAAAGGGATTAGGCTGCCACTGACATGGATGGATGAAAAATTCGATGGGCCTTTGACAGAGGGGCTAATAAAATCTGGAGTCTTGGATGAATAGAATCATACAATTGTTAATTTTATCAATCATTATTACAGGTTGCTCAAGTATGAGTGATTATGCAAAAAATATATTATCGGATCCTAGAAATGAAAAATTGGTATACAAGACAAACGAAGACTATTCATCTACACAAATTGAACTATTATTACCCCCGAACTTATCTCAACCAAATAATGAAGAATCTCTCTCTTTACCTGAAATTGCAAAAAACAATAGTGAGAACCTATTTACAATAGATAGCGAGCTTAAAAACATTAAGATTTTCAGGCAGGGGAAAAATATGTTCTTATCAGTATCGTCTTCAGACAAGCTTCTTTTGTGGGATAAAATAAAATCATTTTGGCTAAAGGAAGGATTCCAAATTTTAAATGAGGATATAACCATTGCTTCAATAAAGACTAATTATTTGGAAAATCTAAGTGAAGTACAATTAGGGACAATCCAGAGAGTAGTTGGAAGATATGTCCCGTTACTAGTCTCCCCAGAAACTAGAGATAGTTATGCAACGAGATTAATAAAAAAAGATGATGGCTATGACATCATCATCACTCACTATGGTAAAGAGTTTATGTCGGATGGGGATACTGAGTTTCGTTGGCAAAATAGACCTCGAGATCCCGAATTTGAAAATGAAATGATTAGTAGAATGTATATTTTTCTAGGTGGAGATGAAGCAAGGGAAGCTGGTTTGATTGTGGCAGAAAACACCGGTGTAAGAAGTAAGGCATCAATATATACTGATGAACAAGGACTTCAAACTTTATTTGTTCCAGATATATACGAACGAGTATATCCATCTATTATAAGCTCACTAGAAATTTTAGGAATTAATATACTCGATAAAGACCAATCCGATGGCAGTATTGAAATTACACTTACAGATAAAGAATCCTCAAACAGCGGACTCTTTGATAATCTATTTAGTAACAAGTCCTCCGAGGAAATGATAATCAAAGTTGACATGACTAACCAAGGTAAATCTACTCTTGTAACTATAGAGAATAAAAGTTTTGTTAGAATTACAACCTCTGCTTCTCAGGAAGTTCTTAGAGGTTTGTATGTAAGCTTGAGGTAAAAAAAATTATTAATCTTTGACTTTGTGAATCTGAGCATATGCTGAATGATTGTGAATTGATTCAAAGTTTTCAGATTCAACAACATACTCTGTGACTCTCTCGTCATTGTTGAAGTGAACCGCAATATCCCGAACCATATCTTCCACAAATTTAGGATTGTCATAAGCGCGCTCAGTTACAAACTTTTCATCTGGTCTTTTTAGCAACCCGTAGAGTTCAGACGAAGCTTCTTTCTCAACTATATCTATTATCTCCTCAATCCATATGAAGTCATTAATTGTGACAGTAATCGTAACATGTGATCTTTGATTATGTGCTCCGTAGTCAGAGATTTTCTTAGAGCATGGGCATAGACTAGTTACAGGAACTAAAACTTTTACTTTAAGTTTAGATACGCCATTTTCTACCTCACCAATTAGAGAGACAGTATAGTCGAGTAAACTTTCTACTTTGGAGACAGGAGCAGTTTTGTTAATAAAATACGGAAATTTCATTTCAATATGTCCAGATTGTGCCTCAAGAAGGATTAACATTTCGTCAATCATTTTCTTAAATGAATCTACAGTTATTTGTTCTTCGTGGTTATTAAGAATATGTACAAAGCGTGACATATGAGTACCTTTAAAATCATGTGGTAAGTTTACATACATATTGAAGTTAGCTATTGTAGATTGCTCTTTACCTGATCTTTGCTTAATTATCATAGGATGGACTATGTCTTTTATACCTACTTTATTTATAGGCATATTTCTGGTGTCTGCTTGACCTTGTGTGTCGGGTAGATTGTTGATTTCTAATTTTGATTTAGATGTCGACATATTTTTATTCTGTATATATTACAGCAGAATTACTTGTTTCCCAAAGTTTTATTTCACTGACCTTTATGTTATCAGTATTAATATTATTTGATAGTTCTTTATAAATATATTTTGATATATTTTCTGCAGTCGGATTATTTTCTTTAAATGGCTCAACATCATTAAGATATCTATGATCGAGTCGCGAGATGATCTCCCCGAGTTTATTCTTAATATCTTTAAAATCAATTACCATACCAATTTTATTGATTTTATTTCCCTCAACTTTCGCCTCAACAGTCCAGTTATGACCATGCATTCTCTTGCAATCTCCAGGGTGACCATTGAGTATGTGAGCAGAAGAGAATTCTTTCTTAACAATTAGTTTAAACATAATTACTACTCTGCTATTTTTTTATTTTTTGAATTGTGATTGTATATCTCATTAATCCTGAATTCTAATGATTTTTTATCTAACCCTATTTCTGCATAAAGTTCACTTTGACTTCCATGAGAGACTGTCCTATCTGGTACCCCAAAATTTGTAATATTAATTTCATATCCTTTCTCAACAAGATATTCATTTATAGAGGATCCAGCGCCTCCTGAGATGACATTGTCTTCAATGGTGATTAAGTGCTGATGTGTTTGTGCTAGCTCATCTATCCTTTCTTTATCGATAGGCTTAGCAAATCTCATGTCAACGAGAGTCAAAGATAGTTTGTTGGAAATTTCAATGACGTCATTCAACAGTGGACCAAAAACAAGAATTGCAATTTTTTCTCCTTTGTTGATGAGTATAGACTTTCCTATTGGAATATCTTTATCTGTCATGTTTATATCGGAACTTCCAGTATTACCTCTTGGATACCTTACAGCTACTGGGCCTTTATAATGCAAACCAGTATTGAGCATTAGAATGAGTTCTTGTTCATTTGAGGGTGTCATTAGAACAATTTTTGGTAGTATCCGCATAAAAGATATATCATAGATACCATGATGGGTTTCTCCATCTGCACCAACAAGACCTGCTCGATCAATAGCGAACATTACGTCTAAATTTTGCAGGTTGACATCATGAACCAATTGATCAAATGCTCTCTGAAGAAATGTTGAATATATTGCAACAATTGGTTTGAGTCCACCCATTGCAAGTCCTGCTGCTAGGGTAACGGAATGTTGTTCAGCAATCCCAACATCAAAAAACCTATCAGGAAATTGTTCCTCAAATTCTACTAAACCGGAACCCTCTCTCATTGCGGGCGTGATTGCTACAAAACTAGCATCTTTTGATGCCGCATCAGTTATCCACTTACTAAAAACATTTGTATAAGTCAAATTCCTGGGTGATTTAGGTTTTTCACTTGCTCCTGTTGTGATGTTAAATGGTGTTACACCATGATATTTTATGGGATCTTGTTCAGCTACTTTATAGCCTTTGCCTTTCTTTGTAATAACATGAAGAAGTATAGGTCCGACTTTGTTTTTTAGATTACTTAAAACTTTATTTAGCGATATTATGTCATGACCATCAATTGGACCATAATAGCTAAAACCTATTTCTTCAAATAAATGACCTGGAGATAATATATTCTGAGCATTATCTTTTATCTTTTTGATAATTTTTTTTATTGGTGATTTTTCACTAAGAAATTCATCACCTTTTTGCTTAATGGTTGATAAGGTCTTTCCTGATAGGATTTTAGTTAGATATTTATTCATAGCGCCAACATTAGGAGATATAGACATCTCATTATCATTTAGCACTACTAACATATCTTTTTGAAGATACCCAGCATGACATAATGCCTCATATGACATTCCTGCAGTAATGCCGCCGTCACCTATCACTGAGATAATTTTATGATTTTCTTTTTTTGCATCTCTAGCGATAGCCATGCCAAGCGCAGCACTTATAGATGTGCTAGAGTGCCCAGCTCCAAATGCATCATAATCACTTTCATCTATCTTAAGAAATCCAGAGATACCCTTATACTTTCGTATAGTTAGCATCTTATCTTTCCTTCCGGTTAAAATTTTGTGCGGATAACATTGATGTCCTACATCCCATATAATCTTATCAATTGGGGCATTGAAAACATAATGAAGCGATATTGATAATTCAACAGTTCCAAGTCCAGCTGCAAGGTGACCCCCGGTTTGCGAAATAACTTCTAAAATATACTGTCTTATCTCTTCAGCAAGATCTTTCAACTGTCTATCATCTAGTTCTTTAAGATCATTGGGGCTGTTTATTCTATCCAAGTTAGGATAATTTTTATTTTTCATTATCAAGAACTTTAATTATTTGTTTGGCATCATCGAGTGCTTTTTGACATTTCTTTGATAATTCGACACCCTCTTTATATTTTTCAATGGATTGCTCAAGAGACAACTTGTCTGATTCAATATCTTCAAGAATATCCTGAAGTTTTTTTAGGTCGCTCTCAAAACTACTAATATTGTTATTCTTTTTATTCATGATTAGTTATTATTGCTTTTTCTACAAAGTTATTACTTACTTTCTCAACTTCTATGATAATACCATCTTCCTTAAAAGTCATACCTGCCTGAGGTATCTCTTGCAATGACTCGAGAATATATCCATTAATTGTTGTAACGGTTGTGTCAGATAAGTTTACACCCAATCTCTTATTAATATCTCTCAGTTGAATAGAACCATGGACTTCTATTTTATTTTCGGATAAGTCCTTTATAAGGCTATCCTTTTGATCAGATGAGCTGTATTCCCCCACAATTTCTTCAAGAATATCGTCTAATGTTAGTATACCTTTAATGTCTCCATATTCATCCACAACACAGCCGATTCTTTTCTTCTCTTTTTTAAAAATTATAAGCTGACTCAACAAAGATGTGTCTTCGGGAATAAAGTAAGGTTCTACAATATATTCCAACAATTTCTCAATCTTAATATGATTATTACTTTTAACCATTGATGGAATGTGCTTCTTATTAAGGAATCCTTTAAGGTTACTTAATGTTTTATTGTAAATTGGTATTCTTGTGTGATTAATCGCAATCAGTTTTTGATTAATATCCTCCTCACGTTCATCAATATCTATACCTTCAACATCATTTTTTGGGATCATTGCGTGTTCTACTGTAAATTGTTGAAGATCAAGTAAATTTAGGACCATCTCTTCATAGTTTTCAGTTATTTTGTTTGATGATTCTTGAATAATTGTTTTTATTTCTTCATTAGTGAGATTATCTGATCCTTTCATTTTTTTGTTAACTCGAAATATCTTCAAAATAGATTTACAAAAGAAATTGATGAACACCACTACTGGTGTAAATATTATAAGCGCGTAGTAGAATATAAAAGAGATTTTATACGCAATAGCGTCGGCATAGTGTGATGCAAATGTTTTTGGTGTTACTTCTGAAAATACTAATATCAAAAAAGTCAACACACCCGCTCCAATCGCAATACCACTATCGCCATAAAGCTCTACTGCAATCAGTGTTGTTATTGCAGACGCTAATATATTAACAAAATTATTAAGAAGAAGTATCAAGCCCAGAGTCTTATCAGTATTGTTAAGTAAGTATTCAACTTTTAGAGCAGACGTATCATTATTTTTAACTCGATGCTTCAGTTTATATTTATTAACACTCATCAGTGCCGTCTCAGATCCAGAAAAAAACGCAGACAGAAATAATAAAATTATAAGAATTATAAAAAGACTCTCTATATTTATGGCGCTCATTTTTTTAGATCACCCAATGAAAAGCTTTGTGCCTAAATATGCAAATAAAAGAAAAACCAAGCCGCCAATAGTCATATTTGCAGCGGTTGTGTCATTAATTCCATAATGAGATTTTTTAAATAGTAGATAAAGATAAGCAATCCAAGCTATTATAGAAAATATTATCTTTTGGCTATTTTCATGTCCAATTGCACTATTCATATAAGGAATACCTGAGAGAAGTGAAAGTGTAAGTAATATAAATCCTGACAGAATCAATCGGTGCATAATTTTTCCCATTTCCTCAATCGAGGGAAATGAATTTAAAAGGGTAGAGTGATGGACATTTTTGATACTTGTTATTTGATATTTCAAGATTAAAGCCTGTATTCCAGCAAGAAAAAGGAAGCCATAAGAAGACAGAGAAAATATTATATGTATATATAAATTCTTTTCAACTACGGACCCCCCTTGAGGTAAATCAATTAGCACGAAAGTTAATAGCGATAAAAATATTACTGGGTTAAGAATCAGGCCAATATAATCTACAGGGCGATAAAAATTAAGCACGATAAAAAATAAGTTGATTATGAATAGTATTATGAAGAGGGAGCTTACAAAGCTAAATATGTTGAACGGGTATGCTACTTTGAAAACAAATAATCCTAGGAGAAATAAACCAATGATTCTCAAATAGGATATACTTACTGGAATCTTGCAGTCTCGGCCCATGTAAAGGTTGAATAGGCATACAGACATTGCAAGATAAATAATTCCAATGATATGTGGTAGATACAGCATTGTTTACTCTACTTAATTAATACTGCTTTTTCAGTTACACGAGTTTCATATAGGTCCATCTTTCATGATTATATATAAAATTGCCTATTAATAGACTAAATTTTTGTTATTTTTGTTTAAAAAGTATGAGATTTTTATTATGTGGTGATATAATCACATGATTCAAAAATGAGGCAATAATGGTTAGAGTAAGATTATCTAGAGGCGGCGGTAAAAAAAGACCATACTACCATATAGTGGTTGTTGATCAAAAGTCTAAAAGAGACGGTAAATGCATTGAGAGAATCGGGAGCTATGACCCGAATGTAGAAAACGAAAAAAGAATTACGCTCAAACAGGACAGGCTAGAGCATTGGCTAAATCAGGGAGCTCAAATGTCTGATAGGGTAAAATTGCTGCAAAAATATTCACTTGATCCAGATAATCTTGAAAAAAGACAAAAAATTAAAAATCTACTGTTAGAGAAAAACAGAGTAAAAAAACAAAAAGCGAACGAAGCTGAAGAAGCTCCTGCCGAAGAAGCTAAAGCTGAAGAAGCTCCTGCCGAAGAAGCTAAAGCTGAAGAAGCTCCTGCCGAAAAAAACTCCTCTGAAGATCAAAAGACCTAATCCATAACATAAATCGGATTACGTTAATGAACAAGCAGTCTACCATCATCATAGGGAAGGTAACAGCTACGCATGGAATAAAAGGTTGGGTTGTGATCCAATCATATTCTTATCCTTCAGAAAATATAAGTAACTATGATACTTTTTTGTGTATTGATAACGAGAGAAAATACATTAATATACTTGAACTCAAGATAATGCCAAAAAAAATTATTGCTCAATTACAAGATTTCAATCATATCAACTTATCTGAATCTATTTTAGGTCAAAATATTTTTATCAATGCTTCTGATATCCCTGTATTGAAGAAAGGAGAGTACTATTGGAGAGAACTTGAGGGCCTAGATGTATATACGTCAAAGAATAATTATTTAGGGTCAGTCGATTTTGTATTTAACAATGGAGCAAATGATATATTAGCTATTAAGAATAAAAAAGAATATATGTATGTCCCTTTTATAAGCGACTATACCGAAGTGATCCCTAATAAAAAAATTATCATAAACCATGAAACTATTTAATTTACTTACTGTTTATCCAGAGTTTTTTGAATCCTTCAAAAACTATGGGCTCATTAAGAAAGGATTAGATAGAAATCTTATAGCTATGAATATCATTGATATAAGAAATTTTACAAGTGATAAACACAAGAGAGTGGATTTTAGACCTATTGGCGGAGGTCCTGGAATGATAATTCAATACGAACCTGTGCGGGATGCTCTCAATCAAATTAATCAGACTAAGGTAATCCTCTTATCCCCACAAGGCAAGCCTTTAAAACAATCTAAGCTTATTCAGTTATCAACAGAGAATAATATCACTTTTGTATGTGGAAGATATGAAGGTGTAGATGAAAGAATAATTGAAAATTTGATTGATGAGGAAATTTCTATTGGAGATTATGTTTTGTCAGGTGGTGAAATGCCTGCTTCAATTATCGTCGAGGGTATTACTCGGTTAATACCTGGCGTAGCTGAAAATATAGAGTCTATTGAGAACGATTCCTTTAATAATAATTTGTTGGATTATCCGCATTATACTAAGCCAAACAAGATAGACGGATTAGCGGTACCTGACATACTACTGTCTGGAAACCATCAAGAAATCAGTCGTTGGAGAAGAAAGCAATCATTAGGTATGACATATCTAAAAAGACCAGATTTACTAAAAAACGTGAATCTTTCAAAAGAAGATGATAGACTACTTCAAGAATTTATAGCTGAACACAAGGTAAATAAAAGTGACTAAGATTATAGAAGACATCGCATCTAAACAAATTAAAACTATCCCAAATTTTTCCAGTGGAGATACAGTGGTGGTCTCTGTGAAGGTTAAGGAAGGCAAAAGGGAACGTATACAGGCCTTTGAGGGTGTGGTTGTAGCTATAAAAAATAGAGGCATAAGCTCATCATTTACTGTCAGAAAAATATCTTATGGAGAGGGTGTTGAGAGAGTGTTTCAAACACACAGTCCGTTAATAGATAATATTAAAATCAAACGTCGAGGCGACGTAAGAAGAGCGAAGCTGTACTATCTCAGAGAAAGATCAGGAAAATCTGCAAGAATCAAAGAGAAGCTCACTTAAGCCGATAAATTGAAACAAGTTTTCATAGGTATCGGCAGTAACCAAAACCATCCTCACTTTAGAGTCAACACTGCCTTTAAACAAATAAGTAGAATCAATCAAACTAGATTGATAAAAAAATCTAGCCTGTATGAGACTGTCCCGCTTGGACCAAAGTTTCAACCTAACTTCATAAATGCCGTTGCAGAGATAGAAACTATGTTATCACCAAAATCATTACTTAAGGAACTACAGCTGTTAGAAAAACTCCACAATAGAAAGAAAACTAAAAGATGGGGACCAAGAAGCTTGGATTTAGATATACTAATCTATGAACAAGTTATTATGGATACAGATATACTCACTATCCCACATCCAGGACTGAAATATAGGGAGTTTGTTTTAATACCATTATATGAGATCACATGTTATGGATACGAAGTACCTAAATATGGAAACATAACTAAATTAATCAAGAAACTCTAATGATAAACAAAAAATATATTGCTATCGAAGGTGCTATTGGAGTTGGTAAAACAACACTAGCAAAAAAAATATCCAATACTATCAAGTGTGACACACTGTTTGAGGATTATATTGATAACCCCTTTTTGAAAGAATTTTATGATCATAATCAATCAAACTCATTTTCTACACAGCTATATTTTTTACTGAGAAGGATAGAACAATCCGCAAAAGTGAATAATACAGAAAATTTACTTATCTCAGATTTTTATTTTGGAAAAGATGAATTGTTTGCCAAACTTAACCTCAATGATGAGGAATATGCTATGTACATAGAAATTAGAGATAAACTACATTTCAACCCACCTACACCTGACTTGATAATTTACCTTCAGGCTTCAACAGATATCCTTTTAGATAGAATAAAAAAAAGAGGGCTTGATATAGAAAAAGGTATGAAAAAAAAATATATAGACACTGTAAACCATATCTATATGAAGCACTTTCATGAGTACAATACCTCGCCAATTCTCATTATCAATACATCAAACGTAAACATAAATAATGAAACTGACTATAAAATGCTTATAGAAGAGATATCCTCAAACATAAATGGTAAGAAATATTTTAATCCATCTTCTTTATAACCATGAGCAAACTTAATAAGTTATTAAAGCAATACAAATGCGGAAAAAAAATATCATGTATAACTGCCTATGACGCAAGTATGAGTAAATACCTCGAGTCCCTAGGAGTAGATATAATGTTGGTAGGAGACTCATTAGGACAGGTCATAAAAGGGGAAAGGACAACTCACAATGTCTCTTTAGATGAAATAATTTATCACGCGAAGTGTGTAAGATCCGGTGTAAAGAGATCTATTTTAATGGCTGACCTACCAAGTAATACATATGAAACAAAAAATATCGCATATAAAAATGCTTTAAAGTTAAGTTCGTCAGGCCTTGCCGATCTCATAAAAATCGAAATAGATGCTAATAACATGGATATCGCTCACTATCTTTTAACAAAAAAAATCCCTTTATGTGCGCACATAGGGCTGCTTCCTCAAACAATTAGATCTAAATCTGGATATAGAAAATATGGAAAAACTAAATCAGAAGCAAAAAAATTATATGATATTGCTATAGAGTTAGATCAAGCGGGCGCGCCCATCATTCTATTGGAGTGTATTGAAAACACACTTGCTAAGAGGATAAGTAAAAACTGTAAAGCTCCAGTGATTGGTATCGGGTCAGGCAACGGATTAGATGGCCAGGTTGCTGTAATTTATGACCTTCTTGGCATAAGTTTTAATAAAATTGATATGTTTACGACTAATGAAAAAAAATCACTCGACAAAAAAATCATAAATTTTAAAAAAAGATTACAGTAATGCTGATTGTTGATAACAAGGAGAGCCTTTCAAAAATTATTGAAAAGCATAGGTCAGAGGGGAACAAGATTAGTCTCATACCCACAATGGGAAATCTTCATAAAGGCCATCAAGAATTATTTGCTTCTGCTCCTGACGATACAATCAAAATATCCTCCATATATGTTAACCCACTACAGTTTAACAATAGTGATGACTATGATTATTATCCAAGAGCGCTAGATGATGATCTTGATGTATGTAAAGAAAATCATATAAATATCGTATATGTTCCTGATGGAGATATCTCACATGAGATTGAAATAGAGAAAAGTATTGATTTGCCAAAATTCACGCGTTATCTGTGCGGGCAAACACGTGAAGATCATTTTTTAGGTGTTTATAAGATAGTCAAACATCTATTTGAGACAATAAAGCCACACTTTGCATGTTTTGGGAAGAAAGACTATCAGCAATTATTATTAATAAAATATATCGCAAAAACATATTTTTCAAATTTGGAAATTATTGAGGTTGACACTGTAAGAAGTAATAATATTGCACTAAGCTCACGATTAAAAAGGCTAAATAATGAATCACTTGAAAAGATAAAGATTATTTACGATGTACTTTTAAATATGCGTCATCAAATGATTGATGGAAATGAATTTGCAGATATTAAAAAAGATGCTTTGATAGAAATAGAGAGATATGATATTGATGTCGAATATCTTGAACACAGGGAAAATGAAACTCTAGAGCTTGCAAATGGACAACTTAATAACTCTTCTTTATTTATTGCCTATACTGCTGGGAATATTCGCCTCATAGATAATATACAAATATAGTTAAATTAACTCATCAAAAATAGTATTATACGCACTATGAAAAGACGATTTCTACACTCTAAACTGCACAAAGCTACTATTACTAGCACAAATATTGATTATGAAGGCTCTTGTCTCATAGATATTTCAATTCTAAATGCAGCTAAAATATTACCATTTGAGAAAATTGATATTTACAACGTTACTAATGGAGAGAGGTTATCGACTTATGCTATCCCAGGCCCCGCAGATTCGGGAGAAATATGTGCGAATGGCGCTTGTTGTCATAAAATTAATCCGAAGGATGAGGTAATTATCTGCTCATATGTTGACCTTTCGGTTGACGAGTATGAGAATCATAAGCCTAGAGTATTATATTTAAATGATAAAAACGAGATAGTTGATAGGGGTGACATTAAAGTTAAGTTGGCATGATTCATGCTTGTTTATATTTACAATACTAATTTTTGATATGATAATAATTTAGGAAGTAATTATGAATAAATATAATATTAATGACATTGGAGGCATCATAGCAAAAGAGGACGATCGCTATAAAGTATGTGATAATTCTGAACTAAAAAACCTTGTTCTTAGCAGTACAGATCTTCATCCAAATAAAAGCACCTCAGGTCATAAACACCCAGGCCAAGAAGAGATATATTTCTTTGTAAAAGGTAGCGGACAAATGGAAATTAATGAAAGAAAATTTGATGTGGCAGAGGGCGACACGGTATTAATCAAAGATGGAGATTTCCATAGAGTTCACGCTGGTAATAAGGGATGTTACTTTGTTTGCGTATTTGACGGTAAAAGAAGTCACTGAAGAATTTTTTTTATAGCACTTATATCCTCAGACAGCTGGCCATCCTTGTCACATGTATAAGTTATGTGACCTAGCTTTCGACCCATCCTTTCGCTTTTGTGGTAATCATGAACATGAACATTATATTTTTCTTTAAGCAAACACAGCTTATCTTCAGTCACAAACTCTGACAAGATATTAAACATAGCTGACGGCTTATAACTGATAATTTGATTTTTTTCTATTCCACCAGATATAGCATTGATGTGTGCTTGAAACTGACTTATATTTGCACCCTCTATTGTCCAATGACCCGAGTTATGTACTCTAGGAGCCATTTCATTTGCAATTAATTTTCTATCGCTCGTCACAAAAAATTCTATGACTAGTACTCCTACATAATTCATGGACACAAGTAGTTTATTGCCTATTTTTTCTGCCTCACTTTGTAAATCATTATAATTACTTGGACAAACGCTTATACTCAAAATTCCATCATTATGTTTATTCTCCACAAGAGGATAAAACAAAACTTCATCTTTGATTGATCTTACACAAATTAAAGACACCTCTGATTCAAAATCAACTAATTCTTCAAGAATACACTCCTGTGAAATTAAATTAGTCTTGATTCTATCGCCGGGATTTATTCTATATTGATTTTTCCCGTCATAACCAAATCTTCTTGACTTTAGAATGTAGCTTTTATGATCTTCTATACTATTATTCAAGCTATCTAAACTATTAATTTTATCGAACATTGTTGTTCTTATTCCTAAGTCTGAGAAAAGTTTTTTTTCATTGAGTCTATCTTGACAAATTTCTAGAGCATTTGAATTTGGATGAACGCAAATATGTTTTTCTAATTCTCTCATTGCTTCCACAGGCACATTTTCGAAATCAATAGTCGCTAGATCACATTCATCACTAATCCTCTTTAGAGTATCCTCATCATCATATTCAGTTTGTATGTGTTTTCCATAGCGGCTTGCTGGTGGGTTAGTAGTAGGATCAATAACTACATAGTCATGATGGTTTGCATGATCTCCTTGAATCATCATCATCGCAAGTTGTCCTGCCCCAAAAATAGCTATTTTCATCAGGTAAGTTTTGTTGTTTTCAAGACGCGTTTTGTCTGTTTTCTTCTAAAGTCCAAAAGTTTTTTGTTTATTTGTGGATATTTTAGACTCAGAATAGATGCTGCTAGTAAACCAGCATTCACTGAACCAGCTTTACCAATTGCTACAGTTGCTACGGGTATACCTGCGGGCATTTGAACTATCGATAGAAGAGAATCTTTGCCTTCTAATGCTTTTGTTTTCACAGGGACGCCGATTACTGGTATATGTGTTTTTGCTGCAGTCATACCAGGAAGGTGCGCTGCGCCACCCGCTCCTGCGATGATAACTTCTATGCCACGCTCATGAGCTTTTTCAGCATAATTAAACAAAAGGTCTGGAGTTCTATGCGCAGATACTACTTGCTTCTCGTGCTTGATAGATAAACTACTAAGTGTTTCAGAGGCATGTTTCAAGATCGGCCAATCGGATTGCGATCCCATAATTATACCTACAAGTATTTGTGATCTTTTCATTTTAGAAAAAGTAATTGTAGCAGCTATGACGATAACATAACAATAGTTTTATTTAGTAATATTATAATTGAATCAAAAATCATGTATCATTCACTGTATGGTTATTGTTACTGGTGGAGCAGGCTTTATAGGGACAAATCTTGTTCGATCTTTACTCGAGTTGAATAAAAAAGTATTGGTTGTCGAAGAGCTAGACAGACATACGGATAAATTTAAGAATATTGAAAACATTAATATTATTGATTGCATCGGGCACGATACGTTTCTCACAGATTTATTAAATGAAAAGTATAGAGATAAAATTGATTATATTTTTCACTTAGGAGCTTGTTCGAAAACCACTGAGCCTGATAGAGATTACATAATGGAGGTAAACCTAAATTATTCCAAACAGCTATTAGAGTATGCCGCAAATAATAATATCAATATGGTTTATGCCTCGTCTGCATCAGTGTACGGTGATGGTAATATTTTTATAGAAAATCAAGCCCATGAATCATCACTTAATCATTATTCTGAATCAAAACTTCTCTTTGATAACTATGTCAGAAAAAACTTTGAAAAAATCAAATCCCAGATTGTTGGAATCAGATATTTTAATGTCTACGGACCATATGAACAGCATAAAGGTGTCATGAGTAGTGTAATATTTCATTTTTATAATCAGATAAAAAAACAAGGAAAACTAAATTTATTCCGAGGAAGTCATGGATATGGCGATGGTGAACAGCGAAGAGATTTTGTATATGTCAGGGATACTGTTGATATAAAGATTTGGTTTATGAATAACCTCATTTCAGGTATATATAATGTTGCGACTGGCAAAAGTAGAACATTTAACGACGTCGCAAATAGTGTGATAGATTATTTCAAATCCGGGCACATAGAGTATATTGACTTCCCAGATGGACTGGAGAAACAATATCAAGCTTATACGCAAGCTGATTTGACAAATCTCCGTAAAGCTGGGTATAAAGGTACTTCAACCGAATTGGAAGACGGTGTAAATTCTTACCTATCTTTTCTCTCTGAAAAATAAAATGAATAACACAAGAATTCTCATAGTAGCTCCTGCATGGCTAGGTGACTTAGTAATAAGTATTTCTCTCATTAACGTTTTAAAGAAAGCACATAAAGATTCAGAAATTGATTTGTTAGTTAATAAAAATCTAGTTGATATTGCTAAATATTTTCCTAATGTATCAAATGTAATTACTTCTGATACTAGGCACGGAAAACTGTCTTTAATCTATAGAATTAACCTAGGATATAAACTTAGGAAAAACAATTACTCCCATTGTTATATTCTGTCTAATAGTCTGAAATCCTCAATAATCCCATTTGTTGCAAAAATTAAACACAGAGTAAGCTATTTGGGCGAATTTCGATATGGCCTTGTAAACAATGTAATCAGTAAAATAGATCGAAAGGAAGGTATGGCAAATAGATATTTAAATCTTATAGGTGCTAAGTACATATCAGAGTATGAACCATATATAACCTTAAAAGACAGTAATATGGAAGTGCTAAATAAATTTGAGATAAAAAAAAGTTATATCGTTTTTTGTCCTGACGCAGAGTTTGGACCTGCAAAAAAATGGCCAACAGAAAAATGGATTGATTTGGCAAACATTTTACAAAGGACTTACCAAGTAGTTTTTGTTGGAGTACATGCATTCTCAACATCATTAGCTGATAAAATGAAAAATGATAACTATATTAATTTGATTGGAAAAACGACACTTGAAGAGGCTACGGTTATTTTAAGTCAATCAATTTGTGTCGTCTCAAATGATTCGGGGTTAATGCATGTTGCAGCAGCACTTGACAAACCTATAGTGGGAATTTATGGATCATCGTCACCTGAATATACTCCACCTCTCACCGCAAATGATAGAAGAGCTATAATCTATCAAAATTTAAGTTGTAGCCCTTGCTTCAAAAGAGTGTGTCCGTTGGAGCACCTGAATTGCCTCAATAACATATCAGTTGATTCTGTTTGCCAGTCTGTGACCCGATTAATTCAGTAAATTTTCATTTATCAATCTAGCTGTTTTAGATAAGTCTATTTTAATATATCTATCATCATTACCAACATCACTAAAAGATAGTTTATTCTCACCATTATTTATTGTATCCCATCTGAGTAGTGTAGAAGAAGTTTTTGTTGGATAGAATCCAACAGTTTTTTTATTAAGCGAAGCTGCAACATGAAGCGGGCCAGTAGACCCAGCTATGAATAGATCACATTGATTTATATTCTCGAACATCTTAGGTAAATTTCCTGTTGGTGATATGGTCTTTATATCTAGGTTACTAGCGTTTTTCTCTAGTTCTAAACATTTTTGATAGTCGCTAGAATCACAATGTAGAATAAAACTACAGTTATTTAATTTATTAAGCTCTATGCATAAACTAATAAAGTCATCACAAGAAAGCGTCTTGGATGAACCTCCAGTAAAAGGATGAATAAAAATAAGTTTCTTTGTTCTAGCAGAAGCATCATCAGTTTTCTTTAATGAAATATATGAGTTGTCAGGGGACTTTAATCGGTAATAGTTATCTTTTAAAAAATATTTTGCTAAATCATTATTATATTCATACTCAGGCTTAAGTGACGTTGATCTATTTTGTTTAATTTTTTTATTGTAAAAAACTTGTGCTAGTTTTGTAGCGGGTGCATACCTTTTTTTAATATTTGATCTCCACAGCTTATAACCAGTATTAAATGTAGAAAAGAAACTGATTGAGTAGTCATAATTTCTCGAAGCTATATCTTCAATTAGATTATCATTTAGACAAATGACGTTATCTATGTAATCGGTAATTAATTGGATATCAGAATATTTGTCGTTAACAAGCAAGTCTATTTCTATATCAGGCACAGAAGATTTGATAATTTTCAGAGCTGGCAAAGTAAGTATCAGATCGCCTAATTTATCATTTCTAACCGCTAGAAGTTTTTTCATAATTTTGATACACCAAGAATTCTTGCAATTTATAAATTATTCTTTGTTCAAAAATTAACAATAAGACTATAATAACCAAAAAATATATGATTATGAATAGATTGTTAGCAATATGCACATCTCCCGATCAAGGTGGATTAGAGCTTTATTTTCTTAAATTTATTAAACATTATGAGAAACAAAAGGGCTTTCATGTAGCATGTGTAAAAAATTCATATATTTCTAAAAATATTGATGAAAAAATTGAATGTGAAGGATATGGTCTACTAAAAAATATTCGTAATTTCGTTACGTTAAGAAAATTCATCCTGCAAAACGAGATAGACTGGATTCATGTGAGTTGGACAAAAGACATCTTATTAGGAGTTCTTTTAAAAATTCTCACACCTAGGAACATCAAATTAGTATTTTATAGACAAATGAAGTTAACAAGACATAAAAAATCAATTTATCATAAATTTATATATAGTAAAGTCGACCTGTATTTAGTAATTACCAAAAAACTTTATTATGAAGCTTGTAAATATTTACCATTAAATAGTTCATTAGTACACATTCTTAGCTACGGCATTTGTGAACCAAAGGTAAAACCATCAATTAATAAAAAAGAATTTTTTGACAAACAAAAGATGGACCCATCTCTGTTTACAATAGGTATTTTTTCAAGAATTGAAGAGCAAAAAGGACAACATTTAGCATTAGAGGCGATTAAAAAAAGTAAACACAAGATCCAATTATGTATTATTGGCCATTGTATGGATGAAAAATATAAAAATAAACTCAGATGCATCTCAGATAATTATGATATATCGAGTCTAATTTCATATACAGGATTCTTAGAATCACCAATGAGTTATATGCCTTTTTTTGACTTAATCATTCTGCCTACGTATGAAGAGACATTTGGTCTAATTGTTGCTGAAGCTATGTATATGAAGGTACCTGTTGTTGGAAGTAATGCCGGAGGCGTTCCCGAGATTATATCGCACAAATCTAATGGGCTTTTATTTCACACAAAGAATTATAATGATCTTCAGGAAAAAATTGATATGATTATAGAGGACTTACAGTTGAGAGAGAAAATCATTGAAAACGGTTTTAAGTTTGTAAATGCGCATTATGATTATCTCAGTCATTTCAACAAGTTTGAAACACTAATAAACACTTACTAAATAGATTATGAAGATATCCGGAACTATAATCACACTAAATGCAGAGAAATATATTCTGCGTGCTGTGGAGAGTTTAAAACTTATTTCCAATGAAGTAATCGTCTTGGATTCAGAGAGCACAGACGCTACAAGAGAAATTGCTGAGTCAGCTGGCGCAAAAGTATACATACAGTCATTCCTTGGCGATGGGCCACAAAAGAAAGAGGCGTCAAAGTATGCATCTAATGATTGGGTGTTTAGCTTGGATGCAGATGAATGTCTTGAACAGGATTTAATTGACCATGTTAATGGCATGAATCATCTTGATGACCGTTATGATAGTTTTGCATTTAGAAGGAAAAACTACTGCGGAGATGAATGGATCAAGGCTGCTGGTTTTTATCCTGATTATGTAACTAGACTCTACGATAGAAGAAAAGTTAACTATGATCCAAGACTGGATCATGCGGCCGTTCAAAGTAAACGCACAATGAAGGTCAATGCGCATATCATGCATAATACCTATGAATCAATGGAAGAATGGATTGATAAAATGAATTATAGAAGCACACTGAGTGCAAAACAACTTTTTTCAAACGGGGTAAAACCTTCAAACGTCAGACCTGTTGTAAGAGCGCTCTGGGCTTTGTTCAAAAAATTAATCATCAGTGGAGGCATATTTCAGGGAAAAAATGGTTTCAGAGTTGCTTTTTCAACTATGTTTAATACTTATCTTAAATACGTCAAGTTAAACGATTTATACAAAAAATAGTTTATAAATTCAACAAATCATCTGGAGTATCAATATCTTTTAATACTCTAAGAAATCTGTATTTAATTTTTTTAGCTCGGCAGATATCAGTTATATCATTCGCATGAATTTCATTTAAATTCATACTCTTGAAGCATTCATGGGATTGATTTTTTACTCCCACAAGATAGAAACCATTATCTTTAGATGGTCCGAGAACTAGGTCACAATAATCTAAATAATCTAGACAATCATAAATTTCACTTTTTGATAATGATGGAATATCTGACCCAATCACAACGCGTTTTTCAAATTTATTTTTCCTAGACTCAAGGGCCGTATATATTTTTTTACTTAAAGGACCAATAGGTTGACGAAGCGTTTTTATGCCATAATCAGAAGATAGATTTTTTACAAAGTCTCCGGATGTATTTGGATACAAGTACAAAAATTTGTCTACATCTATACTCGACATCTCACCGCATGTTATTTTCAACATCTCTTTTGATAAAAAAATTCTTTCATCTTTTGTCAATAATCCACTTAACCTAGTTTTGCAATCACTTCCCTCGGGATTTTTAGCAAGAATGTTTAAAACTGAACTCATCTATAGATTTTTCTTAAACTTTTTGTACTGATACCTAAATAATACAATACTCGTAATAACCTCATTAGTAAGATAGTTTTAATATAGCCATATTTTTCCCACCTTCTTGATGACGTTATCGCATTTCCGGTTAAGATAACAGGATCCGATATTTTCTTTAACCTATTTGTTATATCAATATCTTCCATCAATTCAATTTCTCTGTAGCCATTTACTTTATGAAAAATACTTTTATTTACTATCAGAACTTGATCACCAGTACAATAATTGAATAACTTACTTCTTAGGTTTATACAATATGCTAAAAAACTATATTTAAGGGCTTTTTGATCCAATTTTATTTTAAAGAACCCCCATTCAAAATTCTCACTGATACTCAAAATACTGTCAATGGCATTATCATCTAAAATAGTATCTGCATGAAGAAAGATATAATATTCTCCAGTAGCATGCATTACACCTTTGTTTAACTGTAATGATCTTGATCGATTACTATCGTATACTTTATCGGCTAGAGACTTGGCAATATCTTTTGTATCATCAGTGCTTCTGCCGTCAACAATTATTATTTCAGCTCCTAATTTTATTTTTAGGGCTTTAATACAATTCTTCATTGAACTAAGTGCTATCTCCTCATTTAGCGTGGGCAAGATTATTGAGTATTTCATTTAGACTAGCGATCCTCCACAGCTGCTGCCTGACCCAGCAGTACAACCAAAACAATGATCTGCTGTAGCAATTTGTCTTTTACGTAGATAATGTTGGTTGACCTCTGAAATATGAATTCTATTGTTAGATAATGGAATATTAAGCATTTGATTGAAGTCGCAATCATAAACATATCCATATGGGTCTACGCTAATCATGGTCTTACACATTACATTCTCACGTGCTTTTTCACTGAATGAATGCTTCAAAAGCTTCATGTAATCTTTAAATAAATTCTTGCTAACCAGTGTGCTTCCAAATCTATTGATTGGCATGTTTGTTATCGTATAAAGATTATTGAATTTAATTCCAAAACTTTCATTGAGAAATAATTTATACTCTTTCTCTAATTTTTGTTGATCAGGAGGCAACTCTGCACCTTGTGGATTGTACACCAAGTTCACTGTCAATTGATTCGAAGATCCGTATCCAAGGGCGTTCAATTTTTTTAATGCTGCAATACTAGACTCAAACACACCTTTACCACGTTGTTTGTTGACATTTTGTTCTTTATAGCATGGTAATGATGCAATAATTTCTACTTTATTATCTGCTAAAAAAATAGGTAAACTTTCCATTCCTTTTTCATTCAATATAGTTAAATTACACCTATCGATCACATGAATACCATTTCTTGTACATGATTCAATTAAGTATGTAAAATATTTATTAATCTCAGGAGCTCCTCCAGTAAGGTCAACTGTTTTAATATTATTTTCTTTAGCAAAATGTATAACGCGATCAACATTGATCTTATCCATCATCTCAGTTCTGTTCGGACCGGCATTTACATGACAATGGAGACATCTCTGGTTACATTTATAACCAAGATTAACCTGTAATATCGTAAGGTCATTTCTCTCAATATAAGGGAAGTCGCTACTTTGTAATAGTGGATAAATCTTATGCATAATTTCACTTAAATGATACAATGTATTTCTTATTTAATCATGAAAAACGAATTTCTCACTCAGATAAACACGTATCTCCCTAATGTAGATTATTGCTCATTTAGGTTCGTAAACAAATACACAAATATTATTTCTGTCACTAGAAATGTTCTTGAGCCAATAGAGATTATTGAAGATGAGGGTCTCATGGTTACTGTGATACATAATGGAGGTTATGGATATAGCGCCACAAGCGATCTCACAAAAAAAGGGATATTAATAGCAACTGAAGAGGCAAAAAAATGGGCTTATTATTCCTCGGGAAAGTTAATTCATACACCTGCGCCACCTGATAGCTCAATTGACAATGGTAAGTATTTCACTCATGAAAAAGATGGCTGGTCGAAAGAATCCAACAAAGACAAAGTTGATTATCTTATGGAAATTAACAAGTCACTCAAATCCAAACCAACTATCTCTAATTGGGGAGCGAGCTTTAGGTATAATAAACTAGAAACGCTCTTTACTGATACCAATGGGAGTAAGTTTAGACAAAACATTTCATATATTTTACCTCAATTGGTTGCTTGTGCAGAATACAAGAAACAAATTCAAACTAGGACTTTTGGAGGCCATGCTCATGCAAGGCAAATAGGTTATAACTTTCTCAAAGAATCAGACTTAATTAATCAAGCGAAACAAATTGCAAATGACGCAATTGAATTATCAATGGCGCCTAATTGTCCAAGTGGTAATATCGATGCCTTAATAGCACCTGATCAAATGATTTTACAGATTCATGAATCGATAGGGCACCCCCTAGAACTTGATAGGATTCTCGGGGATGAGAGAAATTATGCTGGCTCAAGTTTTGTTGATCTTAGTATGTTTGGAACTTATCAGTATGGCTCAGATAAACTAAACATCTCTTTTAATCCATCGCAAGATTCTGAGTTAGCGACCTATAATTATGATGATGATGGGACTGCTGCTCAAAAGCAGTACTTAATTGAGAATGGCATCTTAAAAAGACCAATAGGAAGTTATTATTCTGCACAACGAGCTGATCAACAGCATGTGGCATGTTCGCGGGCTACAAGTTGGAATCGACCACCAATAGATAGAATGGGTAATATTAACCTAGAGCCAGGAAGTTCATCCTTTCCAGAAATGGTAAGTTCCATTGAAGATGGAATTTTACTAGAGACTAATAATTCTTGGTCTATCGATGATTATAGAAATAAATTTCAATTTGGTTGTGAAAAAGGAACAATAATTAAAGATGGGGAAGTGAAAACAGTTGTAAAAAATCCTAATTATAGAGGGATAACTAAAGAGTTTTGGCATAATCTCTCAATGGTAGGTGACGAGTCATCATTTTCAATTCTTGGTACAGCAAATTGTGGTAAGGGTGAGCCAAATCAAACTATATTTGTTGGGCATGCAACACCTCCGTGCCTTTTCAAAAATATAGACATATTCGGTGGAGAGTAATGAAAGAGTACTTTCAAAGTATTGTTAAAGAGTTATTCAAAAATATCCAAAGTGATGAGTTCTTGATCATAAATTTTGATGCTGAAGAATCTAGTTTCGTACGATTAAATAAAGGCAAGATTAGACAACCTGGAAGCGTTAAACAGATTTCAGTATCTCTAAGTTTATCAAATCGTGAAAAAAGAAATCTAAAATCTTACATAAGACTAAACGGAAGTCTAAAAAGAGACTTAGCAACACTCATAAGAACTTTAAATTATTTGAGAAGAGAGTTACCAGATCTTCCAAAAGATCCATATCTTTTGTTTTCAACATCTATTAAGTCTACAGATGTTTCTTCAATTCAACAGGTCTTTGATGATAGAGAGAACTTAGACTATATTTTTAGTAAGATAAAATCATTGGACTTAGTTGGAATTTATTCATCAGGATATATATATACTGGGTTAGCAAATTCCCTCGGTCAATTTAACTGGCATAGCGACTACTCATTTAGTTTTGATTATTCCATTTATAATGAAAGTAATAATGCTATCAAGCTTAATTATTCATCAAAAAATTGGAGTAATGATGATTTTGATTTAATCCTTGAACAAGGTATAAAAAAACTCAGTATATTATCTAAACCGCTGCAAACGATCCAAAAAGGAGAGTATACAGTATACCTTGAGCCATCTGCTCTCAATGAGATATTAGATATGATGTCATGGGGAGGATTTAGTTATAAGGCAAATAAAATAGGAACTAGCCCACTTCATCTACTCAACAAAGGGGAGAAATCTCTTCATCAATCAGTATCAATAGATGAAAATATTAAAGATGGTTTATCTGCAAACTTTAACTCAGATGGATTCATAAAACCTGAAACAATAAATATGATCAGTAATGGAAAATTTTCTGAATCATTAACTTCTCCTAGATCATCTCTTGAGTATTCAGTTGATCACAATGCATCCAGCACATCGGAGTATCCAAGTTCCATTGATATGAGTCCTGGAAAAATAGCGGAACATGAAATCCTAAGCACAATTAATAGTGGAATATATATAAGCAATCTCTGGTACTTAAATTTTTCCGATCGTAATAATGGAAGAATGACAGGTCTAACAAGATTTGGTTGTTTTGTTGTTGAGGCTGGTGAATTAGTAGCTCCAATTAATACTATGAGATTCGATGATAGCGTATACAGCATGCTAGGTGATAACTTGATAGGGCTTACAGAAAAAAGGGAGTTGTTGATTGATTCTGGTTCATATGAAGAACGATCAACTTCAAGCGCAAGACTACCTGGTGCAGTAATTAATAACTTTAAGATGACTCTATGAATCCAGTTACTAGATTTGCTCCCAGTCCAACAGGATGGCTTCACATAGGAGGAGTTCGGACAGCACTATATTCATGGCTATACGCTAGAAAAAATAATGGTAAATTCTTCCTCAGAATTGATGATACTGACACATCGAGAAGCACAAAGGAATTCAAAGATTCAATTATATCTGCTTTAGATCACCTTGGCTTAGACCATGATGGCGATATACTTTATCAGTCGCATAGGTTTGATCATTATATTGATAAAATTGAAGAGTTGTTAAACAAAGATTTAGCATATTATGACAAGGTTGAAGTAAACGAAAAAACAAAAGAAACAGATTTAAGTATTCAGTATGATAATAGATTGAACAAGGATGGTCATGTCATTCGTTTTAGAAACCAAAGGGATCAGGCAGTAAATATTAAAGACTCTGTTCACGGAGAGATATCTTTTGACCCAAAAACTTTCTTTGATGTAGTTGTACTTAGATCAAACGGAGTGCCTACATATAATCTTACATCTGTAGTAGATGACATTGATCTTGGCATTACTCACTTGGTCAGAGGTGATGATCATTTAAGTAATTTACCTGTACAGATTAATTTATTTAGATCATTTAAAGCAGATGTTCCATCATTTTCTCATTTACCAATGATACACGGAATAGATGGAAAAAGATTATCAAAAAGACATGGCGCTATTGATATAAACCATTTTCTTAGAGAAGGATATAGAGTAGATGCTATTATAAATTATTTAGCCAAAACCGGATGGTCACATGGAGACCAAGAAATATTTTCCACTAAGGACCTTCTTGAGCATTTTAGTCTAGAGCGTATTACAAAATCAGCTGCAACTTTCGATATTGATAAGTTAAATTGGTTGAATCAACACTATATTAAAAATGATGATATAGAAAAAGTAGCCATTCAAATATTACCTTATCTACAGGAAATGGACCTTTCTGATTCTCCAGAGAACAATGATTATTTGCATAATATTCTTAGGCTTGGAATAGAAAGGGAGTACACACTTAAAAATATAGCTAATAGTGTCTCATATTTCTATCAAAATGAAATTGATTACGACTTAGAGATTATATCTAAGTATGACAAAGATCAAACTAACAGAATATTGCGAGACATAATAGCTAAATTGTTTATTGTAGATTTTAATGATAAACCATCTATATCAGCTTGTGTAAAATCTACATGCGAAGATTTGAAGCTCAAATTCAAAGATATTGGCCCCCTCATTCGCTTTTCTACTACTGGGAAATTAAACGCACCCTCAATTGATGATTTATGTTTCTTGCTTGGTAAAAAAAGGACAGTAGAGAGAATATCTAGATTCCTAGAAATTTATAATCAATAAACTTCTTAACATTTAACTATAACGGGTCTAATATTTTTTATAACACGCTCGAGTTCTTTATTGTCTACGACAGATATAGTGCAAAATTCTTTTTTAGTTTTGAACAGCTCATCTCTTAAAGAGAGACAACTTAATGTTGAGAGGTTTATTTGTATATACACAATAATGTTGTCATTAGCGGGTGTTCCTGCGTTTTATATCCATAGTCTTTTTGGAAGCCATAATGATTATGATTTATATAATTCTACAAAACAAAATAGATCGCTAAATAGAGGCAAGATTGAATATACTGATATCCAATCCTTGAATGGCAATACAAAAAATAAAGCTATTTTCAATGAATTGAAAAAACTCATTCAAATCAGAAAAAAACAGACAGCATTTTATCCAAATGCAGTTCAATTTACACTCCATCTTGGAAATAAATTATATGGAATCTGGAGGCAGAGTTTAGATAAAAAACAAAGTATTTTTTGTATAACAAATCTTACAGACACAGTCACTAATATCAGCTTACTGGATATAAATTTAGCTGGCTTTGATAATTGGCACGACTTACTATCTGATATCAAAGTCGACGATGCCACAAAAGAGATAGAGCTAGCACCTTATCAGACACTATGGCTAACAAACTTTGTAAATTAATCTACCAAGCTTTTAGATTGAATTATTATTTAGTCAGGTACCAAATTAAGAAGATGATAGGCATAACTATGAATAGAGATATAAGATATACCCGAAACATGGTTCTGAATTTTATTTTTGTGCGAGCATTCTTGTTCACATTATAATCGAAACATATTATTCTGATTTTTTCGAGGAATTTTTTGATGATTGATGAAGATAATAAGGTCTTTGAACAGATGCTAGTTAGAAAGTATGAGGATAACCCAACCCCTGATTTATCTGAGGTATTAATTAAGGAGTTCTCAGCACATAAAATAAAAAATACAGAGCCCACTTCAGAACTGAATGAATGGATTTCAGCTAGATCAGAAGAGATAAAAAATAGAAAATCTGATATCGCTAATATTTTTGGTTTAAAAGGAGCAGGTTCAAGACCTAAAATGGAATTAACTTATATCTCCATGAACGCATTATGTTGGTCCCTGATATTAAAAAATAAAAGTTTAAACGAAGCAATTGCTGAAGTAGCCAGAATATTAGACGAGTCGATAGAAAAAATTGAGATAGGTTTTCACAGAAAAAATCATGATTTTGGCGAAAGAGAGCTATGCAGATTCGGCCTAGATGTATGTTTGGCAATTATGCAAGGATTGTTAACAAATGAGCAAAAAATTATTATAAGAGATATTCTTAGTCAGGATGTAGAAGTTCAAATGATGAAAGATTACAGTCATCATAGAGCCAGATTTAATCTATAGCATAAATTATGACATAAGTTTTAATCTATAACACGGATGCAATAAAAAAAACTAATATTATTACAAATAGAAAAGACAAAATTCCTGATAACATATAGCTCGTTCCTTTATCAAATAATTGATTATTTAATATGATAACTGCCAATAAAAATGTGAGTAGTAAAATTATAAAGTTCATTTTTGTTAATAAGTCCTAATTTTAAAATCTTGCTTCAACTAATACTAAGAGCAAAGCATAAGCGAGCTTTGAAAAAGGATACAACTCGCCTCATGCAATATATACATCATAATCAAAAGTATCATCATTTTATTTATTAAACGGGAAGATATAAACATTATCTTAACAATTCTTTAAGTATATTTCGTCTTATCAACTGCTCTGGCAACAAGTATCATGCCTGTGGTTCTAAGATCATCATCAGATAAGTTTCTAAAGTCTGTAGATATTTTATTTCTAGGTAAACTTACTTGATCATTAAAATCTTGTCGAAATATAGAAACATCGAATCCATTTTTAGTGAACAAATCAATCATTTGAGATGGTCTTAAACGATTTGTATAAAATCCAGAATTTCTAAATAGATGAGACTCCCATATAGTTTTGTTAAATCTTAAATTATTAATACTATCAGATAGATGATCTCTGAAATCTACAGAATGGACAGTTATTGAATTACGTTTGAGTATTCTATGTAACTCCTTTAATGTGCTCTCAAAATTTTCAAAATAGATATGTTCTAAAACTGATCTTGACCATGCTAAATCAACAGATGAGCTTGGTATTTCAGTATACGACTGCATTCCATTTGTTTTATATTCAATTTGATTATATTTTAGGAAATCTTCCGTGGATCGGAACTTATTGTAATTATTGTGAATAATTCCCATGTCTATTGAAGTGTCAATTAGATGCTTTAGATCAGTATATGCAAACTTATCTGTGTCCACTAACCAGTATTGTTTTGCACCATTTTTTTTAGCTGCTAAGCTAGTGATAATGGAATCACCAGGCCCCAGTTCAAGACAGTTATAATTATTTTCTATAGAAGTATATTCTCTCGCTATAGATAAATATCTTCTGATAGTTTTAAGTGCTGATGCAGACTCATTGATATTTGGAGGTGAATGGGAGAACATAGAGATTGAGCGCCACGTTGAGTATTTAATAGGTAATCTACTCAAAATAATTTTGAAGAGAATCTTCAGCCACCAAGGTAATAACATTTTAAGTTTCATAATCTAGATTTAGTTAAAAATAGTACCCATATTGATTCTAAATATACGTTTTTTACCTTAATGAATCCATTAGTGTATACTTATCTTATAGTAAAATGAAACACTCTATGAGTTATAATTAAGCTAATTTTCAAACAATATACTGATATGAGATATTGCATCCTACTTTTAATTAAAATAACCCAGACTACTCTAAGCGCAACAAGAGAAAATGAATAAAGAATATAACTATAGAAACATAACTCTAAATGATATTCATTTAACAAACTGCATTATTAGCACAATAAGACAGAAACGTAATTTGCCCAATAGCATGAAAGTGCTAGAGGTTGGATGCGGTAGTGGAACATTTTTTCTATACATGATTGATGTATTATCGAAAACATTTCCCAAAATTACCTTTGATTTTTATGCATTTGACATTCAAGAGAGCGAACTGACCTTCTATGATGACGAATTAGAAAATTCACATCTTTCTAGGCTGTATTTAAATTTAAAAAAAAAATACAAAAATGATAATTGGGAGAAAAAAATAAAGATTATAGACTCATCAGATCAATGGCATGAACAACTTGAGTTTTTCGATTTAATTATTTCAAATCAGGTATTAGAACATGTAATTGATAAGCCTACTTTTTTTGATACACTGAATAAAAACTTAAAATTATCAGGTAATTCTATTCACGTATTTCCAACATTAGATGTTTTCTGGGAGTGGCATATACAT